>CAZHPY010000118.1:0-1706 GCA_964534705.1 uncultured Planctomycetia bacterium | reverse complement strand
TTGGACTGTAAAGACGGCCATGTCAGGGTAACTAAAGGTAAAAATTTCACGCTTTTAGGCGGTTCTGAAGAAACACATGAAATGATGCAGGAAAAAGCGATAAAATTCAATGAACATCTGGCCAAACGGCGTAAAAGCATAGACGACATCAGTGAAAAAGAATTCAAGGATATTGCCAGGGCCATAGGCTTAAAAAAGACTAAGGAGAATTGACACCTCATAAATGTTCGTCCTCGGTATAAGCTCAACTCCCAGGCAAAAAGGCTTCACAACCCTTCTCTTAAATGAGTCGCTGGCCGGCGCTATATCAGCCGGCGCGAAAACCGATAAATTGATCCTTAACGATCTTCGTATCAGTCCTTGTCAGGAATGCTGGCAGTGCGCCGATAATTCGTCCTGCCCCCAGGCGGACGATATGAGAGTCGTATATGATAAGGTCGGCAAGGCCGATGCCATAATCATAGCGTCTCCCGTCTATTTCACCACGGTCCCGGCGCAGCTAAAACTGATGATAGACAGGTTTAACAGTGTTTGGGCGCCACGGCACAGGAATAAGAGGATGCGGCGTCCGGCTATGGTGAAAACCGGGGCGTTCATCTGCGTGGCAGGGGAGAACAAAGCAGAATATTTCAGGAACTCCAGGAGCGTGGTCAAAGCCTTCTTCGGAACAGCCGGAATAAGATACTCGAAAGAACTTTTTGTCGGAGGAACAGACAGGCTTACCGCAAATTCTCCCGCAATAAAGCGCGCCCTCGCCAGGTCATACAAACTTGGCATTTCATTGGTCAAAAAATAACCTTGCAAAAGCCTTAATTTCTGTATATACTTAGGTGCTGTGAATAGGAAATTTATAGCGCTTATCATAATAATAATTTTTGTCTTCGCTTTTTTTCTCGCCAAGGACCTTATCTTAAAGACTATTTTTGAGAAGACCGTGACTGCATTGAGCGGCCTGCAAATTACCGCTAGCTGCATAGACGTCGCCATATTCAAGCCTTCCATTAGGGTAAAAGGCATGGTAATACTGAACCCTGCCGCGTCTTTCCCGGACGACAAGATAATGGCCCAGATAAACGAATTATACGTGCACTACGATATTTCTTCTTATTTCAGGAAAGAGATCCGCATAAAGGACATGATATTCGACGTGGGCCTGGTCAATGTCGTCCGGAATAAGAACAAGGAGAACAATCTTAACAGCCTTAAAGTGGTTAAGGCGCTGGAAACGGTAAATAAGAACGAAAAGATAAAGAACGGCTTGCCGGGTATAACGATAGAAAAGCTTCACCTTAAAGGCGGCATGGTGAAATATAAGGATTATACAAAGGCGCCATATCCGGCGATCAGGGAATTTGAGGTTGATGTGGATGAACATTATGAGAATATAACCAATCCTTACCAGCTAGTCAGCCTTCTAGTATCAAGATCCCTCGTAAAAACAGGCCCATCCAATATGATCGGTTTCGACCTGGCCCCGATACAGCAACAGGTGAATGAGGCCGTATCAGCCATAAGGGATACCACAGAAAAGGTTAAAAAAGCTTTTCAGATAAGCTATTAAGGCAACGACCCATGCTCATCAAGACAGACCGCGACGCCATACGATCCTATTTTGAAGACAGCTCGAACCTGAAGGGTGGATCCGCCGAAAGCGTCGCGTTTCCCGAAGATATAAACGCTCTCTCGGAGCTTATCAGGGAAGCAAA
>CAZHPY010000117.1:0-1832 GCA_964534705.1 uncultured Planctomycetia bacterium | reverse complement strand
CGGAAACATATTCCAATGAATCCGAGCAGGTGTTCAATATACACGGTATGTCGAATGAGTACCCCTTGCTTAAATCGCATCTTATAGGGCAGTATCAGATAATAAATGCCGCCACCGCCGTAGGTGTAATAGAAGCATTGAAATTGCGCGGGATATCAATACCAATGAAAGCCGTGCGGGAAGGCATCGAATGCGCGCGCTGGGAAGGCCGGTTAGAGGTAATAAGCAGGGAGCCGTATATCGTGTTTGATGGCGCTCAGAACAAAGCGAGCGCCGGAGCCTTGGCCGCAGCAATAAAAAAGATATTTAAGTATAAAAAACTTGTCCTTGTCCTGGGAGTATCAAAAGATAAGGATATAAGTGGCATACTTGAAGAATTGATGCCTATAAGCGATTCTATTGTATTGACAAGGTCCAGCGTAACGGAAAGAGCAATGGATGCGGAAAGAATAAAAGAAGCAGCCTGTAAGACACGGAGCGGCCATAATAATATCCTTATGACTTCCAATGTCAGGGAGGCGCTGGAAAATGCCTTGCTCGCCGCCGGGAAAGAGGACCTGATACTTGTTACCGGATCACTGTTCGTTATAGGCGATGCCAAGGCTTATTTCGCCGTTAAAGGTTCAAGGGAATGCATAAAAGTGTAATAGATGATACCATAGTAGCTCCGGCTACGCCTGTAGGAGAAGGCGGTATAGGCATTGTCCGCATGAGCGGACCTGCGGCGCTTGCGATCGCCGATAGTATATTTATTGCAAAAGATGGGAAGCGGCCGTCTGAATATGAGACGTATTCAGTGCATTATGGGCACATTGTGGAGAAAAGTGTCAAAGTGTCAAAGTGTCAAAGAGACAAAGTAGTGGATGAGGTGCTGCTGACGGTCATGCGGGCGCCAAAAAGTTACACGAAGGAAGACGTGGTGGAAATAAATTGCCACGGCGGGATCCAGGCAGTTAAAAATGTCCTTGGTGTTATAACCGGCTGCGGCGCAAGACTGGCGGAACCGGGAGAATTTACAAAGAGGGCTTTCCTGAACGGCAGGATCGATCTTGTCCAGGCCGAGGCGGTCCTTGATGTTATCAGGGCGAAGACGGAAGCATCTCTAAGCGCCGCAATAGGCCAGCTTGATGGAGAGCTGTCAAAAGATGTAGCTGATCTCCTCGATGGCCTTATAACCATAGCTTCGCACATCGAAGCCGCAATAGATTTTCCGGATGAGCAACTGGATATAATAAAGGAGGAAGATATTGCTGCCAGGATCGATGTTTTGGCAGCCAGGCTAAAAGCCCTTTCAGACAGTTTTAATGAGGGCGTTGTCCTGCGGGAAGGCGTATTGGCCGTTATCTGCGGAAAACCAAACGTCGGAAAATCCAGCCTGATGAACCTTCTGCTTAAGAGGGACCGGGTCATTGTGGCCCCTATTCCCGGGACTACGCGGGATACGGTAGAGGAGATGATCAATATAAAAGGCATTCCTATCCGTCTTGCTGATACAGCCGGCATAGGCATGGTGAATGATGAGCTGTACAAGGCCAGCGCAGATAAAAGCAGGGTTTATATCGGACGTTCAGACATAGTCATGCTGATGCTGGATGCTTCAAGCGTAATAAATGAAGAAGACCTGGCCCTTATAAGGCTTATTGAGGGAAAGAAAAAAATAGTAATAATCAATAAAACGGATCTTGGTAAAAAAATAGACAAAAAAAGCGTTTCAGGGTTATTTAAAAACGATCCGGTAGTAGAAATCTCCGTAGAGAAGAGAAAGAATATCGAATTGCTTGAAAAGACCGTTTTGGATAGCGTATTCAGCGGCAGGTTTACGCAGGGAGAAG
>CAZHPY010000116.1:0-1933 GCA_964534705.1 uncultured Planctomycetia bacterium | reverse complement strand
TGAACTTCTTAAGCCGTTCCATAAAAGGCGCGTTTAATTTTTTTAAGGATGCGGTATTTGCGGAGGAGATCGCAAGCTCGCCGGGTATGTTGCAGAGGGCCGATCCGCGGTTAAAGATATTGGCCTTCCTTATTTTGATAGTCTTGACATGTTTTTTGAGGAGCATTCCACAACTGCTGTTTTTTTATTCTGTAAGCATCCTGCTTGCCGTGTTATCAGGCATAAGCATCCCGTTCTTTATAAAAAGGGTATGGTTTTTTATCCCGATCTTCACTCTTTTTATCGCGATACCCGCAGTTTTTATGTATGGCGTTAAAAGCGCGGTCATTTTTATACTAAGGGTCGCTACATGCGTATCATTTGCCGTCCTTATGGCTATCACCACTAAACATAATATCCTTCTAAGGGCATTGAGATATTTTCTGATCCCAAATATATTCATACAGATACTGGACATGACCTATCGTTACATATTCTTTTTTGTAAAAGTCTTTGAAGAGATGCATATGGGATTGAGAAGCCGCCTTATCAAGAAGTTTGACGGCAGGCAGGCGCGTAAATGGATAGGGTCCCGTATAGGGTATCTATTCAAGAGGTCGATCAAAATGAGCGAAGATGTGTACATGGCAATGCTGGCGCGCGGCTATACGGGAGAGGTCAAAAGATATGGCAGATAAGTCATTATATGAACTGAAAGGCGTTTCTTATTCATATCTGAACAAGTATGCCGCTTTGAAAGATGTCGATTTAATGGTGAATAAAGGCGAGCGGATAGCATTGCTGGGCGCGAACGGCTCAGGAAAGTCAACGTTACTGCAATTGCTTGCAGGCCTTGCGTTCCCGGGCAGCGGGACGGTAAGCTTCGACGGGGTGGTCCTCAGCGAAGACGGCCTTTCCGATCCGGTGTTCCAGAAAATGTTCAGGACCCGCGTAGGTATAGTTTTCCAAAACCCCGATATACAGCTGTTCAATTCGACCATAAAAGACGAGATCATGTTTGGCCTTATTCAGCTTGGCCTGCCAGAAGAAGATATGAAGACGCGGCTCGAAGAGAGCCTGTCGCTCATGGCCATAGAACATCTGAAGGAAAGGCACCCGCAATATTTAAGCATTGGCGAGAAAAAGCGGGTTGCTATAGCGTCTGTCCTGGCCATGGAGCCGGACATATTCCTGATGGATGAACCGACCGCAGGCCTTGATCCGCGCACGACAAGGCATCTTATAGAAACTATCGTAAAGCTGAGCGAAAAAGGCAAAACAATAATTACGGCGACGCAGGATATCCATATCGTAGGGGAGATAGCAGACAGGGCGGTAGTATTGAGCGAGGAGAAGATGGTCGTAAGGGACGGCGATATATGCGATGTCCTTAAAGACAGCGATCTGCTCGAAAAGCACAATCTTATCCATAGCCACGTCCACACCCACGAAGGCAAGACCCACGTCCATACCCACGAACATCCCGATCACCACCATACGCACGAGTAACAGTTAACCCTAAGCCTTAGCCAACAACGCAGACGGCGGGCCTTGCGGGGTCGCCATCACCAGGTTCCAGCCCAAAGTCTTTTGTTCGCGGCCTGAATTTTTTTGCCGTGTGCTACGGTTTACGTTTCGCGAATTTGCAGGAATTCCCTCCCTTAAGCCCAGCATACTATAAGGATGTCCTTATTAATCGGCTGGGCGTTTGGTCGGTCAGTTCCTGCATTCGCTCAACGTAAATCCTTGCACACCAAGCCATATACAGTTCTATGCCAAAAAAATTCTTATGGCCGCTTCACAAAGCGACTTTGGACTGTAACCTGACCCTTCTGTCGCAGGCGGTGACCTTGATGGTCCAGCCTACTGCTGACGACAGGGCGTATAAAACTTTTCTGCACGGGGCTATATCAGCTGCGGGTGGCATTGGATGAACCCGGATTTGATATTTGGG
>CAZHPY010000115.1:0-2050 GCA_964534705.1 uncultured Planctomycetia bacterium | reverse complement strand
TGTAAGACCGATGCGTTGACAGCTAAGTGGAGTGAAACACTTGCAAATTTACAGGAGAAGATGGTAGAATATGCGTACGGCGCGGTAAAAGCGGTCGATGGCAAGATAGGATACATGAATTTTCTTACAAATATTACAAGAGACTGTGATTGCCTCGCCAAAGATGAGCCCAGGATAGTGCAGGATATAGGGATACTCGCATCAGGTGATCTGGTAAGCATAGATAAGGCATCTGCGGACCTTCTCAACGATCTGGGCAACAAGGACATATTCAAGGCCCAATATCCCGAAATAGACTGGACCGTCCAGTTAAAATACGCCAGCTCCTTAGGGCTTGGCAGCATGGACTATAAATTAATAGAAATAGGCGCATAATGGAAAACAGCACCTGCATCTTCTGTAAGATCGTTAAAAAAGAAATTCCGGCAAAAATAGTTTTTGAAGACAATAAAGTGCTCGCGTTCGAAGATGTAAGCCCCCAGGCGCCCGTCCACATCCTGATCATCCCCAGGGCCCATATAGAAAAATTATCGGATATAAAAGAAGAGAGCGCCGCTATTATCGGAAGGCTCACGGTCACTGCGAATATGCTGGCAAACGAAAAGAAGGTCGATAGGTCCGGTTATAGAGTGGTCGTCAATTGCGGACATGATGCGGGACAGGCAGTTTCGCATCTTCACATGCATCTATTAGGCGGCCGTCCGATGGGATGGCCTCCCGGATAGGTCTTTAAAGCCTACTGTAGGCAGGTTTACCTGCCGGAGATAGGCGAGGAGTTTAAAAAATGGTAACACAAGAAAGAAGGCAGTTCCCGCGGTTGGATGACAGCACGCTGTCGCTTAAGCTTGAAGGATTCGATTCCATAACCCATACGCTTAATATAAGCACGTCCGGCGTATATTGTAAAGTCGATAAAGAACTGCCGCTCATGTCGAGGGTCAAGCTGATGCTCATGGTGCCGGATGCATCCAAAGAAAGCAGCGGTATAGCCAACCTGGAGGTAAGCGGTATAGTTGTAAGGCAGCACCCTGTAATAATAGACGGCGCCATAAAACACTACGACATGGCCATATTTTTTGAGGACCTGTCAGGCAGGGATAAGGAAATAATTTCAGCCTATATAAATAAGAAAAGAGAGCTGTAAATGTTCCTTGTTTTTGGCCTGTGTTTTCTTATACTTCTTTCCATAACGCTTTTTATGCTTTGGGCGCACGAAAGGATCTCGACTAAAAAAGTTACCCCTCATGCGCGTATACTGGAATACTGGACCGGCGATGAAAGACGCGAACATAAGCGCTTTGACAAGGACCTTGAGATAGAATATACCATAGAGGACAAGCCCCATTTAAAGATCGGCAGGGCTATCAATGTGTCGAAGGGAGGGCTTATGATCCTTGTCGATGAGAAACTGGCGTTCGGGTCGATACTCGACATCAAGGTATATATGCCTGAAAATAAAAAGTTTTTTGAGGTCGAAGCCGAAGTAGTATGGACCAAGGATAAAGAAGAAAAAGACGCATTGGGCAGGAGGCTTTTTTACAGCGGTATCAAGTTCATCGCGATAAAGGAACCTTCCGGCTCGCATTTTATACAATACATGGATTCTCTCTATCTACATGGGTAATGTTCACCCTGCCGGAAAAGTCAAATTGATCGTAGGGCTTATATCAGCCGACAAAACCCTGTTTGATAAAGCCAGGCTGATCCTGGAAAAAAAATTCGGGAACAAAGCTGATTTTGAAAGCGAAGTGATGGATTTTATCTACACGGACTACTATAATAGGGAGATGGGTACGGGCCTTAAGCGTAAATTTTTAAGCTTTAAAAAGCCTGTCTATTTAAAAGACATAGAGAAGACAAAGATACTATCCAACAAAATAGAAAAAAAACTGTCGGTCAACGGCAAGCGGACGATAAACATAGATCCCGGCTACGTGGACCTGGCAAAACTCGTACTCTTTTCGACAAAGGATTACTCACACAGGATGCATGTCGGCAGGGGCATATTCGCGGAGGTCACCCTGCATTTTAAAGACGAAAAATTCACGAC
>CAZHPY010000114.1:0-2057 GCA_964534705.1 uncultured Planctomycetia bacterium | reverse complement strand
TAAGGGACGGCGGCCTGATGAATAATCATAATTTCGAGTTTAGTTTTGTCAGGGCGGTCTATAAAGCCATATCGGAAGCGGGAATAGACTATATGGAGATAGGCTACAAGAATTCAAAACGGCTTTTTTCTCCCAAGGAATATGGACAATGGAAGTTCTGTGATGAGGAGGAGATAAAAAAGGTCATCGACGGGATCCCGTCGATGACCAAGATATCCATAATGGTAGACGTTGACCGCGTTGACCTGGACGATGTTCCGCAAAAAAAAGATTCAGTAGTATCGATGGTGCGCGTTGCCTCATACGTTAAAGATATCGATAAGGCGATACATCTTGCCAACCATTGCGCGGACAAGGGATACGAGACCACGATAAACATAATGGCGATATCAAGAGCCCTCGACAATGAGCTTACAGAGGCGCTTCATCAGCTTGAAGAAGAGTGCAAGGCCCAGGTCATCTATGTTGTTGACAGTAACGGCGCCCTTTATCAGGAGTCTGTCGAATTCCTCGTAAAAAAATTCAGGAGCATCCTAAAGACCAAGGAAATAGGCATGCACGCGCACAATAACCAGCAGCTTGCGTTCGGGAATACGATAGAGGCGATAATACATAATGCCAATTTTGTCGACGGAAGCATCTATGGCCTGGGAAGGGCGGCCGGAAATTGCCCCACAGAACTGCTGCTGGGGTTCCTTAAAAACCCGAAGTTCGACATAAGGCCCATACTGGATGTCATATCAAAAGAGTTCATACCATTAAGAGAAAAACTTGAATGGGGATATCTTATCCCTTATGCGATAACAGGCATACTCGATGAACATCCCAGGACAGCCATGGCGCTGCGTGAAAGCAAGAAAAAAGATGATTACAGGGAATTTTATGAAAGCTTTATCGGAGATGACGTAGACTAATGAACGTAAAGCTCTTTAAGAAAAAACCTGTCCTTGGTATTTTGCGCGGGATAAGCTCTGAAGTTGTCGAGCCTTTGACCGAAACGGTTATTTCTGCCGGGCTTGGTTTTATAGAAATAACGATGAATACCGAGGGCGCTCCCGGCCTGATAGATAAGATGGTAAGGCATGCAAAAGGCCGCATTGCTATAGGCGCAGGCACAGTCCTTGATATGGATTCATTGAAGATCGCGCTCGGAGCCGGCGCTTCGTTTATAGTAACGCCTGTCCTTATAGAGGACGTGGCGGAATATTGTGTAACAAATAAGATCCCGGTTTTTCCGGGCGCATTGACTCCACAGGAGATCTATAAAGCCTGGAACGCAGGCGCTACCATGGTCAAGGTTTTTCCCTCCAATTTTTTCGGGCCGGAATATTTCAAAGAGATCAAAGGCCCTTTCAACGATATCGAGCTGCTCGCATGCGGAGGGGTTACGCCGGATAACATGAAGGATTTTTTTAAGAACGGTGCAGGCGCCGTGGCATTCGGCGCGAGCGTTTTTAAAAAAGAGTGGCTGGATAAAAAAGATTTTGCCAGCATAGGCGCCGCCGTAAAACAGTTCATGGACAATCTCTAGGGATATGGCCGTTATGCAAAAGATAAACGCCCTTAAAAAGATATTGAAACAGCTTAACAGCGTAGTCGTAGCCTATTCGGGCGGCAAGGACAGCGCGTTCCTCCTCAAGATCGCCGTTGATACTCTTGGCGCAGATCACGTGATAGCCGTGACAGCCCGATCGGAAACCTATCCGCAGTCCGAATACAGGGAAGCCGTTAAGTTGGCGAAGTCTATCGGAATGCGCCACCTGACGATCCGCACGAATGAATTGAGTTCAGCTGAATTCATATCAAATCCCGTTAACAGGTGCTATTACTGTAAAAAGGAATTATTCAGCAGGCTGGAGGAAGTGCGGGATAAATATGGCATGGACCATGTGGTTGACGGCACAAATCTTGATGATCTGAAAGATATCCGTTACGGGAATAAAGCCGCTCAGGAACTAGGGGTTAGGAAGCCTTTATTGGAGGCAAGGATAGGCAAGAACGACATCTCAATGTTTTCAAGGTCTTTAAAGCTGCCCACCTGGGACAAACCTGCCCTG
>CAZHPY010000113.1:0-2167 GCA_964534705.1 uncultured Planctomycetia bacterium | reverse complement strand
GGCGAGTACCAGTTCTTTTCATAATTAAAGGAATCCCTGAACCCATACTGCCCCCATAGCCTCGGATAATTTATGTACATGTATTTCAAGGCGGAAAGGGACAAATACGGGGTAAAGACTATTGAGCCGGCCGGCCCTGTCGGTGATATGGTGCCGTCGTATTCCGGTTCGCCATTTCCTGTGGGAGGCACCCCGAAATGCATCGTGTACCCTTCTGGCCTGGCCATTGATGTAATGCCCCAGCTGTTCGGGCCAAACCCTTTATATTTCTCGGCATTATCTATGCAAAACTGCCTGTTGGTCATAGTGGCATTAGTGGAATTTTCAAACCAGTTCACGCCCTGCTTATCGGCCATATCCTGGAAATTAAACCATGCGTTGGCATATTGGTATGAAAATAAGGCTCCGTGCCATGAATGTATAAACTCGGCCCCCTTGCCATAACTTCCTTTTTGCCTTGCCCAGGCATAGAATACCTCGGGACCCGCCGGATGAGTAGGCGAGCCTATCGCAAGTAATGTTACAAGGATACCTTCATCCGTATAATAATCCCAGTAAGATTCCAAAAACCCTCTTTCCGGGGACCACCCCATGGAAAACATGTTCTTCATGGGATAATCCTTGCTTAAAAATTTATCCCACTCGACCCGGGAATAGATATTCTCGGCCTTATCCTTTATATCACCGCCAAAATATTCGCCTGCGGTGATCGCTCCTGCAACCAGTATTGCGGTGTCAACAGTGGATATCTCGCTTTTACCTGCGCGTTTCCCGGTATGCGGATCCAGAAAATGGTAAAAGAACCCGAATTTGCCTTCCGCAAGGCTTTCGGAGCCATCGGCTTTTGGAAGGAACGCATCCAACGACAAGGACACCCTTTGGCGCGCCTCCTCTTTGCTTATCCATTCCCTTTCAGCGCCGATACACAAAGCAGCCATGCCGAACCCTGTTGAAGCAATACTTGCGTCGCCGCCGCCCGATGTATCTGAAAAAAGGCCGGTTTCCATGTTCTGATGGTCGTCGAAGAAATCAAAGGCCTTGCGCTCTACCATATTCAGGAATTCATCATCCGTCATGGGCTGTATGGGACAATCTATCAGGGCGTTCGTCGCCTTTTCGTTACCGCGAATATCTTCTACAACTGCTCTCACTTCATAACGGGATAATTCTCTTGAGTTATCAGGGCGCCAGTCGATCTTATACGCCCGCTTGGATACGTCATAATCAGCGCCTATCGTCACCCATGTAGCCCCTTTATCCGCGCTATATTCAAAGCGTACGCTCTCGATAAAAGGATTATCATTTATGCTCTCTGCGTTTATTGAAAGCGTATTCGTTCCTTTGAACGTAAGGCATTGTTTCGGACCGACACCGTTAACCTTAAATGAATTTTCAACCGGGGCCTTGAGCTCTTTGGCGTTCTTTTCCGTTAATACAGAGGCAGGCCTGTATCCGAACATAATGTCATCCAGGTAGACCGTTCCTTTAGGAGTGCCGTTCTTGTTCTCAAAAACAAAAACAAGTTCCAGCGTCTTCGACCAGTCTTTTATGGTTGAAAAGTCGGATAACGGTATTATCACTTTCTTCCATTTGGAGTCTATTGCGCCATCCATATAGGAACTTGTATATACATAACCGGATATATCTTTACCGAATACGAACATGCCGTTCGGTTCCACATCCTGATGTATCTCTACCTTCACTTTGCCCAGATCAGGGATACCTTTTACCCAGAATGAGAGGTAGTCATATCGGGAAAGGTCGGCTGTCTCCGTAGTATCGGATTTACCGCGCATCGTCTTGCCCAGTTTCAGCCAATAAAAAGAATAGTCGCCGGGATTTAAAACATCGTAATCCAGCCTTACAGCGGCTCCTGAATTGCCGCGGCGAAAACCATTGTCTGTAGCTATAGTTGCATAAACGGTCCCCGGAGATTCTTCGTCGCCGCCGCTAAGGGCGCCTGAGATCGACGTCAGGGATTCCGCGTTATAATCGTTAAGGATTAAAGGCCGCACGAACTTTTCATCCGGATCCGCTTTGGCCAAGGATAATGTATTTAAAAAGACGGAAAAAAGTAGGGAAAAAAATATAGCTATACCAGCTGTTTTTATCAAAACTCTCATGTTATGTAAACTTTCTTTGTTTAATTTAAGCAGCGAGTTGGGAG
>CAZHPY010000112.1:0-2382 GCA_964534705.1 uncultured Planctomycetia bacterium | reverse complement strand
GAACATTATCTGCTTAATGTCGAGAACCCCATAACTGTAGGCGCATTGGACCTGCCGGATTATTATTTCGAGCACAAGAGACAGCATATTGAGGCCATGAAGGATTCTAAGAAGGTAATATTGGACGTAGCCGCAGAGTTTAAGAGCAAATTCAAAAATTCTTACGGCCTGTTTGAGGCTTATAAGATGGATGACGCTGAGATCGCCATAGTTTTGATGGGTTCTACTGCCGGGACTTCCAAAGTAGTGGTAGATGACCTGAGAAGCAAAGGCATAAAGGCAGGCGTCCTGAAACTGCGTGTTTTCAGGCCTTTTCCTAAGGAAGAGATCGCGCAGGCCCTTAAAAATATTAAAGCGATCGCGGTCATGGACAGGTCGGACTCAATGAATGCCAATGAAGGTCCGGTATGCCTTGAGGTAAAATCGGCTTTATTCGATAATAATATAAAGGTTGAAACGCTTAATTATGTCTACGGCCTCGGTGGAAGAGAAATAAGGCCGGAAGATATCGAATCGGTATATAGGGACTTAGGCGACGTTATAAAAGGTAAGAAAAAAGACAAAATAACCTATCTGGGCGTGAGAGAATAATGGCTAATTTAAAAGAGCTTGTTAAAGGCAAAGAATTATTTACCGGGGGGCATCGCGCATGCGCCGGTTGCGGAGCCGTAATAGTTGCGCGCCAGGTCCTGGCAGTGGCAGGGCCGAATACCGTAGTCGCGAACGCTACAGGTTGCCTTGAGGTTGTTTCTACAATATTCCCGTTCACTTCATGGAACGTGCCTTTTGTCCATAGCGCATTTGAGAACGCAGCTGCTACGATAAGCGGCGTGGAAGCCCTTTATAAGTCATGGGTGAGACAGGGAAAATATAATAAAAAGATCAATTTCATCGCTTTCGGCGGTGACGGCGGCACTTACGATATAGGCTTGCAGTCATTGTCGGGCGCTGTTGAGCGGGGCCACAACATCCTTTACGTGTGCTATAACAATGAAGCTTACATGAATACGGGTGTCCAGCGTTCTGGCGCTACGCCAAGAGGGGCGGACACTACAACTGCTCCGGCAGGTAAGGTGAAGCAGGGAAAAGAGCAGTTCAGGAAGAACCTTACCGAGATAATGGTCGCCCATGGTATTCCGTATGTCGCGCAATCGGTCGTAGGTAATTGGCGCGATCTTACGTCAAAGGTCGAGAAGGCCCTTTCCATGGAAGGCCCGAAATTTATCAACGTCTTCCAGCCCTGCAGGCTCGGATGGTCCTATAAGCCTGAAATGACATGTGAAATGGGGCGTATAGCTGCAGATACGTGTGTATGGCCCTTATATGAGGTTGTTAACGGCCAGTATAAGATCACTTACAGGCCTAAAGAGAAGAAGAGCGTATCGGAATGGATAAATTTGCAGGGAAGGTTCAGACATCTTTTAAAGCCCGCCAATAAGCAGATCATGGATGATATACAGGCGCAGGTGGATAAATTCTGGGACAACCTTCAGAAAAAAGATACAGGCGCTTCACAGAGTCAGCAGAACCCCGCAGCAAAAGCAGCTTAAGAGTTCCTACGAAAATCACATTCAGAATTAGAGCAAATATCACAACTTGATACGAATTCCTTAAAAACTTCCGCATCAGCCACTGCCACTAAGCCGGAAACTGATTTTTTCGGTATCATCATGCAGTTGCTGTTCAGTTCCACGCCTGCTTTTGAAAAATCTATTACTTTTACCAGCTTGAACTGTTCCTCTATGGGCCAATCGCAGTAACCGGGCGAAAACCGGCTCGATACGCTTTTTTTAATGAACGAATGATTTTTACGCAGCCTTTTTTCCAGGTTTTCGGCAAGCGATTCTACAGCGTAGGACCCTATCCTGTCCAGGAGATATCCGGTAAGGGTGTCATCGCCCGAGGTAAGCTGGCTGGCCTCTTTTTCGATATCCGGGCCTATGGTAACCAGGAAAAAAACCAGTCTTTCGGCTCCTGATATAAAATGGGGTATCTTTGCCGTGTTAAATCTGAGACCGCCCTCTATTTCTATAAAATCAGCGCCGAGGGCAGATATTTTTTTCTCTTCAAAAATATACCGCGGCCTGATGAGACACCTTGCCTTTCTCATGCTTATATCCAAAGCGGCGCGGATCCTGATGGCGCGTTCCCCCTTATCCAGCACATTGATCTTTTCCGACCTTAAAACCTCTTTTCTTACCCAATCCCAGCTTATGTCAACATGATGCGGAGGGATCATTATCTTATGAAGGAAATTATTATAAAAATCCGCGAGAAAGGGAGGGGCCTTTTCATTGACAAGCCTGCATATATCTTCGTGTTTTTTCCTGTAGAAGAGCAGTATACCTATTGTTATCAGAAGTATGCCCGGCATTACGGGCA
>CAZHPY010000111.1:0-2489 GCA_964534705.1 uncultured Planctomycetia bacterium | reverse complement strand
AAAGCAGTATGATGAAGAGACGAGAAATTTCGAAAGAGTAAAAAAAGGCATAGAATCGGGCTCTATAAGAAAAGGCGATGCCCGCGACTATATCGAAGAGGAGTACGGAACTCCCATTGTTTCCGTCAAGAACCTTGATGGAAACCGCGCGGACTGCGTCTACAAACCGGCGGCATCGTCTTTTTTTAAAGGTATAAGGGCGACTCTTATTTACACAAAAGATGGCCTTTTGGATGAAGCGCGAGTAGAGGAAATATAAATTCAAGGCTAAGAAAGTTGCTGAAATATTGATGCGTTATAATATCAAGATCCTGTTTTTTTTATGCCTCAGCCTTTTTATAGCTTTAATTGCCTATGGCGAGGGCGAGGTAAAGAGCCTGAAGAAATTCGAGTTTTGGAAAACAGGAAAGGTAAAGAAGTGCGATATATATGACGTAAACGGTTACCTCAAGGCCTCTGTCTATTGCAGGAGCGACGGCACAATAGAGAAGATAGAGCGGTTCAATATGCTAAGCAAAATGACAGACGAGGCGTTATACGACGGCAAGGGCAGGCTTAAGACAGGTATAGACGGCTGGGCGGCAAAAAGGTGGATATATAGCGGACCGACACTCCTGTATGAGGTTGCGTACGATGAGACGGGCAAGATGATGGAAATAAAGATGTACAGCGAATCAGGCAGGCTTATAGCCAGGCGGTACAGGGATGACGTTGAGTTCAATCCGTATGAGCAGGCGAGCATGTATATGCTATTGGGCGGACAAAGCGCAGCTTTTTATGATACAACAATAAGACGCGAGGACGAAGAGGATATACTGGAGCCATGAATAGGGTGTTAATGGTGTTTATTATAGCCATGTCGTTATTTGCGCATGCTTAAGGAGATATTGAAAAATGGAAGAATTGAAAATACCTGATAATGTCCGTAAGATGATCGATCGATTTGTCGATAACCTTAAGAATATTTATGGCGATGGCCTTATTTCCGTCACCCTTTACGGAAGTGCGGCAAGCGGGGAATTCGCCGGCCGTAGTTCCAATATCAATCTCGCTATTGTATTGAATGATGCATCGATCAGGTCGCTCAAAAAGGCAGGACGCCTGGTAACAAGCGGTAAATTTTCCCTCATAAATCCGTTTTTTTTCACGGAAGAATATATCGCAAGATCCATCGACGTTTTTCCTATCGAATTCCTCGACATGAAAGAAAATCATTTTATACTTCACGGCAAGGATGTCTTCGGGAGTCTTCAGATAGACCTGAAAAACCTCAGGTTCCAGTGTGAGCAGGAGTTAAAGGCCAAGATCATAAACATAAAGAAAATGTATTTAAAGACACGCGGTAAATCCTTCCTAAGGGATCTATTGTTTAAATCCGCTACCTCAAGCCTGCATATAATGCGAAATCTCATAAGGCTTAAGGGTAAAATACCATCTTATAAAAAAGAATACATCCCGGATGAAATATCGCGTGAGTTTATGGTCGACTGCAGCGGATTAAAGAAGATACTGGACGCCAAGAGTAAAAAAGTCAGGCTGAACGCCGAAGAAATAGACGGCCTTTTTGACCAACTTGTCAATACGCTCGAGAGTGTAACCGACAAGTTGGACCGGCTATAGACAGCGCGCCATGCGAAAAATTTTCCTTATAACCTTTATTGCCATCTTCTTATTTCCGGTAATTTCCCAATCGTATGATGTACCCGCGCCGGAAGGCTGGGTCAACGATCATGCAAATGTCATTCCGCAGGAATATCGGGACAAGATCACTAATGTCATAGAAGAACTTAGACAAAAAACATCCGCCGAAATAATGGTCATGGCTGTTTCTACAATAGCCCCTTATGATGAAAAAAGATATGCCCGCATGATATTTGATTCATGGAAACCCGGGAAAAAAGGCAAGGATAACGGCGCGCTGGTGCTTTTGGCGGTTAAGGAACGGCGCTGGCGCATTGAAACCGGATATGGCATCGAAGGCATTTTGCCTGACGGTCTGTGCGGGCAGATCGGGCGCGCTTATATGGTACCTTATTTTAAGAACGGTGATTACGGTAAGGGTTTGTATTATGGCGTGGCGGCTATCAGTAAAGTAATTGCAAAAGACGCTGGCGTGAAGCTTGACAGCCTTGAAGGCGTAGATGTCAAAGGCGTCCGCACATCTTCAGGTAAAAATGAAGATGTGAGCATGAATATAGCAATGTTCCTTTTTGTTTTTGCCCTGGCTTTGCCATTCTTGCCGGGTTTATTCTTTGCGATATTTTTCTGTGTTATCATTGCGTTTGTCTTTTCTCAGATCGGCTTAGCGGTCCTGTTTTTCATAATTTATAGTATAATATCTACCGTAAGATTTTTCTCATGGCGTAAGCTGCCTCACGGTAAAAGAGGTGACGGTTTTCTGACTTATGGCGGAGGCTTCGGCGGAGGCGGTTTCGGCGGCAGGGCAGATGGACGCGGCTCTCGCGAGATTGTTGCTGGTCGTGGAAAAC
>CAZHPY010000110.1:0-2561 GCA_964534705.1 uncultured Planctomycetia bacterium | reverse complement strand
CCGCTACGTCCAGGGTAAATACAGGACAGTAGTTATAGTCTTTGAAGGGAAGGTATTGACTGCTCCTTATTCAGAGAAAGGGGTAGATGAGAAGAGGGGGGTAATGGTCACTGCCGGCAACCGTGTATCCCAGACATTGCCAGTCGGTATTCGATAATTTAGCCAGGACGCGCTACGGGTGGGAATCAGCAACAGCGACGCGATTTCTGCCGGACTCTTTAGCCTTATAAAGGCCTTCATCGGCACGTTTAATAAGCTTTTCCAGGCTATCGCTAAGATGGAATTCAGAAACACCTACACTAATAGTAACCCTGTAAACCTTATCCTGCTGTTTTATTACGCGATTTTCCACATTGCTTCTTATTTTTTCGGCGATTACAAGAGCATTGTTCATAGCGCTTCCTTTAAGAAGGATTATCATCTCTTCACCGCCATATCTGGCAACTATATCAGAAGAACGCACCGAATTGTTCAATGTAGCGGCAACTTCTTTCAGGACCAGATCTCCTACCTGATGGCCATAAGTGTCGTTAAATTTCTTAAAATGATCTACATCGATCATTACTATGGAGAATTTTCTGCTAGGCTCATACTTGGTCAGCTTGATCTCAGTTTCCAGGAGCATTTTAAAATAGCTTACGTTATAAAGGCTTGTAAGCCCGTCAGTGATCGACATTTTAAGGAAGACCTGTCTTTCTACGGATACACGGACAAAATTATAAGTTTCCACGGTCAGGTAGCTTACGAACAGGGCAAGGAAGGGGAAAGAAAAATTAAGGGCGACGCCCTGTTTGAAAAAAGATAGATTCACCAGGAAATACAGGGTACCGGCCGCTATTATATAAGTCGTCTCCTTCATCGGTTTTTCTCCAGAGATCAAAAATGAAGGTATGAGAGCCATCAGATAAATAAGTAAAACGGTTACCCACATCGGCGGAGTATAGAGAAAGTTCTTATTCAATATATCGCTTATTGTAGACGCTATGACACCTATGCCCGGATATTCAGGCTGCAAGGGAATGGATTTTATATCATAGAGGCCTATGGCTGTGAGCGCCACAAGGCAGATGCTGTCCTTGAAATCGTTTGGATTTATTTGCGGTTTTTTATTTTCAAGAATATCCTGATATCCAGCCAGGACATCCGTAAATCTGTAATGTTTAAAAGTGTCCGCCCATTTTCCGGGCCAATCGATCAGCATCTTATTTTTTTCAACGAGCGGGATCGTGATCTTTTCCCGCGAGTTGGAGAGGAGAATAGAATCCGGCCGTATTTCTTCTATGCTGCTCTTTGAATAATCCATGGCGATCTGTAACGCTACGTGAGGATAAGGGGTATCTTTGTCGAAAAGTACGAGAGGGATCCTTCTTACAACTCCGTCTATATCCGGATAAATATTTACGGCGCCGGTCCCTTTTTTATAGTCGGAAAATCTTTTTATAGGCAGGAAAGAATTCTTTATGTCATAGGGCATGCCTTGAAAGACAAATGGCAGATAAACGTTCTTGCTGGTTTTCAACGCTTCTTCGAATAATGCGTCGTCCTGGTCAGTAGAGGCCTCGGACAGGATTATATCGAAATAGGTGTATTTTGCGCCAAGGTCAGACAGGGTTTTAGCCATAGCCGCAAGCCAGGACCGGCCCCATGGCCATCTTCCTACGCCTGAAATGTCCGCATCCGTGATCTCTATTATGACGATGTGGGGATTATAGGGTATGGGCCCTCTGAGCAGGAAAGAAAAATCAAGGCCGCCATATTCAAGACGCTTAAGCGGCCCTTTTTGAGAGAAACCGGCAATAGCAGTGGCGACGATCAATGCGATTGCTATGTTTATTAAAATAGATTTTTTTAATACCAAATTGTATCCCGCAGAAAAAGAGTTTATTCTACTGTTTCTACAGCGACCGAGAAAGTGGTTCCTCTTACGGCAACTATAGAAGTAGGTGTTTTTACTTCAAAACTGGTCTTGTCTGAGTGTATCTTTCTTGCCTTGATCAATATCTGGCCCAAGGCCAGGTCTAACATAGTTCTTTGCGAACCCTCAGCTTTATTCTGCGCCATATCAGCCAACATTAACTGTGAACTTTCTTTTACGATAACAGTGGCTGTGTCTCCGCCATCCAAATTTACAGTCGCTTCGGAGTTTGCCTTTGTACGGACAACAGACGATTGATTAAGGACCATTCCCACGCTTGCGGGTTCCCAGGGGTGTGACTGAGACATTACGTCGACGCTCCCCTTAAGGCTCTTAATTGTAGCGGTACGCTGCGATGCCTCTTCCTGCGCAATGGCAGAGAAAGACATGGCCAGGACAAGGCCAACTACAAATAATAATCTTGCCGTCTTCATCGCTTCCTCCTTTTGGTTGATTCGGTTTCAATAAACAATTAACAATATTATACCTTAATATAGCGTAAAGTCAAATCTTTGTAACATATAGACGGCGGTCCTTGCGCCGGTCGCCTTCAGCAGACTCAGATACTGTTTACTGCCAGGCCGAAGGGTATTGTTCGCGGCTTAGAATTTTTTGGGTCCTGCCGCTGTTCAACCTTTTCTTTCTA
>CAZHPY010000109.1:0-2581 GCA_964534705.1 uncultured Planctomycetia bacterium | reverse complement strand
AATACCCTTCGTCCTGGCAGTAAACAATAGCTACGTCTGCTGAAGGCGACCGGCGCAAGGACCGCCGTTCGGGTTGTTTGTTAAGGCTTAGGATTAATACTATGGGATTCTAAACAGGATACGACATGGGTAAAGAAACGGTGAATGTGGCACCTTGGCTGATCTGGCTGGAAACGGAGATATCTCCGCGGTGGGACTCGACGATCGACTTTGCTATGCTTAATCCAAGGCCGAACCCGTGATTCGAGCGCCTGGCTCGCGCAACCTGGTAGAACCTGTCGAAGATATAGGGCAATTCATCCTCCGGTATGCCTATACCGGTATCGCTCACCACTATCTTGATGTCGCTACCGGCCTTATGCGCCATTACTACTACCCTGCCCTTCCTCGACGTGTATTTGATGGCATTATCAAACAGGTTAACGAACAGACGCCTTAGCTGGTCCTCGTCACCGTCCAACATGAGATTTTCCTGCCTTGACAGGGATGTTTCTATATCTTTCTGCTCGGCCAGTATTTTCATGTCCTCCATGACATGGTTAAGCACGTCGCCAAGGTCCACTCTTCTTATCTCCAGGGCGACCTGGTTATTATCAAATCTGGCCAAAACAAGCAAGTCCTCTATGACCCTGGACATTTTGCCTATTTCCTCAAGGCTGCTTTTAAGCACTTCTTCATATTCTTCGGGCGACCTTAATTTTTTGAGCGTCACTTCGAGTTCGCCTTTAAGAATGGTGAGCGGCGTCCTCAATTCATGCGATACATCCTGTATAAATTCATGCTGTGACGTAAAGGATTTATCAAGCCTCTCTATCATGTCATTAAATGTATCTGCTAGCCTTTTAACCTCATCTTTAGTATCCGGGATATGTATCCTCAACTTCAGATTTTCGGCCGTTATCTTCTTAAGCGTGTCTATCATATGATCTACGGGCCTGAGCGTCAACCGCGCCAAAAAAGCGCCGGCTATTCCCGTAACAATAACTGTTATGGGCAGTAGCACAAACAGCATTATCCTTAACCCGTGAAGCGCCACGTATATCAGCCCCTGCGCGCTTGCGACCTGGATGATATATATCACCTTGCCATCCTTCATAACGGGTTTTGTATATACCCTGAACTTCATGGCCGAGCCCGTAGCGCTTGACCCTCCGATAGTATCAAAAGAATCTTCCCCTGCCAGTATATGCTGAAAATCGTGTTCCGAAAGCTTATTTATGTTGGGTAAATTCTTTGATGTTATCAGCTTATTGCCTAACGGATCCAGTATCTGGACATACATGCTCATGAGGTTGGGGTCCTTTGACCTTTCCATTACCCAGTTGCTCGCCATTGCAAGAAAATTAGCGCTATCGGCCTGAAAAAGGTTTTCAGAGATACCGCTGTCTTGCCTCATCTCCTCGATCTCCCAGTAAGTGGTAATTGCGTTCACTATGCCATCCGCCTTTGAATTTAAAAGATCGTCGAGATCGTCGTACATGGCCTTTTTAAAGTTCTCATAGACCAGGCCGCTGAATACCAGGAGCGTCAGCGTTAAAAGCCCCATGTACCACAAGACTATCCTGAACCTTATTGACTTTAAAAACATGCTATTCCTTTATGATATAGCCTCTGCCGCGCACGGTCTGGATGAGGTTATTTTTAAAACCATCGTCGATCTTCCTGCGCAGATAATTTATGTATACATCTATGACATTTGTGTCCGTATCAAAATTTATATCCCATACATGCTCTGCGATCATTGTCCTTGTAATGACGGAACCCGCGTTCCGCATAAGATATTCGAGGAGGGCATACTCCTTGGACGTCAATACTATTTCCTTACCTTCCCTGGATACCTTATGCGATATAATATCCATCTCCAGCGCGCCTACCCTGAGCTTTACCGCGGAATTGTTATCGCGTTTGCGTAACAGGGACCTTATCCTTGCAAGTAGCTCTTCAAAAGCAAATGGCTTGGTAAGGTAGTCGTCTGCGCCCGAATCCAGGCCTTTGACCTTATCGCTCACGGCATCTTTAGCCGTAACCATTATCACGGGTGTCGCTATCCTTTTTACCCTTAAGGAGGTACAAAGAGATATGCCGTCTTTTTTCGGCAGCATAACGTCCATTATTATAACATCATAGTCATTGGTTGACGCCATGAATTCGCCTTCTATACCGTCCTTGGCTATATCTACGGCATATCCTTCTTCACGCAGGCCGCGCCTTATCAATCCCGCTATCTTATCTTCATCCTCTACAACAAGAATACGCATAGTATGGCCGAAATAACCCCGGTTATAGCGCCGTAAATAAATGGCGCGCTCTTTCCGATATAACTCCAAAGCAATCCCGCTATAATACTTGCAAATAAGGTCAATACCCCCGTAAAGCAATAATATATGCCTATAGCCGTGGCCCTCGATTCCTGCGGGACCATGTCGGTGATATATGCCTTACTTACGCCATCTGTCATTGCCATATAAAAACCATAAACAGCAAAAAGCACCCAGATAGATGTGCGCGTCGCGTGCATACCGAACCCAAAATATACGGCAGCAAATACGGTAAAACCTCCCAGTATGACCCACTTCCTGTC
>CAZHPY010000108.1:0-2603 GCA_964534705.1 uncultured Planctomycetia bacterium | reverse complement strand
GGATATCAACATTACCCTTATCCTTCAACAGCTTATTCCTGGATAAGAGGGTTTTTACCACACCGCCGCCTATCTTACCGAATCCTATTAACCCTACATTTATTTTTTTCATGTGTTTTCCCACAAAATGGTCGGGGGGACCAGATTTGAACTGGCGACCCCTTGCACCCCAAGCAAGTGCTCTAGCCGGGCTGAGCCACCCCCCGTCATTATGCCCTATATTATAACAATAATTAAAATATTATATCAAAATATATGATATATGCAACCGCTAAATGGGGAAATTCGCTTATTTTACGCTTCAGTCTTAGGTGGGCGGGTCATAAGGTCATAAACGGCTTTTTTGGGGTCTTTATTCTCGTAAATGACTTTGTATATCTCCGCGGTGATGGGCATTTCGATCTTGTACTTTTTTGACAGGTCATGGGCGGATTGCGTAGTTGCAACGCCCTCAACGACCATTTCGCTTTCCTTGATTATGTCCTTTGATTTTTTGCCTTTTCCGATCTCTTCCCCGAAATGGCGGTTCCTTGAATATTGGCTTATGCACGTAGTGGCGAGGTCCCCCAATCCGCTGAGGCCGTAGAACGTATCTTTCTTCGCACCCATAGAGACTCCCAGGCGCACCATTTCCACCAGGCCGCGTGTCAGCAGCGCTGACTTGGCGTTCGTTCCAAACCCAAGCCCGTCCGAGATCCCGGCTGCTATTGCTATTACATTCTTCAATGATCCGCCGATCTCGGAACCGATCACATCTGTGGATGAATATATCCTGAAAAAATCGGTCATGAATACATCCTGGACCGCTTTAGCTAATTTTATGTCCTCTGCCGATGCCACTATTGTCGTTGGTATCTTCATGGCTACTTCATGGGCTATGGTCGGCCCTGACAATGTTACCAGTTGTACGCTACCGAGAACCTCATGGACGACTTCGGACATCCTCTTTAATGTCACGTTCTCTATTCCTTTTGTGACACTCACAAGGATGGCGCCTGAAACCTTACCCGGGCCGAATTTTGACAGGACCCCCCTCATATACTGCGACGGCGCTGCCAGGACGATCATATCTTTGCCCGCAGTTGCTTCATCCAACGAAGAGGTGATGGCTATATCCTGCGGTATGCGGATATCGGGCAGGAATTTGAGATTGACCCTTCTTGACTTCAAGACTTCAACGTAATCGGGAAAAGCGCCCCATAGCGTTACCTTGTAACCTTTTTGCGATAAAAGTATGGCCAGTGTGGTGCCCCATCCGCCGTCTCCGATAACCGAGACCTCTCTGATCTTTCTCATATTTCCTCCACAGCATCGCTTTTGACCCACGCAAGCTTGCCGTCCAGGCGCCGTATGCGCCTCCAACCGTTCCTTGTCTTTAAAACAAGCACTTCCTGCCCCTCCTTGAGGGTAAAATAGGTCGTCGATTTATCTATCGGTTCATACTTACACTCCGCTTCCTTGGCGACTACTATGCCATGAGTCAGCACTTCCTCGCTGTAATACCTTACAGAAAAACCTGCAAGTGAGAGCAGGAATAATACAAGGACCGGATAGAATACAAATGTAGCCCTTCGTTTAAATACCGGGTTCATGATACCTCCCGCCAGTAAACCCATGACAAGCAGGTACATGATTATAAGGATCCTCGCTACGCCGTTCAACGTGAATTCCTTGAACGGTATTTTCATGGCCCACGTGAATTTATTCTGGGCAACGGGCTGGAGCCCGGAATCCTCCGTCAGGGACTGCGCATAGGAAAGATTGGATTTAAGGTCGCTGTCGGCCGGCATGAGCCTGGCCGCTTTTTTATAATAAAGGATCGCATACCCGGTCTTCCCCGACTTAAAATAGGCGTTGCCCAGGTTGTAATACAATGTGCCGCTCTCGATACCCTGATCGACTATCTTCTGATAATCATCTATGGCCTCATTGAATTCCCTTTTTTCATAAAAAGAGTTGGCGCTATAAAAAAGACGGGGCGCGTCGTTCGGAAGTTCTTCCGCATAGACGCCGCCGGTAAAACAGGAAAACAAGATCAGTATGGCTAATGCGTGTTTGGTCATGATCTCACCCGTTCAAAGTATCTTATTATTTCTTCAAGCTCCTTCATGTCATCTTTCATCTTGAACCCATCTATGTTCGACAGCGCAAATTTTGCGCGGTCGCATACTTCGAATAAATTTTTTATTTTGTTGATCACCTGGATATCGGCGCCTTTTGAACTCAGCGCCGATTCAACGGTATCGAATGTAAGGCCTGCAACCGGCAGGTAAAGCCTGCCTCCCAGATAATTCTGCAACGTACCGAACAATTTTTCATAAAAGCCTTTTGCGTCATTCGATCTAAGGCGGTGTTTTAACTCCATGAATTCATGCTTCATGTTCTTAAACGCCCTGGCGCGATGCGCGTAGCGCGTATCATGGAGCATCCTGTCTTTTCTGGCATAGATAACATGAATGGAGGCCAGCGTAACCAGCGGGACCAGGAATATGAGCAGGAAAAGTAAACTATTATAGATCCTGTAATCTTTTGTATGTATACGCCCCAGGCTTTCTTTTATATATAATATATCTCCCTGCGGAGTTTCATTTTGCTGTTCGGGC
>CAZHPY010000107.1:0-2687 GCA_964534705.1 uncultured Planctomycetia bacterium | reverse complement strand
ATGAACCCTCGCCTCAGAAAACAGAAGGCAATAGCAGAGATCAATATTACGCCGTTTACCGACGTCATACTGGTATTGCTCATAATATTCATGATAACAACGCCTTTGATAGTGCAGACCAGCATAAAAGTGAACCTGCCGAACGCAAAAAGCGCTAAGACGTCCGATGCTTCGGACCAGGTGAGTATAACTGTAAGCAGTAAAAGCATTATTTATCTGGACGGCAACCTTATAACAAAAGACGAGCTTAGGGATAAAGTGGCCGCCATATATAAAAGCAATCCTTCTCTTAAAGTGGTGCTCTTTTCCGATAAATTAGCCCGCTTCAAGGATGTTGTGGCAGTATTGGATGTAATGAATGAATTAGGCATACGCAGCCTCAATATAGCTGCCAAGGCCGATTTTACAGGTGGCAGCAAATGAAGACCACGCAAGTAATTTTTTGTATAATATTTATTTTAGCCAGCAATTTTCTTGCCTTTGAATCGCCTGCCCAGGGGATGAAATCAGGCCCGGCCGTGGACCGCGCCTACTCCAATTTAGGCGTCGACATGCAATATTATGAGTTGCGGTATGACCCTAACAGCGAAGATTATATAAATTATTATAAAGCTGTAAGGCAAAAGATAGTTGAGAAATTGAAAAACCTGTACAGGTACCATTACGAGAACGGGGACGTGCATCTTTTATTTATCCTTAAATCGGATGGTAAGCTTGAAGATTTTTACGTGGACAGGATCAAATCGACCGGGGATGCCACCCTTATAAATATAGCTACATCAAGCCTTAAGAAGTCCTCGCCATTTCCGCCGTTCCCCAAAGGCCTAACCGCTCCCAAGGTCTCGTTCAGCGTCGTAATTTCCTTTAAAGAAAAGGCCTGAGCTTAAAGAGTATATCTTTTTCAGCGCTTCCGCCAAAATAATTATCACCAGCACTATCATGATCGCCGAAAGAACGGCATTTAAATTCCCCTGGAAAGTATGTTTAGGTAAGTAATTATCCTTGATATTCTCGATCCCCGCCCAAACTGTCGTGGCGAACATGAACACGGCAGGGATAAAGGTTATCAGGCCGTAATGCCAGATATTCTTTAACTTCAATATATATACAGTTCCAACGGCCAGGGCGACAGTAGCAAGCAGCTGGTTGGCCACGCCGAACATGGGCCATATAGTGCTTATATCACCATTATATACGAGATATCCCCACAGCGCGCTTATGATAGCCCCGCTTATTATAGCCTGGGAAAATCCTTTTTTTCGCGCCATCCTTGGATTTGCTATCGAGGCGAATTCCTGCAATATGTAACGGCCCACTCTTGTCCCGGCGTCGACCGTTGTCAGTATGAACAATGCCTCGAACATTATCGCGAAATGGTACCAATAACCCATGAGCGCTTTCATGCCGGGGATATTCGATAATATGACCGACATGCCTGCCGCCAGTGATACCGCTCCTCCTGCTCGCCCCGAAAGGGTTTCACCCGTCATCCGCTCTATTTCAGCCAACTGGACGGTGCCAAGCCCCATTTTTTGGAACACATCTACTGGGACGTTTATGGCGAAATAATCTCCCGGCAGAAGGACAGTAGCCGCTATCAGGGCCATGATCGAGACCACGGCCTCTGCGAGCATGGAGCCGAAGGCTATGAACCGGATGTCGGATTCTTTTTCTATCATCTTCGGCGTTGTCCCGGAAGCGATAAGGCTGTGGAACCCGCTTATAGCGCCACAGGCGATAGTAATACAGACAAAGGGCCAGACCTTTCCGGGGATTATGGGCCCGCCGCCGTTGATATAACTTGTTACGGCCGGTATTTTCAGGCTGGGGTTCACGATAAATATGCCGATAGCCAGGAGCGCTATAGTCCCGATCTTCATGTATGCGCTTAAATAATCCCGTGGGGCAAGCAAAAGCCATACCGGTAATACCGATGCCAGGAAGCCGTATATAGGTAATATTATAGATAGGGAAGTTTTAGATAGGATAAAATACTGGCCCAAAAAAGATTTCGCCAGGGGCTCCCCGAAAACAACTCCTGCCATGACCAGGACCACGCCTATTAAAGATGCTTCCCCTATCTTGCCTGGCCGGATCTTATGCATATATAACCCTACAAAAAGCGCAACGGGTATCGTTACTGCGATAGTAAAAGTCGCCCATGCGCTTTCATTCAGTGCATTGACCACTACAAGGGCAAGGCCTGCAAGGGCCGTTATTATTATGAACAGTATCGCGATACCGGCCGTAAATCCGGCAGTCTTACTTACGTATTTTCTCGCCAGCCTTGTTAGTGACAGACCTTTTGTCCGGACAGACGCGAACAATATGACCATGTCATGGACCGCGCCGCCCAGCACCGCGCCTATCAATATCCACAGGAAACCGGGAAGGAAACCGAATTGCGCGGCAAGCACAGGCCCAACAAGAGGCCCTGCGCCTGAGATCGCGGCGAAATGGTGGCCGAACAGCACATAGCGGTTTGTGGGATGATAATCCTGCCCGTCTTTGAAGGTATGCGCCGGGGTAGGTATTTTATCGTCGAAAGTCAGGACCCTGGCGATTATGAATTTCGCGTAAAACCTGTAGGCGAGCGCAAATACGAGAAGCGCTACTATTATAAGTGTTAATGCATGCATATATTTAAGATATAAGAAATGACCGGCAGTGTCAAGAACGAAACTCCC
>CAZHPY010000106.1:0-2745 GCA_964534705.1 uncultured Planctomycetia bacterium | reverse complement strand
CCAGGGTGGGAGGCGTTGTCGATATAATAACGGACAACAAAACAGGCCTGTTTTGCGACGCGCAGGACCCGCACGACATGGCAGATAAGATATTCAGGCTCTATCAGGACAAGGCCCTCTGGAGGGACATGGTGGTCCAGGGCAGGAAATGTGTCGAGGATAATTTTAACCTTGACCTGATGATGACAAAAACGCTCGATGTGTATGGAGAAGCATTGAGGGCGCTGAATATACTGGTGATCAAATTGAGCGCCATAGGCGATGTCATATTGAGCGTGCCTTCATTGCGTTCTATCCGCGCAAAATATAAAGATGCGACGATAAAAGTCCTGGTTGGGTTACAGGCGCGAGAGACGCTTGACAGGTGCCCTTATATAAATGAAAAAGTAGTCTATGACCTTAAGGGCAAGGACAGGGGTGTTAAGGGGTTGTGGAACATGGGCCGGGAGCTAAGGAAAGGCTGTTTTGATATAGTCATAGACCTGCAGAATAACAAAAAGAGCCATTTGCTCGCATTTTTATCGATGGCGCCGATGCGATATGGTTATAAAAATGGTAAATTTTCCTTCCTTCTGAATAACAGGATAAAAGACGACGCTCCGTATCTTGACCCGCTGGATCATCAATTCAGGGTTTTAAGGCTTGCAGGCATAAAGCCGGTGGATAAAAAGCTGGAGTTGTGGCCGTCGGCTTCCGACGATGAAAAAGTAACCAATTTTTTAAATGATAACTGGATAAAACCGGCGCAAAGCATGATAGGGATAAATGTGAGGGCGTCTTCGAAGTGGATCACGAAAAACTGGCCGCCCAAACACATATCGGAGCTTTGCGATAAACTGGCCAGCGAATTTAATATACGGACCGTTCTTACGGGCACAGCGGAAGACGCGCCTTTCATAGAAAAAATAAGAGATCATTCTTCTTCGAAGCCTCTCGTGGCGGCGGGGAGGACCGGTATACTCGAGTTGGCAAGCCTTATAAAAAGGTGCAAGGTATATATTACTCCTGATTCTGCGCCGATGCATATCGCCTCGGCAATGGGGACTCCGTTCATAGCTTTATTCGGTTCAACGGACCCTAAGAGGCACGTTGTGCCGTCCCAGGATTCCATTGTTATACGAAAAGAACTGAAGTGCAGCCCCTGTTATAATCCAAACTGCATAAAAAAATATAAATGCATGAACAGTATAACGGTAGACGAAGTTTTTCGGGCAGTCATGAACGTTTTCCAGAAGGGCGATGCGGGCAAATGAGAGTGCTTCATGTGAATACCCATATGAATATAGGCGGCATAGGCCAATATATACTATCGCTATGTTGCGGGCTGAAAGCTCAGGGCGTTGAATGCATGGTCGCTTCAAGCGGAGGCAGCCTGGAAAGCGAATTAAAGAATAACGGACTAAAACATCTGCATGTGGACCTGAAGACAAAATTTGAATTTGGCCCCAAGGTTTTTAAGGCCGTACCGGTCCTGGCCGGTATTATCGAACGGGAAAAGATAGACATAATACATGCGCATTCCAGGGTATCGCAGGTAGCGTCTGCGCTGGCATCGCGAAGGCCGGGCATCCATTATGTTTCGACTTGCCATGGTTTTTTTAAGCCGCGGTTATCCAGAAAACTATATGACACGTGGGGTGAAAAGGTAGTGGCTATAAGCAGCGCCGTTAAGGCCCATCTCGAAAAGGATTTTGGCGTAAAACCTGAAAGGACTGAGCTTATCCATAATGGCATTGATATAAAAAGGTTTTCTAGCGCTCTTTCAGGCGATGAAATAGCCGGTTTAAAAAATGTCGCCGGCCTTGGAGAAGGGCCTGTTGTCGGGACCATGGCGCGCCTTTCACCGGTCAAGGGCCAGAGATTTCTTATAGAAGCCATGAAAAGAGTCGTTTCAAAGAACGGCGATGTTCAATGCTTAATAGTAGGTAGCGGCCCTGAAGAGACAGCCTTGAAAGAGCTTTCAATGAATTCGGGGTTGGGAAACCATATAAAATTTACCGGCTTCCTGCATAAGACCGCGCCCCTGTACCTGGCTTGTATGGATATATTCGTACTACCTTCGATAGAGGAAGGTTTGGGCATAGCGCTGCTTGAAGCAATGGCATCCGGGAAACCATGCATCGCGTCTAACGTCGGCGGTATAACGGATATAATAAAAAATGGGGAAAACGGTATACTTGTCCCGGTAGGGGACGATAAGGCAATAGCGGACGCGCTGTCGATGTTATTATATGATAAGGAATTAAGGGCGGATCTCGGGGAAAAAGGCAGGAAGTCTGTGGAAAAGGATTTTACTTTACCGTTGATGGCTGAAAAGATGAAAAGCCTTTATGCGGGAGTGTTAAATGCATAAAAATAAAAGCCGGCTGCTGTCAGTTATTATAACCGCTACGATCATTGTATTGGTTGCCTTGTTTGGTTATGTTGAGGTAAGGTCATATTCTGTTGTCCCGATCTTAATGTACCATTGTTTTCAGGAAAAGAACACGAAGTCGACCCCCAATGTTACTCCCGAAGTTTTTCGCAAGCAGATGGAATTTTTCGCTAATAATGGATATAACATAGTGGGTCCGGATAAAGTAATAGCGTACATGACAAAGAAAGAGAAGATGCCGGCAAAAACAGTTGCTATAACTATCGATGACGGCGATTATAGTTTTTATGAGAAAGGTTATCCGATATTGAAAGAACATAAGATCCCGGCCGTATTATTTATGGCTACGGACAGGATAGGCCAGCCGGGAT
>CAZHPY010000105.1:0-2965 GCA_964534705.1 uncultured Planctomycetia bacterium | reverse complement strand
TCATTTTCATGGATAGAACCTGCTGATGCGGGATCTATCACCTTCAATTTATTATGGAGATACCTGCTCCCGTAGCGTTGTGCCAGCCCATACATCTTTTTCCTGAACTTATCATCTGCTTCCGGGGACGGGAACAACCCGTCTATCAGTCCTTTCACATATAAGCCGCTTCCTCCTGCCACAACGGGGACCTTTTTGCGCGCAATGATCTCCTTTATAAGCCGCCTGGCCATCATTATGAACCTGGCAACGCTGAATTCCCGGCTTGGGATTAAAAAGTTTATGAGATGATACGGTATCTTCCCTGTTTCCCTGGGGGCAGGTGCCTGGCTCAGGATCTTTATATCTTTATATACCTGCATGGAATCGCAGGATATTATCTCGCCTCCTACTTTTGCGGCTAATTTTACGGCAAGCGCGGTCTTGCCTATAGCGGTTGGGCCTACTATGAATACGACCTTGTCTCTATTTAGGGGCATACCTTGGTTACAAACCCGTCCTTTTTCAGCTTTTTAGCCTCAGCTTCCGCCTCTGCTTTTGTCTTATAACTACCGACCTTTACCCTGTAAAATGCGGAGTTCGATTTCAGGACGGTTACTACATAGCTTTCATATCCCTTACGTTTTAACTTTTCGTTAAGCTTGTCTGCATTCGTTTTGGCCTTAAAATACCCGGTCTGCACATAATAACCTTCTTCGTCCGGTTTTCCAGGGTCCATTTCCTGCCCTTCGGGCGCAACGGCCGTAGTCACAACACTAAGGTCCTTGCTTACCATCTTTGACTCAAAACTTAATGGCGAAACGCTTTTTACTTTACTATGATATACATTAGCCTTGTCATTTATGCCCAGCTTTTGATAGGAATTGCCAAGCTTATAGTAAACCGCCGCGCTGTTCTTATGGTCCGGAAAATTATTCAGCGCCTCATTATATGCAACTACCGCATCGTTGTATTTTCCTTCCATATAATAAGAGTCCCCGATGCCTATATAAGCATCGAATGCCCTTTTGCCGCGGCGATATCTTTCTGTCATGTATTCAAATACCTGGCGCGCTTCCGCATATCTACTTAGCTGCATAAGGCTTAAGCCCTTCAGATAATTCAACTCTTCGCGCCCGCCTGCCCCGCCGGCAATAAGCTTATCCGACTCTGTTACCACTCTATCGTATTTCGCCTGCATAAATAATTTTTCGACATCAGGAAGTCCTTCAGCAGCCGCACGAGCATAACAAGGAGACAAGAGACACGCGACAAGAAACAAGTTTGTTATAGCAATAGCTAATAAACTTTTAGTTTTTAAACTACACTCCCAACTACGCATTCTTCACTCCTCTCTTGAGCGCCTGAAGCGCTTCTTCATGCCTTCTTTCTTTTTCTTCTTTGGACACATCATCTTTTAATAAGGACGCCCTGGCTGGAGGCCGGGACGAATATTTAAACACAAAGCCGCCTTCAAAGCCGCATTTTTTTATTGTTTTAAGCGTTTCGTTAAAATCTTTTTTCGTTTCTGACGGGAAGCCAACGATTACGTCCGTTGTTACGGACCCTCCCGGAACGAGCTTTTTGAACAGCCTTACCGATCCAATATATTTTTTCTGCGTATAGCCGCGGTTCATCAGCTTTAATATCCTATCCGACCCTGATTGAAGAGGAAGATGCAGCCGTTTATCCACCTTCTTTAGCCTGCCGATGGCCTCAAAAAGTTCGCGCGATGCGTCTTTCGGATGGCTCGTCATAAAGCGTATGAATTTGATCCCTTTTATTTTATTCAACTTCTCAAGCAAATGTACAAAACTTGTCTCTTTGTCTCTTTGTCTCTTTGTCTCTTTATATGAGTTGACGTTCTGCCCCAAAAGCATGATCTCTTTAAAACCTCTGCGAGCCAAATCCTTCGCTTCTTTTATAATGTCCTTGGCGTCTCTGTAGCGCTCGCGGCCGCGGACATATGGGACTATGCAGTATGAGCAAAAATTATTGCATCCCTCGCCTATGGATACGAATGCCTTTACGGCATTATCCCTATAATGGGGGTTTGCCTCTATCTTCTTCTCATTTACCTTATCAACGGCTACTACAGCGCACCTGTTTTTTGTTACATCCTTTAATATTTCAGGCAGGTCGCTTTCGTTGCCGGGCCCGCAGACAAAATCGACGAGCGGGATACTTTCAAGTATTTTCTCTTTAAAGCTCTGTGCTGTACACCCCATTACGCCTATGATCAACTCCGGCTTCTTCAGTTTAAGCTTTTTAAGCTGCCAGATATTATTGAAAAGTCTCTCTTCCGCATGGGCGCGAACAGAGCATGAATTGAATATGATAACATCGGCGTTGTTTATCGAATTAGCAAGACGGTATCCGCCCTTAAGCAGTAATCCCGTCACAAACTCCGAATCCCGCACATTCATCTGGCAACCAAACGTCCGGAGGTATACTTTTTTTGTCATAACTTCTTCTTTCACAAAATGTTATGTGGGTTTCTATGCACTACCAAAGTGGTGTCAAAAACTGTAAAAACAGGTATGCTGCTCTCCTTTATTCTTTACCTCCGTATCCTTTTAATAATCGCATCACATCTGCAAGCCCATATTTCATTGCAATACTCAAGGGGGTCTCCTCTGCTCCATCGGCACTTGCCTTGACATTTACATTCGCACCTGCTTCAAGCAGTAACGTAATAATGTCTATATGCCTGGCATGAACTGCGCAAAACAATGGCGTAAGGCTCCTACCGTCGGTGGTTGTACAATTCACATCCGCGTTTGCCTCTAAGAGTATCTTGACAACTTCAGTATTACCATAATATGCAGCCATCAGCAAAGTCGTCATGCCATCATTATCTTTGGCATTAACATCAACAGTTTTAGACTGCAGTAACAGCTTAACAATATTCGCATGTCCAAAGACAGCCGCGATCATAAAAGCCGTCAAGCCATGGATAGTCTCTTTGACGTTCACATCGGCCTTG
>CAZHPY010000104.1:0-3154 GCA_964534705.1 uncultured Planctomycetia bacterium | reverse complement strand
TTTATGGTTATTATTTTATTATTGTTTGCCGTAGTGTCTCTTTATATGGCCAAGGAAAATGAAAAAGAGAAGCGGACAAACCTGCAGAGACAGGTAGATGGCCTGTCTATCGAGAAACAGAATTTCGAGGCGAAGATCAGGGACCTGGAGCTTACAGGTATCCAGACGGCATCAAGCATAAGGTTCCAGGAAGAGAAGATAAGCGCATTGGCAAAGGACCTTGAAGACGAAAAGGCCGTAGTCGCCAAAAATATTACTGCCCTGCAGGCAAAAGAATTTGAGATACAAAGCCTTAAGACAAGGATAGAAGAGATGAAGGCAGAAAAACTGGATATGCAGAAAAACGCGGAAAAACTGAACGAAGATTACCTGAACATAAGGTTCCAGCTCGAAAACCTTATTAAGACCAAGAAAGAATTGGAAAAGAAAGCCAGGGCGATCGCCGAGAAGGAGGGTGTGTCTCTCGGCACGGTGGTGATAAAGCGGTCAAATAACTGATAAACAAGAGGCGGAATATGAAGATAAAAGAAATATGGCTGGCTGCAATTCTTCTGTGCATTTTTACGGCGTTGTCATATGGCTATGAAGAGGACACTAATAAAATAGGGGATGTCAACATTCCAGACAGCATGGACGTGGTAAAAGAAGGGGACGTAAACGTCATGGTACCCAAGGGGGGCCAGCTGCGCAAAGAAAGCAGTTTTTTAGTAAAGGAAGATGCGGATGAGTATGCGTCACGTAAGTTTATTAACCTGGAAGCTCGTTTTTCGCAATTGGAAAAAGAAGTCGCATCACAGAAGGAAAAGATAGAAACCCTCCAAGAAACGGTCGATAAGTTATCCCAGCAAAAAAAGTAGTTATTTCCTTCCTGTAAGGTCCGGTTAAGATATGAAAAAGCTGCTTGTTTATCTTGCCTCTCATTAGTCCATAGGATATACTTTATCATAATAACATAATATTGCTATGATATATCCAATAAAAACCAAGATATTTCAGCGTACGATCTGCTTAACCCTCATCTGCGGGCTTCTTTTGTCTTGTATTGGCGTGCCTTCCTATGCCGCCATAGACAGCGCAAGCGATTTTGCCCTTGCCCCGCCCCTTGCAACGAAACCGCCCTGCGAGATACGTTATGATGAAAAAACAGGGACCTGTGATGTTGTAACCAATAACGACGCGATAGAGTTAAGGGATATAGCGGCTGCTAATGGCGTTAGGCAGGGTGCGGCGCTCGGTCGTATCTTCCGTAGTAAATGGGCTTTTGCGGAGGTGGGGACACTCGTAAGCGAAATGCTGGCGCTCGCCAGAAAGCAAAACCTCCAAAACCCAAAAGATATCCTGGTCCCTCTTGTCAGGAAGCATATCAGTAATAGAGACGGTGAAACAGAGATGCTCCTGGAAGGTTTCGATATTGATGGGATAGAAGAAATATGGGATGGGGATACTTTAGCAGGATTCTCCCTGCCCGTCATGAGGAATGGCGAACTGGCGTATAAGCTCATATATAACCTGCAAAAAGGCGACACTGTCATTCAAACGAAAGAGGGAGAAAATGTCTATGTAGCACTTGAAATATTCGCAGGAGCAAAAGCCGAAGAATTGCAGTCAGCAATACATCCCACTTCGGAATACGGGCACTTCAATCATATCTCATATGAAATACGCTGGGTCAATCCAAAAGGCAATAACTATAAAGATGATCGCACTGCTGTTCGCGAAAAATTCAAGGGATTTTTGGAAAACTCCGAAAAGGTAGAAACTGTCCTTAAGGGGGTAGGTACAGATATCAAATACGAAGAGATCAATGCAGTCACCATACAGTATATAAGAACGTCAGAGAGAATAGTGTTCAAGATAAACCTTTCTTTGACCGATGAGGCTACAAGGCGCAGAGGTCCTCCCGGCGGCAGTTTAAAGATCCAGATGGCTGCTAAGATCGTAGGAAACTCCACTATGACCCAGATAGACGCGTTCAGGGCGCTCAGGGGAACAGGCCTGGCGCCTGAATTCGGAGAGTTTTTTGACGGCGTTTACTATGAGGAATGGATGACAGGCCCGACGGTTTGTGACGTAGGTATGAGGAACGGCCTGAGCAGCGAAGAACTCCGTGAGATAACGGCCACCTGGATGAAGATCATGAGAGTCTTGTCGCCCGGCAGTAACCATTCCAGATTTTCAATAGATATGAACCCCACGAATATCATGTATAAGACCGCGAACAGGGAACCCGTATTCGCCGTTGTTGATATTTTCGAACGTAAAGGAAAAGAAAACAATTCCGCGCTTTTCCTTTATCATATTATTAAATACTACGTTTATGGAAGCAACTTTAATGTGAAATCCAGGATCCCCAACGACATCCAGCCTATCCTGGAAGGTATATATAAAGGCCTTGATTACGATAAAGCCGAGACGGCAAAATTCCTTGAAGAAGCTTTAACGCATTGTACCGGTAAGATATACGATCCGATATTATGTTCCGCTATCAAAGTATTCCTCAGAAAATTAGATCCCGGGAAAGCTTCTTCATCAAAAACCGCGCTGGCCTTGGAACCGGACATCGATATGACTGAACGTGAACGCGTCAAAGCCGTAAACTTTATTGATGCCGTTACCTTTATTCAGGCAAGATCGCAGGGCCATCCATTGGTCCTTGCGCTTGGCACGGACTGGATAAAAGGTTACGAGAAGGGCAGCTACCCCCAATATTATGCGCTTAATCCGCTTATAGTTTCACTGCGCAGTTACTGCGAGTCAAAAGGCATACCGCTCATAGTTGATGATGACAGCAAGCTTCCCGCCCTTATAAATGCCGAGAGGGCAAGGGAAGGCTATGCAGGCGCCAGGGTAGTCGTGTTAGCAGGTAAGGATGCAGTAGCTTTAGATGAGTTTACCGCATTGCGCAATGATAGAAAGAATACCTTTGTCTTCGGAGTGGATAACCAGAAGCTCACACCAGACAGCTACATACCCCTGATGGAAATGCTGACCATTGCCCTGAAGCTATCTCTGGGTTTCGACCCGGCCAGATGCAATACGCTTATATCTATAGTGAAGGACAATACACTACGCATTTTTATCTTCGTTCCACCCTCCCAGCCTCTGAATTATGAACAACTCAAGGGAATATACGAGGTCCAGAAGTTCGCGTAAT
>CAZHPY010000103.1:0-3156 GCA_964534705.1 uncultured Planctomycetia bacterium | reverse complement strand
GAACACCTGCTCGGATTCATTGGAATATGTTTCCGTAAAAGTAATATCTTTCCCCAGCAAGAACAAACGGCTGTTTTTCTCACTGCAGTTTTTCTCGATCACTTTAAGCGCCTCTTTTTCCTGCGGCGCTGATATGCATATAGAATTTTTTTTGATTATCCCGCACTTTTCAGCTGCTATCCTGGCTAATGTCCCGCCGAGTTTATCCATGTGCTCATAGCTTAAAGGCGTGATCACGCTTACAAGCGGTTCAATGACGTTTGTCGCATCCAGACGCCCACCTAACCCAACCTCGTAAACCGCGAAATCGCATTTCTTCTCTTTAAAATACATATAAGCAAGAGCGGTATATATTTCAAAAAAAGACGGGCGGTCGTCCTTCATCGATCTTTCTACAACTTCTTTGACCTTGGCTAAGATCGACGTCAGGTCTTTCTCGCTGATAAGATCGTTACCTATCCTGACCCTTTCGCGAAAATCGGTCAGATGAGGTGAAGTATAGAGACCCGTCCTGAAGCCTGACTTAGTAAGGATAGAATGTACATAAGAAGCTGTTGAACCTTTGCCCTTCGTCCCTGCAATATGGACTGACCTTGTGTCTTTTTGCGGATCTTCGAGAAGAGATACAAAACGCTTCATCCTATCGAGCTTAAGCGACGACCTGTAATTATAGCCGTCTATCTTCTCATAGTTAATGAAAGACTCGAGATATGCTAGCGCTTCCTTGTAGGTCATCTTAATGCTTAAAGTGGCGAACCCCGGTAAACACCATCGCTATACCGAGCTTATCGGCCATAGCTATTACTTCCTTGTCACGGATGGAACCGCCCGGTTGTATTATAGCGGTTACGCCGGCTTTATGGGCTTGTTCAATACCGTCTTCTTTTGGGAAAAATGCATCACTGGCCAGGGTCGAACCTTTTGAACGTGGGCCTGCTTTCTCGGAAGCTATTTTGACGGAATCAACCCTGGACATCTGGCCGGCACCTACTCCTACCGTCTTGGTGCCCTGGCATAAGACGATGGCGTTTGATTTGACATGTTTTGCTACTACCCACCCGAATAAAAGACCTTTCAATTGCTCCTCGGTAGGCTTTATCTTTGTGACAACCTTCAGGTCGGATCCTTTGACGTGGACCACATCTCTATCCTGCACCAGTAATCCCCCTACCACTTTTTTCATATCTTTATCATGACTAGCGACCTTGGCGCCGAAATTCCTGACCTCGATCAATCTCAGGTTCTTTTTTACTTTCAACGCCTGGAGCGCTTGTGCGTCATATGACGGCGCTATAATACATTCCACAAAGTCCGCTTCGCTCAGGATCGTCTTGGCAAGCTCCGTGTTAACAGGCCTGTTAAAGCCTACTATGCTTCCAAATGCGCTTAGACGGTCACAGTCAAGCGCATCGATATATGCCTTTGACAAAGTCTTGGCCGTGGCAGTACCGCAAGGATTTGTATGCTTTATTATTGTCGCTGCCGGCTCATCGAATTCTTTTACTATTTCCAAAGCTGCATTAAGGTCTATGATATTATTGAATGACAACTCTTTGCCGTGCAGCTGAACGGAATCGGATACGCTGGCTTCATTGACTTTTTCATCCTTGTAAAAAGCCGCCTTCTGGTGCGGGTTCTCCCCGTACCTAAGGTCCTGCAACTTTGTGTAATTCAGGCACAACTCCTGCGGGAAGTCCTCGTTGCGTACTGCGGACTGTGGGCCATGGACTAAATATTCATATATAGCCGCATCATACGCCGAAGTCCTCGCGAATACCTTCTTACCCAATTCTACAAGCAGTTCTTCGGAAATTGATCCTGAATTTTTTTCCATTTCAGCGATAACGCGCCCATAATCCTGCGGATCGCATATTACACAAACAGACCTGTGGTTCTTGGCGGCGCTCCTTAACATTGATGGTCCGCCAATATCGATATTTTCTATGGCCTCTTCCAGTTTCACATCGGGTTTAGCCACTGTTTTTTCAAAAGGGTACAGGTTTACCACTACCATATCTATGAGTCCGATGCCGTGCTTTTTTATCGTTTCCATGTGCTCTTTGTTCTCACGTAACGCGAGCAGCCCGCCATGCACTTTAGGATGAAGTGTTTTCACCCTACCGTCCAGCATTTCGGGAAAACCGGTATGTTCAGAAACATCCTTTACAAGTATCCCAAGCTCGCGGATCATCTTTGCCGTCCCGCCCGTTGACAGTATCTCTACTCCATATTTCTTCAGGACCTTTGCAAGTTCTCCAAGCCCAGCCTTATCCGAAACGCTGATCAACGCTCTTTTAATCTTTACCATTTCTTCTCCTTATCCTTAAAATGCATGGTTTAAGACTATTTCTTTGCCTTTCCCTGATTAGCTACCGATTCCATCGCTTTTTTTACCTCTTCCGGATCGCCAAGATAATAATTTTTTATAGGTTTGAGGTCCTTATCGTTCAGTTCATAGACAAGAGGCAGGCCTGTGGGTATGTTCAACCCTACAATATCCTTATCGGAAACATTATCCAGATATTTTACGAGCGCCCTGAGACTGTTACCGTGCGCCGCTATTATCACGCGCTTACCTGCTTTTACAGCAGGCGCTATTGTCTCATGCCAGTAAGGAAGGAACCTTTCAACAGTGTCTTTAAGGCATTCGGTGGCCGGAATGTCCTTTTTGTCGAGATCCTTGTACCGCGGATCATTTCCCGGATAACGCGGATCGGTCTTTTCCAGCGCCGGAGGCGGGACATCATAACTGCGCCTCCATATAAGGACCTGCTCTTCTCCGAACTTTGACGCCATTTCAGACTTGTTCAACCCCTGAAGCGACCCATAATGCCGTTCGTTGAGCCTCCAGGAATTATATACAGGTATCCACATAAGATCCATCTCATCAAGCGTGATCCAGAGCGTCCTTATGGCTCTCTTCAATACAGATGTATAGGCAACATCAAATACAAAACCTTCCTTTTTAAGGACCTGGCCGGCTTTTTTAGCCTCGGTCAAGCCTTTTTCGGACAGATCAACATCGGTCCAACCGGTAAACCGGTTCTCTTTATTCCAGGTACTCTCCCCATGCCTCAGCAACACTAATTTCTTCATCGCCATCTCCTGTTTTAAGGGAAATTATTGTAGCACAAATCAGCCCAAATTTCTACCTTC
>CAZHPY010000102.1:0-3158 GCA_964534705.1 uncultured Planctomycetia bacterium | reverse complement strand
TGGAGGCGCGGAGCGGAATTGAACCGCTGTATAAGAGTTTTGCAGACTCCTGCCTTACCGCTTGGCTACCGCGCCCTACCTTGGTTTTCCGGCAGAGCTCTGAACCCATTCTACAGAGCCGTTCACCCTTACGAGACTGCGCCCCAGCTTATCGTGGTTATCGTCTTTATCGTAAAGGATCGCTTCCGTTCCGTTTGAAGATTCTGTCAGGCCGCCCCTATATTCATAGCTGGGCGCCTCGACCGTACCTCTTACAAAAGCCGCCGGGCAGTCAAAGATCTTTTCGTTCTTTATATATTCCGGATATAATTCCGATAAGCGGGCCGGGAACGCTTCCCCATGGTCCGCCGCGTACATGTGAAGCGCAAGGCTTAACATGCGCGTATTGTTCGAACATTTTATTATGTTCGCCTTTTTCTTCATCTTGTTAACTATCGGCGTAAGCGAGGCGAATGTTATGGTAAATATCACTATTACCAGGATGAGCTCTATTACTGTAAATGCTCTCTTGCCTTTCATAACTATGCCGCAAGGCCGAGTTTTAAAACTTTGTTCAAAACAACTCTGGCCAGCTCCTTTTTTGATTTGTTGTATATCCTTGTCCTGTTGCCGAACCTGTCGACCGTTACTACGTCTATTTTTTTATCTCCGAAAACATTGCTTCCTTTGCCGAGCCTGTTGGCTACTATAAGATCCAGGTTCTTGTCCTTCAGTTTTTTAAGGGCGTTCCTCTCGAGATTTTCCGTCTCAAGAGCGAACCCTACGGCTATCCTATGCTTTTTCTTTGAGCCTAATTCCGCCAGTATATCGGGGTTTTCTACAAGCTCTACCGTTTTTTTAGGGCTTTTCTTTATCTTCTTCTTCGCCGAATATACGGGCCGCCAATCTGCGACAGCGGCGGTCATTATAACACAATCCGATTTTTTAAATTCGCTTATAAGCGCTTTTCTCATTTCAAGGGAGCTTTCCACGCCTATAAACCTTACTCCCTGCGGCGCGCTTAATGCCGTGGGACCGCTCACCAGGGTCACAAAAAGGCCGCGCCGCTTTGCTTCTTGCGCGATCGCGTATCCAAATGTCCCGGTAGAATAATTCGATATGAACCTTACCGGGTCGATCCTTTCTCTAGTGGGTCCGGCGGCGACAAGGATTTTTTTGATCATTGCATTACAAGTCTCTTGGCATCCCTTACGATATCCTCGACTTCGGCTATATGCCCTATAGCATTATGGCCGCATGCCAGATGCCCTTTGATCGGCCCTACGAATGCATAGCCTGCTTTTTTAAGTTTGGCTATGTTTGCCTGAAGGATCGTATGATTATACATTTTTTCATTCATGGCCGGCGCTATCAATACCGGCGCTTTTGAAGCATAGGCCACACATGTCAGCAGGTCGTCGCATATCCCGCCCGCGAGCTTACCTATAATACTTGCTGTTGCCGGCGCTATAAGAATAAGGGATGCGCTGTTTGCTAATGATGTATGTACGGGATCCCAGGATTGCGGCGGCTCGAACATGTCCGCGTAAACCTTGTTCCCTGATAACGTCTGCAGGGTAAGCGGCGTTATGAAATTAGCGCCTTCTTTTGTAAGTATCACCTTGATGTCGAACGACGACTTCTTCAGCGAGCTCACTATCTCGCACGCTTTATATGCCGCGATGCTTCCGGTAACCCCGACTATTATGGTCTTTTGGCTCACTTTGCCTCTTTTATTTTATATTCTATTTTCCCGTCGAGTATTTCATCCAGCGCTACATGCGCGGGTTTTGTATCGAGAGGATCGTCCACAAGTTTCTGGGCCCCGTCTGAAAGTTCTATTGCTCGCCTGGAAGCCAGGATAATGAGCTTGTATATAGAATGTGTCTTATCAAGCAACTTATCTATGGGTACGTCCCGCATTTTTAGTCTCCTCTATTATTATGTTCTTCAATTTCTTATAGGCTGTACTCAGCCTGTCATTTACTACTATGTGATCGTATTTACTTTTATATTTTATTTCGCGTTTTGCCACCTTCAATCTGTAGGAAATGGAATCCGCCGGGTCCGTCATCCTCGTTTCCAGCCTTTTCTTAAGCACCCCCAGCGTGGGCGGCATGATAAATATAAGCACACTTTTGAGCGGATACATCCTGGCGACTTTCATCGCCCCTTTAACATCGATGCTAAGAAGGACCGATTTGCCTTTCTCAAGCAGCCCTTCGACAAACTTTTTCGGCGTCCCGTAAAAAAATCCGAAATTTTCTTCATACTCGAGGAATTCTTTCCTCTTTATCATCGCGCGGAATTCTTCCGGGGATACGAAAAAATAATCCTTGCCCTGGATCTCACCTTTACGGGGAGGACGGGTAGTAGCCGATATGGAATGGCTTAAATGCAAATTTTCCTGCAAAAGCTTTTTACACAAAGTTGTCTTGCCGCAACCGGAAGGAGCGGATATTATAAAGAGTTTTGCTTTGTGTTTGACGTGCATTATTCTATGTTCTTCGCTTGTTCCCGTATCTTTTCGATTTCACTTTTTATTTCAATTACATTTTTTGATATCTTGAAATCACTTGATTTCGAGCCTATAGTGTTTATCTCCCTGTGCAATTCCTGAGCGATAAAGTCTATTTTTTTTCCTGCTTCGCCGCTTAGCGCCATCGTTCTTTTAAAGTTCACAAGATGATTTTTAAGACGCGCGATCTCTTCGGAAATATCGCTGTTCTTGGCGAATATCGCGACTTCCATTTCGAGCCTGCCTTTATCTATGCTGTGGCCGCTGGTCATGTCTTTTACCCTGTCGGCGAACCTTGTCCTGTATTCCTCGATGTTCAGGTGCGCTCTTGATCGTATCTGGGAGAGCATCCTTGCGATATTATCGGCCCTGTTACATAAGTCCCGGTATGTAGCGTGCCCTTCCTTTTCCCTGTCGGCAAGAAGTTTTTTCAGGGCCATCGATAACGCCTTCTCGATCTTCGGCCACAGGTCCGCAAGGGCTTCCTGCGATACTTCATAATTTATGACGCCGGGCAACGCCATTATATCCTTCATGCCCAGAGAATCCTTTAAACCAAGATATTTTTTTAAGTTCGCCAGGCCCTTATAATAACTTCCGGCTAATTTTTTATTTATTGTTATGCACTCTTCCTTTGATACCCTGTTGTCGTAGATCAAAT
>CAZHPY010000101.1:0-3271 GCA_964534705.1 uncultured Planctomycetia bacterium | reverse complement strand
AGTTATGAACATATGTTCATAACTGGGAGGCATATTTGAGGCCGAAAAAGACAAGATGGGTCAAGTGTTTGCCGGGAGAAAGGTGTTTTAAACCGATGTGCAAACCTTTAAATAAATTAGAAGGCGTTTATTTAACGCTTGATGAGTTTGAAGCCATCCGCCTGGCATGCCTTGAAGGGCTAAAGCAGGTTGATGCGGCAAAAAGGCTTAAGATCTCCAGGCCGACATTTTCAAGGATCATCTCATCAGCACATAAGAAGATAGCCGATGGCTTGGTGAATATCAAGGCCATTAGAATTGAAGGCGGATGCTGTAAGGTGGCGGGCAGGAAAAGCATATGAAAGACCTGAAGAAGTTCTGGTGGCTGGTTGGTATATTTGTGGTTATTTATTTTTTACCTTTGGGAAATCCCAGGGTAACGAATGCTATCTTTGAGGCATTTAAACTTCTACAATGGTATGCCATTAACCATACTCTTGCCTGTGTTGTGCCGGCCATGTTCATTGCCGGAGCCATATCGACATTTTTGTCTCAAGCCTCCGTTATGCGATATCTCGGACCGGATGCCAACCGTGCTATGGCTTATACTGTAGCATCTGTTTCTGGAATTGTTCTCGCAGTCTGTTCGTGCAGCGTGCTTCCGATGTTCGCAGGTATCTATACCATGGGAGCTGGGCTTGGGCCCGCAAGCGCCTTCCTATATTCCGGCCCGGCGATAAATGTTATGGCTGTATTTCTTTCTGCGCGCGTTCTAGGGTTTGATATAGGATTGGCCAGGGCTATAGGCGCGATCGGCTTTGCATTTATTATAGGTCTTTCTATGGCATTTATATTTAGAAAGTCGGAGCACGTGCGTAATAAAGCCGCTATGGCTCTGCCGCCCGCGCCGAAACCTGCCAGACAACTCTGGAAGACAGGCCTTTACTTCTTCTGCATGATAATGTTCCTTGTATTCAGCGACTGGTATAACACAAATGAAGCTACGATCACACTAAAGAATAACACTATAATGAAAGCAAGTATTCAATATGCCACTCAGGATTTTATCGAGATCAAACCTTACGCTCCGGACGGAAAGATGGCTGTTGATAGTATACGTATCAATAGGTCAGATATTGCACAGAGCATTCCTGAGGATAATTTTGTCATGAGAGTCAATGCTATAAAATGGTATCTGGCAGGGTTTATGCTATTGGCCATCCTCCTTATGCTCAAGAAATGGTTTACGCGCGATGAGGTCAAGGAGTGGATGGCCGCGACATGGGATTTCGGTATGATGATAGTCCCGCTCTTATTCGGAGGCGTATTTGTGACGGGGTTCGTCGGAGCTCTTCTTCCTGAAAAAGCCGTTGCGGTCTTTGTCGGGGGTAATGGATTTCTGTCTAACCTGGTAGCGTCCGTTATAGGCGCATTCTGGTACTTTGCTACGCTGACCGAAATACCGATCACTCAGATGTTGATGCGCCTTGGGATGGGCAAAGGGCCTGCGCTTGCGCTTCTTCTGGCGGGACCGGCTCTGTCGTTACCAAGCGTACTTGTCATTAATAAAATAATCGGGTGGCGCAAGACACTTATATTCTGTGTGCTCGTAGTGGGATTTTCAACAATAGTAGGGTATGTTTTTGGGATGATGGTACATTAATGGAACAGGAAAGGATATAGGGCCTAATATGAAAAGAAAAGCAAAAGAGATTAAAAAGATCGTCAGGGATGGTTATGCGAAAGCATTGTCACAAAACGCATCCTGCTGTTCTAATAATTCCTGTTGTTGCGGAACAGACCAGGCAAAGGAGATGAGTAAGAAAGTTGGTTATAGCGATTCTGAAATGAGCGCTGTTCCGGAAGGGGCGAACCTGGGTTTTGGATGCGGTAATCCGGTTGCGCTCGCTTCTTTAAAAGAAGGCGATGTTGTGCTTGATCTGGGGAGTGGCGCAGGATTTGACGCATTTTTGGCAGCTCAGAGAGTCGGCAAAACAGGCCGAGTTATTGGTGTTGACATGACGCCGGAAATGATCGCTAAAGCAAAGGAAAACGCTGAAAAAGGACAATATAGCAATGTGGAGTTTCGGTTGGGTGAAATTGAAAAACTTCCCGTAGAGGACAATTCTATAAATGTTATCATTTCAAACTGTGTAATTAATCTCTCGCCCGATAAAGAGGCGGTATTTAAAGATGCTTATAGGGTCTTAAGATCCGGCGGCAGGTTGATGGTTTCAGATTTGGTGCTTGCCAAAAAATTACCGAAAGAGCTTAAAGATTCAATTGAGGCATATGTAGGCTGCCTTGCAGGAGCGATTAAAAAAGAAGAGTATTTGAACCTTATAGTAATGGCTGGATTTAAGGATGTGAAAGTAATAAGCGAATCGAGTTATCCTATAGATGCTATGTTCGATAATCTTAAGAGCGCCGAGGGGGTAGTAGTCAGTATAAAAGTTTTGGCAATCAAAAGATAAATAACGGAGGCGAAAATGAAAATCGAGATTTTAGGGGTCGGTTGTCCGAAATGTAAACAGCTTACCGCTAATGCCGAAGAAGCAGTGAAAGAGTTGAACATCCAGGCCGAGATCGGCAAAATCACCGATATCGTCAAAATTACAGAATACAAGGTTATGATGACCCCGGCGCTGGTCGTCGATGGTACAGTCATATCGGTCGGTAAAGTGCTAAGCAAAGACGAGATTAAAAAGATCATTTCAAAATAGGGGGAAAAATTGAAGAGACTATTTTGTGTCCTTCTGACAATCGCTGTTCTAAGTAATAGTGGCCTAATTCTTCCTTCACTAGCCGAAGAAGAAGAGAATGCTAACGATGCGCATGTCGTTGCCTATTATTTGCACGGAACAATGCGTTGCCCAACCTGTCATAAATTAGAACAGTATTCCAGGGAAACGATAGAGACCAATTTTAAGGGCGCGCTTAGATCCGGAAAATTAGAGTATAAAGTTATCAACGTAGAAGACAAGGGCAACGAACACTATGCTAGCAATTATCAGCTTTACACAAAGTCGCTTATCCTGTCGTTAGTTAAAGACGGCAAAGAAATTAAATGGAAAAATATGGACAAGATTTGGGAGTACGTCCGTAATAAAGAAAGATTTGTTGATTATGTGAAGAGCGAGGTCGCCGATCTATTAAAGGAAGCCCAATGATAGAGATATCCATAGGCCTTACGTCAGCGTTGTGGTTGGGGATCCTGACATCTATTAGCCCGTGTCCTTTGGCCAGTAATGTGGCCGCTATTTCCTTTCTATCAAAGAAGATAGCTCATCCG
>CAZHPY010000100.1:0-3547 GCA_964534705.1 uncultured Planctomycetia bacterium | reverse complement strand
AAAACCCTCTTATCCAGGAATAAGCTGTTGAAGGATAAGGGTAATGTTGATATCCGTATCGTGAGGATATGCGATAAGGATATCAAATCCAAGCGTCCTGTAAAGGTGAACAGGAAACTGCTTACAAGATCGTTGAGCAAGGTCCTTTATGACCCTAATATACACGTTGTCGTAGAGCTTATGGGCGGGCAAAGGCCGGCAAAAGATATAATCCTTGAATCTTTGCGGCAGGGCAAATGCGTTGTGACCGCTAATAAGGCGCTGTTGGCAGAGAGCGGATACGAAATATTCAATCTTGCCAATGCGGTCGGGCTTACGGTCGGATTTGAGGCGAGCGTAGGCGGCGGGATACCCATATTAAAATCCTTAAAAGACGGTTTTATAGCCAATAGATTTGAACGTATCTATGGCATAGTCAATGGAACCAGTAATTTTATTCTTTCAAAGATGGACGAGGGCGGGCATAGCTTTGACGAGGCCTTGTCAATAGCGCAGGAGAAAGGCTATGCGGAAAGGGATCCTTATCTTGACATAAGCGGGATGGATTCCAACCACAAATTGGCCATTCTCGCATTGCTGGGGTTCGGCATGCCTGCGCGGCCGGATGATATATATACCGAAGGGATATCGGATATTGAGCCAAGTGACATTAAATACGCAAAAGAATTCGGATATGCCATAAAGTTACTGGCCATAGCTAAAAAATCTTCCGGTTCTGTGGAGTTGCGCGTCCATCCTACTTTAATACCTAAGGAACATCTACTGGCGAGCGTCAACGGTGTCTATAATGCTATATTTGTAAAGGGGGACCTGATCGGGGAGAACCTGTTTTATGGCGAAGGGGCAGGCGCCAAGCCTACCTCAAGCGCTGTTGTCAGTGATATAGTAAGTATAGCGCAGCAGGTTTCGTGCTGCGGCAGGATAGCAGCCCCATTCAGTTTCAGGCGGGATGTAAGCCATATAAAAAAGATCGATGACATAAAAACAAGATATTACATAAGACTTTCGGCTGTTGACAAGCCGGGTGTGCTGGCCAGGATATCCGGGATATTAGGCAAGCATGGCATAAGTATAGCTACCGTTACCCAGAAAGACAGGGAAGCTTTAAAAGTCGTTCCGATAGTTATGATGACCCATGAAGCGCTTGAGAGCAAGATGGCAAAAGCGCTGAAGGAAATAGACGGCCTTAGTATAATAAAGAAAAAGACCGTAAGAGTGAGGATAGAGGACTAGATATGTGGAAAGGTGTTATAGAAGAATATAGGAAATTCCTTCCTGTAACTGCGAAAACTCCTATCATAAGTTTAAGGGAAGGCAACACACCGCTGATCCATGCAGCGCATATAAGCGCGCTTTTAGGAAGCGGCGCCGAAGTATACCTGAAATACGAAGGCCTGAACCCGACCGGTTCTTTCAAGGATCGCGGTATGTGCATGGCGATATCGAAAGCTGTCGAAGAAGGCTCGAAAGCCGTTATGTGCGCTTCAACCGGTAACACCTCTGCTTCTGCGGCAGCTTATTCGGCCAGGGCGGGGATAAAATGTATAGTCCTGATCCCGGAGGGCGCCATAGCTTTGGGTAAATTATCCCAGGCATTGATACACGGGGCCAAGGTAATAGCGGTCAAAGGAAATTTTGATGAGGCCCTTGATCTGGTCCGGGACATTACCGCTAAATATCCGATCACATTGGTCAATTCGATCAACCCTTACAGGATCGAAGGGCAAAAGACAGGTTCTTTCGAGATCTGCGATGCCTTGGGCGACGCTCCGGATTTTCATTGCATCCCCGTCGGCAACGCAGGCAATATTACCGCTTACTGGAAAGGTTATAAAGAGTATAAAGGCGCTAATATCTCCAATAAACTTCCGAAGATGCTTGGGTTCCAGGCTGCAGGATCCGCGCCGATAGTCCTTGGTCATCCCGTAAAAGAGCCCAAGACCATAGCTACCGCGATAAAGATCGGTAATCCCGCAAGCTGGAAGTATGCAGAGGCAGCCCGTGATGAATCGGGCGGCCTTATCGATATGGTAACTGACGATGAGATCCTGGCAGCATACAAATTGCTTGCTGCTAAAGAGGGCGTGTTCGCAGAGCCGGCCAGCGCCGCAAGCGTAGCCGGATTGTTAAAGCTCGCGAAAAGTGGGTACTTTAAGAGCACAAGAGCACAAGAGCACAAGACACAAGACACAGGAAAAATTAAAATTGTTTGCGTACTCACCGGTCATGGGCTCAAAGATCCTGACAGGGCGATTTCAAGCGTGGAAAAACCAAGATCTGTAGAACCGAAATTAGAAGCGATCTTAAAGGAAATAGGACTTTAACGAGGTGCAGGTATGAAGATAGCTATTTTAGTCGGCGACGGGATGAGCGATTATCCGATCGAGGAACTTGGCGGAAAGACGCCGCTTGAAGTGGCAAAGATCGGTAATATGAATGAGATGGCCAAGGCCGGCATAATAGGCCTGGTCAAGACCGTGCCGCGCGGCATGAAGCCCGCAAGTGACGTTGCAAACCTGTCTATTTTAGGATATGACCCAAAAACATATTATACGGGCAGAGGTCCCCTGGAAGCAGCGAATATAGGCATAGAGATAGCTGAGGATGAGATAGCATTCCGGTGTAATCTTGTTACCGCCAATAACGATATCATGGCGGATTACAGCGCGGGGCATATAAGCGATAAAGAATCCAGGATAATCATGGATTTTTTAAATAAAAAGCTTGGCAGCGATAAGATCAGGTTTTATCATGGGAAGAGCTATAGAAACCTGGTTGTCATAAAGGTCCGCTCGAAGGACGATCTGGGCGCGCTCATGAAAACTGACTGCACGCCGCCTCATGATATAACAGGGAAGCCCATCGGTAAATATCTTCCTAAAGGAAAAGGGGCAAGCCTGCTGTTAAAATTAATGGCGGAATCAAGGCCTTTATTAGAAAAGCATGAGATCAATAAAGTAAGGGTAGACCTGAAGGAAAACCCAGCCAACATGATATGGTTATGGGGCCAGGGGACGAATCCCAATATGCCGAGCTTTAAGGGGATGTTCGGCGTAGAAGGCTCTGTGATCTCGGCTGTTGACCTTGTCAATGGCATAGGTAAGCTGACCGGGCTGGAACTTATCAATGTACCGGGCGCTACAGGTTATTACGATACTAATTATCAGGGCAAAGGCGAATACGCCGTCAATTCACTTAAAAAGAAGGATTTTATTTTTGTCCACGTCGAAGCGCCTGACGAGGCCGGGCATAACGGTGACATGCGTGCAAAGATCACGGCCATTGAAAATTTCGATAAATATGTAGTCGGGGCAGTGTGGCGGTACCTTAAGCAGGCGGGGAATTTCAGGATAATGGTCTTGTCTGACCATGCGACACCTGTTTCCGCGCGGACACATGTCTCGGATCCCGCGCCATTTGTTATAGCCGGCGATGGCGTCGCCCATAATGGCTTTGCGACATTTAACGAGACCAATGCCAAGCTAAGCAAGCTAATTTTCAGATCAGGGGCGGCCCTTACAAGCGTCCTTATAAAAACAGATAAATT
>CAZHPY010000099.1:0-3714 GCA_964534705.1 uncultured Planctomycetia bacterium | reverse complement strand
TGTGTTGGGTGTGTTTGGTTCCGCTGCAGCCTGTAGTAACCGGTCCGGCAACAACTGTTCCTGCGTTGACGGATGCGGAGGCACTTTATAAAAATGCAGTATCTCCGGCTGTGGGAGCGGCCAGCGTAGTAAGAAGAAATACGGCGACCCGTATAGTAAGCGCTGTTGCGTTTGAAGAGGACAAGACTGTCGTGGCAGGCCTTAACCAGGCAGCCAGGAAACTTATGGGTCCCGATATCCATATAAACAGCTATGTAGCTTCCGATAATTGGATGCCGGAACTAAAGAAGATGCTGGAGATAGAACTAAGGGAATTTGTGGAGAATGATCTTGCTAAGTTGAACCCTCTTATGGAGATAAAAATAGGGGAAGGCAAAGATGCGCGGCAGAATGTCGAACGTATGATAGACGATATTTTGACAGCGCAAAATTATAAAGACAGGATAAAAGAGATAAAGGACAGGATAAGGCTTGTCCAGATACGGATCGATCCGGGTAAACGCACAAATCCTGCCGTAGAGTTTTTTGCGGATATAAGCATGCTGGAATGCGACAGATATATAAATGGCGATTATGGCGAAACAAAAGAAGAGCGAACGCCGCCTCTTGAACTACAGAGTAATTTTCTCGCGCTTCTTAATCTCTCGATAAAGAATGGAAAAGATTTTGAGGGCAAGAACATCGACGAAGTGCTCCGCATGATATTCAGCGGACATTTACTTGAAATAAGGCCGGTGGATTTCAATACGTTCGACCAGTGGAACAGGTCCAACCGCCAGCTAATGCAGTCCGTATAATCCCCTTCCATATATACTTCCGGTGATCGTTTCAAAAATATTCTAAAAAAACCCTTGACAAATGATACCAGTATGGTATCATTTAAAAAAGGGAATGTCATGAAGTTGATATCAAGAAATACGGATTATGCGGTGAGGGCCATTTGCTATATAGCGGAACAAAAAGAGAAGGTCGTTCCCGTTACGGAACTCGTAAAAGCATTAAAGATACCGCGGCCCTTTTTACGGAAGATCCTGCAGTCCCTTAACAAGAGTGGCATATTGGAATCGCAAAAAGGCTCGGGAGGAGGGTTCGTTCTCGGGCGCAATGAGAATTCTATCTACCTGATAGATATAATAGAGGCGTTTCAGGGGCCTTTTAAGTTAAATGAGTGTTTTTTTAAAAAACAGCTTTGCCCGAACCGAAAGGCGTGCTGGCTTAAGAAGAAAATAGATTCCATAGAAAGTAAGGTTTATTCGGAACTTAAACACGTGACAATAGGATCCATATTGAAAGGGAACTGAAAATGGCTAAGCGGAAGATCATAAAAATAGACGAAGATAAATGTAACGGGTGCGGTTTGTGCATTCCTAATTGTCCGGAAGGCGCCCTTAAGGTCATAGATGGCAAGGCGCGCTTGATAAGTGATCTGTTTTGCGATGGCCTTGGAGCATGCATAGGCCATTGCCCGCAGGGAGCCATCCTGATAGAAGAGAGGGAAGCTGAAAAATACGATGAAAAGAAGGTTATGGGGAACATAGTAAAGCAGGGTAAGAATACGATCATCGCGCATCTAAACCACCTTAAGGACCATAACGAATTCGGCTATTTGAAGGAAGCGATGGATTATCTTGTAGCTAAAGGTATAAAGATCAGGCCCGCCGACCTTATTAATACCGGACATTCTTCTAAGGGCGTGTGCCCGGGATCAAGAGTCGTCGACTCCAGGGTGAAGGAAAAGCCCGGGGAGAATATGGGCGCGCCCAGCGGCGTATGCCGTCTTGAAACGTGGCCTGTTCAACTGAAGCTTGTTCCCGCATTTGCGCCATTTTTAAACGGAGCTGATATCCTGGTAGCCGCCGATTGCGTTCCGTTCGCCTATGCTGATTTTCATGAGGACTTGCTTAAAGGTAAGGTATTGCTTGTCGGATGCCCTAAACTCGATGATGTTTCATACTATAAGGAAAAGATATCACAGATAGTTAAAAATAACGATATAAAGTCGATAACATACGCGCACATGGAAGTCCCATGCTGTTTTGGGCTCCTCCCGGCCATAAAAGAAGCCATATCCGAGTCAGGCAAAGATGTGCCGTTCGACGACGTTACAATAAGTATTAAAGGGGAGAGGATAAAATGATCTTTCAATGCCCGGGGTCGGGCAGGTTTAAACAGCCTTATCCTAAGGATATAAAATGCAGTTCATGCGGCCAGGATACGGAGATCTGGAGCGACGAAGTAAAGACGGTCTGCTTCAATTGCGGAGCCATGATCTCCAAGAATATAGAACAGGGGTGTTTCATGTGGTGTAAGTTTGCCAGGGAATGTATCGGCAGGGACCTATACGATAAGCATATCAGGCATTCAGAAAAAAAGGAGGAGTAAAATGTTTTGTTATCAATGCGAACAGGCGGCAAGTGGAACGGGTTGTACGAAAATGGGGGTCTGCGGAAAAAATGAGGACATACAGAGCCTCCAGGATACGCTGCTTTATGGCCTAAAAGGCATAGCTGCATATGCATATCATGCCAGGGAGATGGATGCGCGAAGCGAGGAAGTGGACGCTTTCATGCATGAAGCGTTGTTCAAGACCATAACGAACGTAAGTTTTGATCTCGGACAGTATCTTGAAATGGTCCTGAAATGCGGCAGGATGAACCTGAAGATAATGGAGGTCCTTGATAAGGCGCATACCGACAGGTTCGGTAATCCTACGCCTGTCGAAGTGGATACGGGAACCAGGGCCGGGCCTGGCATAGTTGTCACCGGGCATGACCTGCCGGTACTTTATGACCTGCTTGAACAGACGGAAGGGACAGGCGTGAATATATACACTCATGGAGAAATGCTGCCTGCGCATGGGTATCCGGAGTTAAGGAAATTCAAGCACCTTGCCGGGAACTACGGCGGGGCATGGCAGGACCAGCGAAAGGAGTTTGCGGCATTTCCTGGCCCTATACTTGTAAATACCAACTGTGTTATGATACCGCCTCCTAATTCTTACCTGGACCGTCTTTTTACCGTCGGGATACCGGGCGTACCAGGCGCAAAACACATAGAAGGGCATGATTTTTCCGCCGTAATAAAAATGGCAAAGGAACTTCCGGGCCTGCCTGCAGCGCCTGGCAAAACTATATTGACAGGTTTTCATCATACGGCCATTCTCGGGATGGCGGAAAAGATCGTAGGCCTTGTAAAGGCAGGCAAAATAAAAAGATTTTTTCTCATCGGTGGTTGCGATGGGGCGAAGCCAGGCCGTAATTATTATACTGAATTAGCTGAACGTGTTCCACGTGATTGCGTTATACTTACAGTCGCATGCGGTAAGTATCGCTTTAATAAACTGGACCTGGGTAACATAGAAGGCGTGCCGCGCCTCATAGATCTTGGCCAATGCAACAATGCCTATTCCGGCGTCCAGGTGGCGTTAGCGCTAGCAAAGGTATTTAATTGCGATGTTAACGAACTGCCGCTGTCGTTTGTGCTTTCATGGTTTGAACAGAAAGCGGTAGCAATACTACTGACATTGTTCAGCCTGGGGATAAAGGGGGTACGCATAGGGCCTACGCCTCCGGCATTCATAACACCTAATGTATTTAAGGTATTGCAGGAAAAGTTCGACCTCAGATTGATCACTACTCCTGAGCAAGACTTGAAAGAAATAATGAAACAGTAATATGCTTTATTAAAGTTCGATGATGTGTTAAAATAATAATC
>CAZHPY010000098.1:0-3843 GCA_964534705.1 uncultured Planctomycetia bacterium | reverse complement strand
CTTCACGCAAAGCGGATTCAGCCTGCGGAGGGCCCATAGTAATTACGGTAACTTTGCCGCTGAACCTTTCTTTCAGGCGGACAGCTTCTTCTATCGCATATGTGTCGAAAGGATTTATTACGCTCTCAACACCTTCGCGTATAAGCGTATTCTTGACGGGATCGATCTTTACATCGGTCGTATTAGGGACCTGTTTAATGCAGACTATGATGTTCATTTAGAAGCTTTAAGGCTTTCCTTTATTAAATGCGCTGCGATAACGTTTCGTTGGATCTGGTTCGTTCCTTCGTATATCTGGGTGATCTTGGCATCTCTCATGAACTTTTCAACGGGATACTCTCTCATATATCCATATCCGCCGAATATCTGGACAGCATCTGTAGTTACCTTCATCGCCATATCTCCTGCGTATAACTTCGCCATCGCGGATTCTTTAGCGACGTCTTTTATTCCCGCATCGACCATCCTTGCAGTAGCATATACTAAGGCACGCGCGGCCTCTATTTCGGTTGCCATATTCGCCAGCATGTGCTGGATGGCCTGGAAGCTCGATATCGGCTGGCCGAACTGCACCCTCTTCCTTGCGTACTCTAATGCAAGATCGAAGGCGCCCTGCGCAATACCTACCGCTTGTGAGGCAACGCCCGGGCGGGAGCTGTCGAATGTCTTCATCGCAACGATAAACCCCATTCCTTCCCTGGATATTAAATTCTCTTTGGGTATCTTGCAATCTGTAAATATGACTTCTCTGGTAGCCGACGCGCGTATGCCGAGCTTCTTCTCTTTTTGGCCGAATTCCATCCCTTTTGTACCCTTTTCCACAATAAAAGCGCTGGCGCCCCTGGCGCCCTTTGTCTTGTCGGTCATTGCTATTACGGTATAGACCTCGGCCTCACCGGCATTCGTGATCCATTGCTTTGTCCCGTTGAGTATATAATGGTCTCCGTCTTTCCTGGCAAAGGTCTTTATGCTGCCCGCATCCGATCCTGCTTCTGCCTCGGTTATACAAAATGCCGCAAGCCGTTTTCCTTTGGCAATGTCAGGAAGGTATTTCTTCTTCTGTTCTTCGCTTCCATAAAGCAATATGGGAAATGTTCCCAGTCCCGTTCCGGCAAAACCAAGCGCGATACCGCCGCAGGCCCGGGATAATTCCTCGGTCACAAGGCACATCTCCGTTATGCCGCCGCCTAATCCGCCGTATGCTTCCGGAATATACACCCCGAAAAGATCGCTGTCCGACAATATCTTCATTATATCCCATGCGAATTCTTCAGTCTCATCATGATGAGCCGCGACAGGTTTTATCTTTTCATTGGCGATCTTGCGTGCAAGGTCCCTTACCATGAGTTGTTGTTCATTGAATAGGTAATCCATGAATAATCTCCTTTGTTTGCTTTGTATAAAGGAAGGAAAATATTATGTATATTTTTTCAAAACTAAAGTCGCATTATGTCCGCCGAAACCAAGCGCGTTAGAAGCGGCTACTTTTATCTTATGCGCCCGCGGTTTGTTTGGAACATAGTCAAGGTCGCAATCCGGGTCGGGTGTTTCATAATTGACCGTGGGCGGAATTATCCCATTCTTTATCGCCAGTGCGCAGGCTATCATCTCAACGCCGCCTGCGGCGCCTAAGAGATGGCCCATTACAGATTTTGTGGAGCTGACCGCTAATTTTTTGGCATGGTCACCGAAGACCTTTTTTATAGCCAGGGTCTCTATTTTATCATTATATAAAGTAGAAGTGCCATGAGCATTTATATAATCCATCTCTTCGGGCTTGATACCGGCATCTTTTAACGCAGCGATCATGCACCGCACGCCGCCGTTGCCTTGAGGATCAGGCGCTGTCATATGGTAGGCGTCTCCGCTCATGCCATAACCGATTAATTCACAATATATAGTGGCATTTCGTTTTAAGGCGTGATTTAATTCTTCCAGGACAACTACACCGGCTCCCTCTCCCATCACAAAACCGTCCCGGTTCTTGTCAAATGGCCGTGATGCCTTTGTAGGATCGTCATTCCTAAGCGAGAGCGCCTTAAGCGCGCAGAACCCGCCGAACCCCATTACTGTTATAGCGGCTTCGCTGCCGCCGCATATCATCAGATCCGCTTCGTCACGCTGTATTACCCTGAGAGCATCGCCTATCGCATGGTTACCGGTAGCGCAGGCTGTACCAACCGCCGAATTAGGCCCTTTGAGGCCTAAGGTAATAGATATCTGGCCTGAAGCCATATTTATTATCAACATCGGTATCAGGAACGGTGATATCCTATCCGGGCCTTTTTCCGGCCCTAATGCTAGATACTGCCTATGCTCGGCTTCAACGGTATGCAATCCGCCTATACCTGACCCAACAAGGACACCGAACCTGTCCCTATCCACCTTCTCAAGGTCTATTTTGGAGTCAATAACAGCCTTTTTAGCACCTACAACGGCAAATTGGACAAACCTGTCCATTCGCCTCAATTCCTTTGGAGAAAGATAGGGCGAAGGATCGAAATCCGTTATTTCAGCTCCTATTTTACAGGTATAATAGGAAGGATCAAACCGGGTTAACCGTTTGACACCGCTTTTTCCTTCAAGGAGGGAATTCCAGAATTTATCAATAGTGTGACCGATAGGGCTAACTGCTCCTAAGCCCGTTACGACAACACGCCTTTTTCTAAGCATTATATGTCTACTTACCGGCCTTCTCTTCGATATATCTCAGAGCATCTCCGACAGTCGAGAGCTTCTCAGCATCTTCATCCGGTATTTCTATCCCGAATTCTTCCTCTAATGCCATTACAAGCTCTACCGTGTCCAGTGAATCTGCTCCCAAATCATCGACAAATTTTGCACTATCCGTTACTTCCTCTTTCTTTACTCCCAGTTGCTCAGCAATGATCTGTCTGATCTTGTCCTGAGATATTGCCATTTTACCTCCTTATTTTAATAATGCCGCTTTATTTCTTCACATTACCATTCCGCCATCAACTGTAATCACCTGACCAGTTATATAGGAGGAATCGTCGCTTACTAAAAATAAGGCAAGGTTAGCTACATCTCTAACCGTGCCCATTTTCCCCATTGGAACATGCTTCAACATCTCATTCTTTACATTATCGGGGAGTTTAGCTGTCATATCCGTCTGAATGAAGCCCGGCGCTATCGCGTTAGCCCTCACATTCCTGGATGCGAGTTCCTTTGCCACTGTTTTTGTAAACGCAATAAGGCCGCCTTTGGAAGCGGCGTAATTCGCCTGACCGGCGTTACCTATCAAGCCTATGATAGAAGCCATGTTAACGATCCTGCCGTCCCTCTGCTTCATCATGACTTTTGCAGCAGCTTTGGTGCAATTAAACGCACCTTTGAGATTAACGCCTAAGACCGCATCCCAGTCCTGCTCCGACATTCTCACTAAGAGCGTGTCTTTTGTTATGCCAGCATTGTTTACAAGTATATCGATTTTTTGAAATTTGTCAAGCGTTTTTTGGATGAAGGATTCGACCTGATCTGACTTTGTAACGTCCACTATGCCTGTGAGGCATTGCCGCCCCAGACCTTCTATCTCTTTCTGGGTTGAAGCAAGCACCTCAGGATTAACATCGCATAATGCAAGATTGCATCCTTCCCCGGCAAGCACCATGGCTATCTCTTTCCCTATGCCCCGGCCGCCGCCTGTTACGATCGCTACCTTATCTTTTAGTACCATACCTACCTTTCGTTTTTGAATTAGTGCTATTTTATCGACAACTCGAAGTTTGTCAAGAAAAAAATGGAGCTATTGCTCCAAGAGTGCAAGTCAGATTCGAATCTGTTATCTTAACAGGGGCTATTGTCTTCATGATCGTATCCGGG
>CAZHPY010000097.1:0-3881 GCA_964534705.1 uncultured Planctomycetia bacterium | reverse complement strand
ATGGATAGAAAGCAAAAATTATTAGGAGAGATCCTGCTAAGCAGACGCCTGATAAGCGAAGAAAGCCTGAAAAACGCCCTGGCGGAGCAAAAAAGGGCGAAGGTGTTTTTAGGCGAGATACTCCTTAAGAACGGTTATGTTAAGGAGACGGACCTGCTAGAGGCGCTATCGGAGCAGTTCGGCATTCCGTTATTCAGCCTGAAAGACAGGTATGTAGACTGGATGCTTGTAAAAGAATTTAATCCGTCGCTGATCTTAGACCATAGATGTATCCCTATTAAAAAAGATGACTTTTCTGTGACTATGGGGATAAATAATCCCCTGGATGCCTGGACTCTGAAAATGGCCGAAGAGCAGGCTATGGGTTTAAAATTAAAGCTCGTATTGCTTACAAAAGAGGACATAGATGAGGTTGTCGCCAAGTACAAAGAATATATCAGGAGCGACATAAATAACCGTTTCAAATAAAATATGATCAAGAAATCAGATGCTATACTTTCAGAGGCATTGGTAGAAAAGGGGCTGATCTCCAAAGAGGCGCTGGACCAGTGCGTTAAAGAGGCGGCTGCTTCAGGGCAGGGCCTGGTGCAGGTTCTTGTCAAAAGAGGCATATCAGGCGAAAGAGAGATCCTGAGCCTACTGGCTGAAAGATCGAAACTGACCTATCTTGAGCTAGAGGGGATTTCGGTTGAAAAGGCACTGCTCGACAAGATACCATTGAAGATCGCTTCCTATTACAGGTTCTTCCCTATAAGTATAAAGAACAGGATCCTAACGATAGCCGTATCAGAGCCGCTTGATATAAAGACCCAGGACGAGATAAGGACACAGGTCGGTTATGACCTGGAAACAGTTCTTTCCTGTCAAGACAAGATCCTGGAAAACCTGAGGAAGTATTATGGGGTGGGAGCCGACACCCTGGAAAAGATAGTCGCGACCACCATGAAGACCCCGCAGTATGTTCCTGAAGTGGGTCTGGAAAAAATAGAGGACATCGAAAAGATGGCCGGGGACGCCTCGGTCATAAAACTGGTCAATCAGATACTCCTGGAGGCATATAGAAAGCGCGCAACCGATATTCACATTGAGCCCCAAAGAGACGGGGTCGCATTACGTTACCGTATAGACGGCCTGCTCTATGATGCCAATGTTCCTCCGGAAATAAAAAATTTTCAGAAAGCCATAATCTCTCGTATCAAGATTATGTCAAACTTGAATATCGTTGAGAGGCGCCTGCCGCAGGATGGCAGGGCCGTAGTCAGGGTCCAGGACAAGACAGTAGACTTGAGGATATCTATCATACCTACCCCGCACGGCGAAAGCGTCGTGATCAGGCTGCTGCCGACGCAGATGCTTTTCAGTCTCGAAAAGCTGGGCCTGTCGAGGATGGATATGCCAATATTTGAAAAGATACTTCAGAAGCCGCATGGCATAATTTTTGTTACGGGACCTACGGGAAGCGGCAAGACCACAACTCTCTATACCTGCCTGAGCAGGATAAATACAAAAGACAAAAAGATCGTAACTATTGAAGACCCCATAGAGTATGAAATGGAAGGTATAATCCAGATACAGGTGGCTCCCGAAATAGGATTGGATTTTGCGCGGGGGCTTCGCAGCGTGCTTAGGCATGATCCTGATGTCATAATGGTAGGTGAGGTAAGGGACCTGGAAACCGCCGAGATAGCCATCAGGGTAGCCCTTACCGGACACCTTGTATTTTCCACGATTCATACAAACGATGCCGCCAGCGGTATCACGAGATTGATAGATATAGGTGTCGAACCGTACCTGATCTCTTCGAGCGTGGAAGCGTTTATCGCACAGCGCCTGATAAGAGTGATTTGTGAGAACTGCAAGTATGAGGACAAGACGACCCCCCCTGAGTTGAAGGATCTCATAAAGAGCGAGTTAGGGTTAAAGTCTAAGGAGATAAAAGTCTTCAGAGGTAAAGGTTGTCCGAGTTGTAATAATACCGGGTTTTTCGGCAGATCGGCTATATATGAGATCCTTTTGGTAGACGACGTGATAAAGGAGCTGGTACTTAAGAGGGTCTCCTCCGGCCAGATAAAAAAAACAGCCTTATCGAGAGGGTTGCGCACGCTGCGCCAGGACGGCTGGCAGAAGGTGATCAACGGTATTACAACGCCGGAGGAGATACTGAACGTTACGTTATCTGAAGAAGGAGATGTAGAGCAAAAAGTATCGCTTGAGGATCTGCCCCCCGCGCAGGTCATTGCCCCGGAGCCATCCGCGGCTGACAGGAGAGCCTATAGCCGCGTGGATAAAAAGGCAAATATAAGATATAAGGTCTTTAAGTCGCATGAAGAGCTCCTGAAAAAAGGTTTCAAGCCGGAAAAATTCAGTGTCGCGAAGAATATTTCCGGGGGAGGGCTGCTTTTTATTTCTAATGAGCAATTGTCTATCGGCTCTTTACTTGAATTAAGCATAGAATTGCCCGATAATCCTAAACCCATACAATGCCTCTCCAGGGTGGTAAGGGTTGAAGAGATATATGAAAATGAAAGCTATAATATCGCCGTATGTTTCCTTGATATAACAGGCGCCGAGCGTACGCTTATTGATAAATACGTGATAGGGGAAAAAATATAATGTCTACCTATAAGTACAACGCTAAAAAAGGCCCGGAAGATATCATAACAGGCACGATCGAGGCGGTCTCCGAGAAAGAGGCTATTGAAAAGATCAGCCGTATGGGATATGTTCCCATGCGCATCGAGGAATATAATCCTCCGGTTCAAGCCAGCCATACGCCTTCAAAAAGCCTGATATCGGGCAGGGTAGGTTCGCGTCACATCACTGTCTTTAGCAGGCAACTGGCCAGTCTATTGAAGTCAGGAGTACCGATACTTTCTTCTATAAATATAATCTCGGAACAATCGGAAAATTCCCGCCTCAAAGGCGTCCTAAAGGACATCCATGACTTAATAAAGGACGGCGCGACGTTCTCTTCTACGCTGCTCAGGTATCCCAGAATATTTTCCCCTCTTTATGTTGCCCTCGTCAGGTCGGGAGAGGATTCCGGTACCCTGCCGGAAGCCCTTTTAAGGGTATCTGACTATCGGACGAAACAGGAAGAAATGCTCTCCCGTTTTCGTATGGCGGCGGCATATCCCATACTGATGGGTATTGTAGGGATCGCGACAATAGCATTTATGCTCACCTTTGTGATGCCGCGTCTTGCCGGCATATTTACCAACATGGGACAGCAGCTGCCTGCGCCGACGCGTATTTTGATCTCCATAAGTCAACATCTGCGCCAATCATGGTTCTGGATAATTCTGATTTTCGCGCTTGCCGTCGTGATCATCTCAAGGCAGGCTAAGACGACAGCGGGAAAATTCTTTTTTAGTCTTTTAAAATTGCGCACTCCTGTATTTGGGGCCTTGACGCTCAAGGCAGAGCTTTCGCGCTTCAGTCGTACAATGGAGATCCTGGTGAAGAGCGGTATACCGATATTAAAGGCGATCGACATATCTACGCCCGTATTGAATAATGAGATCATAAAAAAACAGTTAAGGCAGAGCTACACGGAGCTGGAGCACGGGGCCTCTTTCGGCAGAAGCCTTAAGAGTTCAAAATTGTTCCCGCTTTTTATGACGAATCTGATAATAGTGGGGGAGGAGTCCGGAAAACTGGACGAGGCCCTGGCGGAGGTGGCGAACTCTTACGAAAAAGAAACTGATGAGGCGGTAAAAGCCGCGGCTACGCTTATGGAGCCCTTGATGATCCTGACGATGGGGCTTATCATCGGTTTCATTGTCGTTGCCATGCTTTTGCCGATATTTGAGATAAATGTGATGGCGAAATGAAAAAAACAGCGTTATTATTTTGGGTTTTAATATTTGGATCTGCCGTTT
>CAZHPY010000096.1:0-4143 GCA_964534705.1 uncultured Planctomycetia bacterium | reverse complement strand
GTTGAAATAAAATATAAGAGTGCTGTTAAGGAGATCAAAAAAGAAGACGGTTATTTTGTTTTGAAGGGCAGTGCGGCGCCGTGTAAGGCGAAGAAGATAATACTTGCGACTGGTGGGGCTTCATACAGGGATACAGGTTCTTCCGGTGAAGGGTTCCAATTCGCCAAAAGTTTAGGGCATACGATAATCCCCCTAAAGCCCGGCCTTGTTCCGTTAAGGGTCAAAGAAGAATGGGTAAAGGACTTGCAGGGGTTGACCTTAAAAAATATAAGCATCCTGTTCATTGCCGGCAAGAAAAAGATAGATTCAGAGGTCGGGGAGGTGCTGCTTACGCATTTTGGTATTTCCGGTCCGCTTATCCTGGACATGAGCAATAACATACTGGCTCTTTTGGATGAATATAAGGAGGTCAATCTTTTCATAGACCTGAAACCCGGGATAAAAAATGAAGAGATGGAAAATAAATTATTAAGGGAATTTAAAGACCACGGCGGCAAGGAGATCAAGAACATGTTGTCGGGTATTCTTCCTTTACGGTTAGTGCCGGTGGTGATAAAATTAGCGGGTGTAAATGCCAATAAAAAAGTTAATCAGGTAGGGAGAGACGAAAGGCGTTCTCTTGCAGCCATCCTGAAAGCCCTGCCTCTTACAATAACCGGATCATTGCCCATAGAGGAAGCCATGGTGACGTGCGGCGGTGTTTCGACTAAAGAGATAAACCCCAGGACAATGGAATCAAGGATCGTGCCCGGCCTTTATTTCGCCGGAGAGGTGATTGAAGGTGGCGCGCCAAGCGGCGGCTATAATCTGCAACAGGCATTTTCTACGGGTCATCTGGCAGGGGAGAGCGCAGCGCATGCGTAGGATAATATTGGCTTCGAGATCAAAGGCAAGGCAAAAATTATTGAGGGACATAGGCATAAAGTTCATTATTTCTTCGTCGGGTGTCCGTGAAAAAAGGGCCATAAAAAAAGATTGCCAGCATCTCGTGATGGAAAACGCTATTTTAAAGGCCAGGGATGTAGCAAAAAGGTTCGGCTCAGGCGTAGTTATTGCCGCGGATACCGTGGTCCTGGTCGGCAAGAAGATCATAGGCAAGCCAAGGAATATTAAAGATGCGTTCCGGACTTTAAAGTTGTTGTCAAGAAAACCGCAATGGGTTTATACGGGAATAGCGGTCATAGATATAGATAAAGGCAGGGAATATGCGGATTTTGACAGGACAAAGGTCTATATGTACCATCTGAGCGATGAAGAGATAAAAAATTATTTCAGAAGGGTCTCTCCGCTCGATAAAGCCGGAAGCTTCGACATACAAGGGTTTGGGAGCGTCTTTATCGACCGGATAGAAGGATGTTTTTATAACGTCGTAGGCCTTCCCATGGCAAAATTATCCAAAATACTGAAAAGAACTGGAGTAAGCGTATTTTAACGGAATAGTATTAGAGAGGGGGTCAATATGAAGAAGATGCTTATCAGAAGTATAACGCTTGTGGCCTTAATGGCCCTTGCGCAACCGGTATATCCGTTACCCGAAGGATGTTATAATGAGGATGCCTGTTATAAGGATTATGTGACCACCGATAATAAGGATGTTGTAATAGCGGCTAACAGGGAAACGAGAGATGTCGAGTTGTATTGGTCCAACAAGGACAATACCTGGCTGAAGCCGGATAAAGAATACAAGAAAGAACTTCAGAAGATATATGATAAAAAAATGCGGCTGATGGAAATGCAGGAGCGCCTTGATAGCATGCAAAGGAGGTCATTGTATACTACCGATGAAAACGCCAGCAGAGGCAGTACCCAGCCCGGAAGATAAAGAGGAGGAGTCATTAATGGATTGGAAAATATTTTTAGCGACGTTTTCAGCAATATTTTTTGCGGAACTTGCGGATAAAACACAATTAGTCGGGATCGGTATGTCCGCTAAGTCCGGCAAGCCGATAGCCGTATTACTAGGTTCTGTTTGCGCGTACGTAGTTATCACCGCTATCTCGGTCTTGATCGGGGCGACCCTAGGCAAGTATATTAAGCCGGAGGTCGTAAAATATGCGGGCGCATCGATCTTTATTATAATCGGTATCCTGATGTTGTTCGGGAAGATCTGAATAGATATAAATATGAAAAAAATGTCTTTGATACACCTTAAGGCTAACCATAAGGGGAAGGTTGTTGAAGTCACGGGCGGTACGAACCTGCATCATAGGCTTATGCATATGGGCATATTTAAAGGTAAAGAGATCACCAAGGTCAGCCACATCGGTTTGCGGGGGCCTGTGGTGATAAAGACGGGCAGGAGTATCCTGGCGCTCGGCCATGGCGTAGCCGCAAAGATCATAGTGGAACAGGAATGATAAAAAAAATATATTTGATCGGCAATCCCAATGTAGGTAAGAGCGTCGTATTCTCACGCCTTACCGGCGTCCAAACGATGTCTTCCAATTATCCCGGCACAACAGTAGAGTTTATCAAAGGTTATTTAAGCCTGGGAAACGAAAAGATAGAAGTGATCGACCTGCCGGGCACATACTCATTAGATCCGACTTCCGGCGCCGAAGAGGTGGCGATCTCTTTGTTGAAGGAGATGCCCAAAGACGAGATCGCGGTTATCAATATCCTCGACTCGACCAATCTGGAAAGGAACCTTCTCCTAACGGTGCAGCTGATAGAAGACGGTTTGCCGACCATTGTCTGCCTGAACATGTGTGATGATGCTGCCCACAGGGGCGTTCATATAGATTTTAAAAAGTTGGAAGAGATCCTGCGCGTTCCGGTGATCCCGACCTGTGCGGTAACCGGTAGAGGTATCAGGGCATTGATCGAAAGGATCGGAGAGGCCAGGCCTGTTCCGCGTGACATGCTTTCCCATGAGGACCGCTGGAAAGAAATAGGCCGTATAATCGAGATAGTCCAGCATCTTGAGCATCGTCACCATACTTTAAGGGAGCATTTGGAAGACGCATCCGTGAGGCCGGTGACCGGCCTTATAATGGCTTCAGCGGTTATTTACGCATCGTTCAAAATAGTCCGTTTTTTGGGAGAGTTTATCATCAGCAGGATAACAGACCCTATATTCCTTGGCCTGGTCCAACCGATATTGGAGAGGCTGACCCTTAATTGGCAGGAGAAAGGGTTCTGGTTTCATCTTTTGATAGGTGACCTTATCAATGGTAAGATCGATTTTAAGCAATCGCTTGGCGTCCTGACCACAGCGCCTTATATCGAGTTTGGGATGGTATTACCTTATGTCGTTTCATTTTATTTCATATTAAGTCTTTTGGAAGACATAGGGTATCTTCCGCGGCTGGCTATATTATTAGATAACCTCCTGCACCGGCTGGGGCTTCATGGTTTTGCTATCATACCGGTTCTCCTGGGATTCGGATGTAATGTTCCGGGTATCCTGGCTACGCGTACCCTGGAATCCAAGAGAGAAAGATTTATCGCGGCGACCCTGATCTCGATAGGGGTCCCATGTGTCCCTTTGCAGGCGATGGTCTTCGGATTGTTGGGGGCATTCAGCGGATTTTATGTAGTCGGGGTTTACGCTGTCCTGCTTTTCATAGTTTTGATATTGGGTATAGCATTAAACCGCATATTGCCCGGATACAGCCCTGAATTTTTACTTGAGATACCTCCTTACAGGTTCCCGCCCCTCTTGACGCTTGCAAGAAAGCTGTATTATCGCATAAAAGGTTTTTTAATAGAAGCCGTACCCGTTGTCATGGGTGGAGTCCTCTTTGTGAATATCCTGATATATTTTAAATTATTTGATTTTATAACCTCAATATCAGCTCCCATAATCCATAATCTTTTCGGCCTGCCGAAAGAGGCGGTAGTGGCATTGGTGATCGGATTTATAAGAAAAGACGTTGCAGTAGGCATGCTTATGCCGTTGGGGTTATCTGCCAAGCAATTATTTATAGGGGCAACGTTATTGGCGATCTCTTTCCCGTGCATAGCAACGTTCGTTATCATATGGAAAGAGCTGGGTTTTAAGGACCTGCTTAAATCGACCCTTATAATGATAGCGATAAGCGTTATTGTAGGGACAATGCTTAATTTGGTGTTATGATCGGTGAGCTTAACGACAGGTGGGAGAGATACATAAAGTAGAAGCCGGTTTATTTTTTTGCAGGG
>CAZHPY010000095.1:0-4200 GCA_964534705.1 uncultured Planctomycetia bacterium | reverse complement strand
CCTAGAAAGAAAAGGTTGAACAGCGGCAGGACCCAAAAAATTCAGGCCGCGAACAGGTTGTTTTTTAAGGTACATATGATATACTTATTACTACAAAATAAAGGATAAATTATGAAAGATGTTATAGCGATGATACTTGGCGGCGGGCAGGGCAAAAGGCTCTTTCCCCTTACGATGGTGCGTTCCAAGCCTGCTGTGCCGATAGGAGGAAAATACCGTTTAATAGACATACCCATAAGCAACTGCCTGCATTCGGACATCAAGAGCATATATGTCCTTACACAATTCAATTCAGAGTCTCTCAATAACCACATAAACTCTACATACCGGTTTGATTATTTTTCAAGGGCATTTGTCAGGATACTTGCCGCGGAGCAGACGCTTGAAGGCGCGAACTGGTTCCAGGGTACCGCGGACGCCGTGCGTAAAAACATACTGCATCTGAACCTGAAGGACGACGATGAGGACATACTGATATTGTCCGGAGACCACATATACGATATGGATTACCACGAACTTATCCATTTTCATAGGACTAAAAACGCCGATTTTACCGTTTCTGTCGTGCCCGCCTGCTCCGAAGAGGTAAAGGAGCTGGGCATACTCAAGCTCGGCGCCAATAAGCGCATAATAAAATTCAAGGAAAAGCCCAATACGCCCGCTGAACTGAAAAACCTGAAGTTCAAAAGCTCTAAGGATCCAAAGTGCCCTTATCTTGCGTCTATGGGTGTGTATGTTTTTAAGGCAAGCGTCCTGAAAAAAGCCCTTGAAGGCAACGATACGGATTTTGGCCGCGAAGTGATCCCTCATTCAATAAAAAAGTTCAATGGTTTCGGGTATATTTTTGACGGTTATTGGAGGGATATCGGGACGATAAGTTCTTTCTATGAAGCGAATATCGACATAGCCGCTTCAAAACCTCCGCTGGCATTTCTTTATAAGGGGCGTGTATTTACGAGGCCGAGGTTCTTGTCGCCTTCCAGGATGACAGGCGACTGCCGCATAGAGGAGTCCCTTATCACCGAAGGCTGCGCGATCAATAGCGCTGAGATAAAACGTTCCACAATAGGGCTGCGTACCATTATCGGGAAAGGCTGCAAGATAACAAAAAGCGTGATCATGGGCGCCGACTATTACGAGGCCCCCCATAGTAAAGAGCCTGTAAAAATAGGTATAGGCGATGGGTCAGTGGTAGAGAACGCTATAGTAGACAAAAATGCCAGGATCGGTAAGAGCGTAGTGATAAAGAACCTTAAAAACCTGAAGAATATGGATGACAGTTCTTATTATATAAGGGATGGGATAGTCGTAATACCGAAGAACACCGTTATTAAGGACGGAACGAAGATCTGATCTTATTTATAGTACCTATCTTATCCAGCGCCCACAACGGCGCTATATGATCCTCTCTCCTGCCCTCTCCTGTAAGCCGCTGGATTATTATGCCAGGCGAAAGATTGCGCAAAAAATCGCAAGCCAGTTCGACGTATTCCTTCTGTTCCAATAATCTCACCTTGCCTTGATAGTACATGTTTTCCAGTTCGCTTCCCCGCAGGACATGCAGAAGGTGTATTTTTATGCCGTCTACCTTAAGTGCCGACAACTTTTTGGCGGTCTCTATCATATCCTCCTTCTTTTCTCCGGGTAAGCCTAATATTACATGGGCTGAAACAAGCAGGCCATATTCTTTTGCAAGCCCGTATGCCTTCAGGAAATCATCATATGTATGGCCCCTGTTTATGAGTTTAAGCGTTTTATCATGCGCAGATTGAAGGCCGTATTCGATCCAGACCTCATAGTTCTTTTTATAGGATGCTATCAATTGCATCTTATCCCTATCCACCGAGTCCGGCCGGGTACCTATTGATATGCCGACTATATCATCAAAACCGCAGACTTCATCATAGGCCTTTTTCAGCTTGTCGACGGGCGCTTTGGTGTTTGTAAATGCCTGGAAGTAGGCGATGAATTTCTTTGCCTTGTTCGCTTCCTTCAGGTATGCCATCCTTTTTTTTATCTGTTCTTTTATGGTATCTCCCGAGTCGACATAAACTGCGCGGGATCCGTTGTGGTTGCAATATATACAGCGCCCTGGACACGTAAAGCCTGCGTCTAGCGCTATGCGATAGACCTTACAACCGTATTTAGATTTTAGATAGTCGTTATAGAGTATCATAGATTAGTGCACAAGACACAAGAGCACAAGACACAAGAAAAAGCTTTTACTTGTCTCTTGTTACTTGTTTCTTGTCTCCTCTTTCTCTCCTCTCTTTCTCAATCCAAACCATCAGTATTGATACTGCCGCCGGCGTCACACCCGAAATACGCGATGCCTGGCCCAGATTAAGCGGCCTTATGGCCGATAGCTTCTCCTTTATCTCGCTTGAAAGTCCATGGATCTTTTTATAATCAAGGTCTTTTGATAATTTTATCCTTTCAAGCTTGTCGAGCCTTCCTATGTCGCTGAATTGCCTTTTTATGAAACCTTCGTATTTGACCTCGATCTCGACCTCATTTATTTCATCGGCTGATAGCTGTGTTACCGCGCATGTTCCCGTAACAGCGTCGGCATATGAGACGCCCGGCCGCCTGAGGACTTTTTCAAGGCGCTCATCTTTCAGCCTTTGTATCTCTTTTTCTATGTTTTCCTTCTTTTTCATGACATCGATGTATATCTTTTTATCGACCAATCCTATACTATAGCCTATAGGAGTAAGGCGAAGGTCGGCATTATCTTCACGCAGTACCAGGCGATACTCCACCCTGGAAGTGAACATCCTGTAAGGCTCTTTAGTGCCTTTTGTAACAAGGTCGTCTATGAGGACTCCTATATATGCCTGAGAGCGGCCCAGTATCAGCGGTTCCTTGTCTTTGACTTTAAGGGCGGCGTTTATTCCGGCCATTAGGCCCAGGCTTGCCGCTTCTTCGTAGCCTGTCGTTCCGTTTATCTGTCCTGCCAGATAAAGGCCTGATACGGATTTTGTTTCCATCGTAGGCAGAAGCTCTGTAGGATCCACATAATCGTATTCTATGCCATAGCCCGGCCTCGTAATGGTGGCATCCTCCAGCCCTTCTATGGAATGGACTATTTTTTCCTGGACGTCTACAGGAAGGCTCGTGGATATGCCGTTTGGATAATATTCGATAGTATTTAATCCTTCCGGTTCCAGGAATATGTGGTGCCTGTCGCGGCCCGGAAAGCGGTGTATCTTATCTTCTATGGACGGACAATACCGTACCCCTGTCCCTTTGATCTTTCCGGTAAAGAGAGGCGACCTGTCAAGGTTAGATGTAATGATGTCGTGGGTCTTTGGGTTTGTATATGTAACATAACATGGCAGCTGGTCCTTGATTATCCTTTTGGTCTGGAATGAGAATGGTTTTATATCACTGTCGCCATGCTGGACCGCCAGTTTTTCGAAATGTATGGTCCTGCCGTCAAGGCGCGCGCATGTCCCTGTTTTAAGCCTGCCCATTCGGAATCCAAGGGATTTTAACGCGCCTGAAAGCCCTCGTGAAGGTTCCTCACCTATCCTGCCCCCGTCAAAATGTTCTAATCCTATATGTATGAGGCCATTTAAGAATGTCCCGGGCGTTATGACGAGCGCCTTACAGCAATAGGATTCGTTCAATGTTGTTTTGACCCCGGTAATAACATTGTTCTTTACCAGGATATCATTCACCATGCCCTGCCGTACTTCCAAGCCGGGCTGTCCTTCTATGACAGCTTTCATGTGAAGCCTGTATGCATGCCGGTCAACCTGCGCGCGGGTGGACCTGACCGCCGGCCCTTTACTGGTGTTCAACAGCCTGAACTGTATGGCTGTGGCGTCGGTAACTTTTGCCATTTGTCCGCCAAGCGCATCGATCTCTTTGACCAGCTGGCCTTTTGCGAGCCCGCCTATCGCAGGATTACAGGACATGTGGCCTATGGTATCCGCATTCATCGTCAGGAGCAATGTTTTGCAACCCATGCGGGCCGCTGCCAGCGCAGCTTCGCACCCCGCATGCCCCCCTCCTATAACTATCACATCATATTGCATCGTCGTCTTGCCTTTTTGGCTAAATTCGTGTATACTTATTATTGGATGACAACAGCATATTAGCCCGTTCTCGGGTTTAAAGGTACAAGTTACCTACAATGAGCTGTTGCCATCCTTTTTATTTGCACTCGTTGTAGGTTAGGCAAATAACCCCGCC
>CAZHPY010000094.1:0-4389 GCA_964534705.1 uncultured Planctomycetia bacterium | reverse complement strand
ACCTTTAGGCGTGAGTTTGCTTTGGAAGAGGATTATGGATGACACCACTTGTCTCTTGTCTCTTGTTTCTTGTAACCCAAACGATCCGATCTTTTCTTTCAATGCCTGCTTATTTTTCGATGAACGCACTCTGCCGATCGTTAAATGAGCCGTGAACGGCCTGGTTTCCTTTTCAAAGCCTATCCCCGAGAGAGTTTCGTCTATTTTTTCAGCCAGCAATTTTGACTCTGCCGCGCCCTTATCCAGCCCGACCCATATGACCCGCGGATGATCTATTTTCGGAAAAGCGCCGATATCTTTTACGCTTATTTCAAATGATCCCGTGGAACCAGCGATCTGGTCGAGAATAGCCTTGATCTTATCGCATTTCTCTTCGTCTATTTCACCAAGGAACTTCAATGTCAGATGTATATTTTTTTCATCGACCCACTTTACATCCGCGCCGGAGTATTTGAGGTGGGATTCGATTTGGGCAAGGGAGGATCTTATCTCGTCAGAGAGCTCAATTGCTATAAATGTACGCATACCAGCCTCAATGCTGCATCCGCAGCAAGCGACTTGATCTTCTTTCTGGAGCCCTTAAATAGGAATTTCTTAACGACCTGCTTATTGTTTGTTGAAAGAGCTATGTAGACCAGGCCAACAGGCTTGGACCTTGTCCCGCCCCCCGGGCCGGCAATGCCCGTTACGCTTAAGGCTATGTCCGAACCGGCTAAATGGCGCATTCCTTTTGCCATTTCAGCAGCTACCTGCCTTGATACAGCGCCGTATTTTTGCAGGGATCTGTGGGATACGTCCAGCACATCTTCTTTCATTTTATTGGAATAGGAAACAACGCCCCCCAGGAAATACCCGGAACTGCCGCTTATATTAGTTAGCCGGTTGGATATCATGCCGCCAGTGCAGGATTCGGCTACTGCGAGGGTTTTATTCTTTTCGTGAAGGGTTTTTCCAACAGAAACTTCAAGGTCCATGGCGCTATTGTAAAATATTTGGAAAAAAAATGCAAGAATTTTAACGGTTTTAGCGTCTTTATATATAGGGGTCAAAAAGCTCAATTTAGCTTTACAGGAAGGAGGGGACAAATGTATAATATATAGCTCCAAATATGATAATTATGATATATAACGGAAATTAAAAATAAGGAGAATAAAGAAATGGTTAAGCCCAAGTTTAAAGAGAAAACAGAGGTAAAAGAGCATATAAGGGAGAGACAAGACATTACTCAGGAACAGAAAACAAAGGCTCTTGATATGGCTTTGGAACACATAGAGAAGCAATATGGCAAGGGGGCTATAATGAAATTAGGCCAGGATTTTAAGGTTGACGTGCCTGTTATACCCACCGGTTCGATAGCTATAGACCTGGCACTTGGCGTAGGCGGTATTCCGCGCGGAAGGGTAATTGAGATATTCGGGCCCGAATCCAGCGGAAAGACAACCCTTACTTTAAGCATAATAGCAAATGCCCAGAAGATGGGAGGGCAAGCCGCCTTCATAGACGCAGAGCATGCCTTTGACGCTACATATGCGAAAAAGATAGGGGTTAACCTGGATAACCTTCTCATGTCGCAGCCGGATACCGGCGAACAGGCGCTGGAAATAGCCGAAACGCTTGTAAAATCGAACGCAATAGACGTGATAGTCATAGATTCGGTCGCCGCGCTTACTCCCAGGGCAGAAATAGAAGGCGATATAGGTGATTCCCACGTCGGATTGCAGGCGCGCCTTATGAGCCATGCCTTGAGGAAATTGTCAGGGTCCATCTCAAAATCCAAGACATGCGTGATATTTATAAACCAGATAAGGGAGAAGATAGGCGTCATGTTCGGTAACCCGGAGACCACTCCGGGCGGCAGGGCATTGAAATTTTACTCGTCTGTGAGGATAGACTTAAGGCGCATAGCGTCCCTGAAAAAGGGCGAAGAAGCTGTCGGTAATCGCGTCAGGGCCTCGATCGTCAAGAATAAAGTCGCTGCGCCTTTCAGGAAAGCCGAATTCGACATAATGTTCGATGAAGGTATTTCCAGGGCAGGCAGTATCCTTGATATGGCTGAAATCCTTGAAGTGACCAAAAAGAGCGGCGCCTGGATCCTTTATGGCGAAGAAAAGCTCGGGCAGGGCAAAGAGAACGCCCGCATATATCTCAAAGAAAATCCCAAGGTTTTGTCTAAGCTGGAGAAAGACATACTGCAGAAGTCAATAAAGTAAGTTGGGAGTTGAGAGTTGAGAGTTGAGAGGGCAGGGGAAGGGTCTGAGGAAAAAAAGGTGCTTGCGCGGGCGAGGAACAATGCGTATGCATTGTTGCGGCAAAGGCCCCGTAGTGAACATGAAATAAGAAGCCGTCTTAAGCTTAAGGGGTATGAAGGATCGGTCATAGACGAAATAGTCGCGCTCCTAAAGAAGACAGGCGATATCGACGACCGGAGATTTGCGCTTATATGGATGGAATCGCGGATGCACATGAATCCGGTAGGCGATGTAGTATTGAAATATGAGTTAAAAGGAAAAGGCGTAAGCGATACGATAATAGAAGACGTATTGAGCGCTAAAGCCGGGAAATATGATGAATATGAGGCGGCGTTTAATATGGCGAAGGAACGTTTCGAAAGGTTCAAAAAGCTCGACCGCAAGAAAGCTATGAAGCGGGTATATGATTTTCTGCTCCGTCGGGGATTCGCCTACGATAATGTGAGGCGGATAATAGAGGAATTAGGTAAATGAAAACAGATGCTATACGGCAGTCATTTCTCGAATTCTTTAAGACAAGAGGGCATACGATAATTGCAAGCGATTCCCTTGTCCCGAAAGATGATCCCACGCTTTTGTTTACCGGCGCCGGGATGAACCAGTTCAAAGAAAAGTTCCTGGGCAGGAACATTACTTACAGGCGCGCCACTTCTTCCCAGAAATGCCTGAGGACCGGTGATCTTGAGAATGTCGGCAGGACGAGCGGGCACCATACGTTCTTCGAGATGCTCGGTAATTTCTCATTCGGAGATTATTTTAAAAAAGAAGCGATAGGCTGGGCGTGGGAATTTTTTACAAAGGCCTTAAAAATAGATCCTGAAAAAATATGGGTTTCCGTTTATAAGGATGACGACGAGGCTTATAGCATATGGAAAAATGATATTAAGATCCCTGCCGGAAAGATAGTAAAGCTCGGTGAAAAAGAGAACTTCTGGCCGTCTGAAGCTCCGAGTAAAGGGCCCAACGGGCCTTGCGGGCCATGCTCCGAGATATTTTATGATTATGGCAAGGATGTCGGTTGCGGTAAAACCGATTGTTCTCCGGCCTGCGACTGCGGGAGGTTTGTCGAGGTATGGAACCTTGTATTTACGCAGTTTGACAGGCAGGCCGATGGGAGCTTAAAGCCATTGCCAAACAAGAACATAGATACAGGCATGGGACTGGAACGCATAGCTTCTGTAATGCAGGGCGTCAGGACTAATTTTGAGATAGATATTTTCGTACCGATCGTGGAAGCGATAAAAAAAGTGTCAAAGTGCCAAAGTGCCAAAGTGTCAGCGATTAATGCTATTGCTGATCATGTAAGAGCTGTGACATTCGTTATTGCAGATGGAGTTATGCCGTCGAACGAAGAGCGTGGATATGTTGCCAGAAAATTAATACGTAGGGCAATGACGTATGCAAAAGATATTGGTATACATGAACCATTTTTATATAAGCTCGTAAGTAATGCAGCTGATGTCATGAAGGCTCAATATCCTGAGATCAAAGAAAGGCGTGATGATATCGCGCAGGTAGTAAAAAGAGAAGAAGAAAATTTTTCGTCAGTACTGCAAACACAGCTTCCCAGGGTAAGGGAGGCCTTTGAAAAGGCCTCTAAGGAAAAAGCCGGCGCAGACCTGGCTGAGATCGCATTTAATTTCTATGATACTTACGGTATGCCATATGACATGCTGGAAGAGGTCGCGGAAAAATTCCGCCTGAAGATAGATAAAGAAGTTTTTGAAAGTTTCCTTGAAAAGCAGAGGCAGATGTCTCGTGCAAAGACGAAAATAAAGGGAGAGATATTTTCCGAAACGTTTGCAAAGAAAGTCGAAGCGCTGGGGCTTAAAACAGAATTTTTAGGATACGAGAGATCTAATGTCGAGGCAACGGTTTTGGCGGTGCTAGAGGGCGGAGAGGTCATTTTAGATAAGACGCCGTTTTATGGTGAATCCGGTGGGCAGGTGGGCGATTGGGGGAAATTGGAGTCTGCTTCAGGTGTAATGGAAGTAGAAGACGCCAAAAAGATCGGCGATACTATTGTCCATATAGGTAAGATGCTCTCCGGGAAGCTGGAAAAAGGCGAAAAAGTAAAAGTATCAATAAATGATGATATTAGACATAAGGTAAAATGCAACCACACGGCTACCCATCTTTT
>CAZHPY010000093.1:0-4769 GCA_964534705.1 uncultured Planctomycetia bacterium | reverse complement strand
TATTTATTTACCTTTTAAATAATCTCATTAAGTCATCAGGATCGGTGCTTCTTGAAATGGCATCTTCGTAGGATATCGCTTTTTTCTGATAAAGTTCATAAAGGGACTGATTCATGGTCTTCATGCCTTCCCTTTGAGAGGTTTGCATCGTAGAGTATATCTGATGCACCTTTGATTCTCTTATAAGGCTCCTCACTGCGGCAGTGGCCAGTAAAACTTCGGAAGCAAGTATGCGCCCTTTACCGCCTTGGCGCGGTATCAACTGCTGCGCCATAACCCCGAGCAACACAAAAGATAGCTGCGTCCTTATCTGCTGCTGCTGATGGTAAGGAAAAACATCGACGATCCTGTTTACGGTCTGGACGCAATCCGAAGTATGAAGCGTGGCAAAGACAAGATGGCCTGTTTCGGCAATTATCAGCGCCGATTCTATTGTCTCGAGGTCGCGCATTTCCCCTATCAGTATTACATCCGGGTCCTGCCTTAATACATGCTTTAAAGCGGCCGGGAAAGTATGCGTGTCGGTATAAACTTCTCTCTGGTCTATCAGCGCTTTTTTATTCTGATGAACAAATTCTATAGGGTCTTCTATTGTTATTATATGGCACGGCCTGTCGTTGTTTATCCAATCGACCATAGAAGCCAGTGAAGTGGATTTTCCGCTGCCGGTTGCGCCGGTTACAAGGACAAGCCCTTTTGGTTTTTTACACAGGCTTACGGCAACGTTGGCCGGAAGGCCGCATTCTTCGAAAGTCCATATCTTGTAAGGTATTAGCCTTATTGAAGCCCCGACAGATCCCCTCTGTTTGAAAATATTGATCCTGAAACGGCTGTAATCGGTTATTTCAAAGGATATGTCGAGTTCGAGGTCCCGCTCAAACTTATCTACCTGCTGCTTGGTGAGTATGCTGTATATAAGGCCTTTTACCTCTTCCGGGGATAATACGCGATCATCTACGGCCTCTAATCTTTCATCGATCCTTATCTGTGCCGGCGACTTTGCTGAAACATGAAGGTCCGAAGCATTCTTTTCTATCATAAGTTTCAACAGGGAAATCATATCTTTAGGCATGCATATCTCCTTGTAATATTCGATTAGTAGTGCGTATTGTGTATTGAGCTTTATTTTTTACGCAATACCCAATACTCGATACTCAATACTAAAACTAAGCTACTACTCTGTTTTTACCCAGCGACTTCGCGCTTTGGACCGCTTCCATAGCTTTCTTGAATAACTCGTCCTGAGTGGAACCGTCTATCGGATTTTCGCTTACACCTCCGGAAACCGTTATCAGGAGCTTTCCGTCCCGCGAAAAATTCGTTGATTCTATTTTTTTCCTCAACTCCTCCGCTATCTCGGCCGCCTGCCTCTTGTTCTTCTCTGGCAGCAGCATGGCGAATTCGTCTCCCCCGATCCTTGCCGCTTTGCCGACCGGCGTAGTATTGTCTTTCATGATCTTTGCCACCTTTTTGAGCACCTCTTCTGCAACAAGTTCGCCCTGAGCATCGCGTAATGCCTTAAAATTATCTATATTGAATGCCAGGAAAGAACATGGCCTTTGGTAAAATATCGATCGCCTTATCTCTTCGTCCAGCCGCGATAATATATAGTTCTTATTGTAAAGATCCGTCAGGTCGTCCTTTATTGAGAATTCCTCGGTCTTTTTTATCCATATGTCATTCTCTATGGCGATCGTTATCTGCTTAGAAAATATTTTTATGAGGTCCAGGTCATCCACTTTATACCGGTAATCATCCTGCCTTGTGCCTACAATAAATAAGCCGTAGTCTTTATTGCCGGAGAAGATCGGCACTATGATCATATTTTTTACATTATGAGACACCTTAAACTCTTCTACATCGCGCGTGATCTTGGTGGATTTATCGATCGTCACCATATTCCTGCTCTGGGCGACTTTACCAAGCAACCCCGAGCCCTTCTTGATCACGATATCAAGCAGCGCCTCTTCACGCACGTTAGAACTGACCTTCGGAAGGAACTCGCTGCTCTCTTCTTTGGGTATCATGTAAAAAACGCAGAAACCTCCGTCAAATAACATTGCCACTTTCTGCACGGAAAGCTCCAGTATGGCATCCAATTCCGTGGAACCCGAGGCGACAAGATCGCCTATCTGCAGGAGGCTTGACAGGGCCAGGACTTTCTTATGTATCTCTATATTCAGTTCTTTCGTCCTTTGGCCGAAACTTTTTAATTCATCGAGGTTCATCCGTATCTTTTGAGTCATTGAATTAATAGATTCGCCTAATATGCCTATTTCGTCATGGCTGGATACGGATACTTCCCTGGTAAATTCGCCGCTCGCTATCATCTTAGCTTCGATAGCCATGTCTATTACCGGATCTACAAGGCCGCGGGCAATGACAAGCCCCAGAAAAGCTATTACTACCGATATACAAACCACTATAGTTATGCTTAACAATTCGCTGTCGGAAGGAAAATAATTAGAAAATATTACATAAGCGCAGGCCATGATGGGGATGATGGACATAAGGCTGAAGGCTATTATTAATTTATACCTAAGGCCCTTGGGAGCAATAGACATCTTTTTAAAAAAACCGATCATAGGAAGCCTCCGTTTTTTAGTATTTAGCCGTATATATGGTATTTAATATAATATGATTTTATTATGTTAAGTATACATTATGAAGTTAAGGTTGTCAATGTGAGGGAAATCCCTATATCTATGAAATTCCACGGAAGTATCTCATCGGAGGGCCTTTTACGCGCGGCATAAAAATCCGGGTCTATATTGTTATTTTTGAAGGACGCCAGCCATAGGTCAAAATTAAAAAGATCCTTCCAACCGTCGAACCTTGAGCCCGATCTCCATACTTCGTATATGGCCCCTGACAGCCTCCTGTCGCCCCTGGCAAGGACACACTCAAGATATCCCATTTGAAACGAATTAAAATCCAGCTCGATCATCCTGGACCTTGTATTTGCCCTTATAAGGTCTCTCTTTTTATTCAATGAAGCTATGTTTTCCATGGGCTGCCACTGAAAAGGGGTGTGGGGGCGCGGCACAAATGCATTTATGCTTGCGGTAACCTGGGCGCTTTTATTATCTATTTCACGCCTGGAATCCGATATCTTATATAGCAGCTCGGTTATGGCGACCAGGTCCTCCTCTTTTTCGGTAGGCAACCCTATCATGAAATAAAGCTTTACCCTTCTCCACCCTGCCTTAAAGGATTCCTTAAGCGCCGCCATTAATTTATCTATATCTATATTCTTATTGATGGCTTTCCTGAGGCATTCGCTGCCAGCCTCGGGCGCGAATGTAAGCCCGGGTTTTTTAACCTGCGATATAAGAACGGGCAGCTTGGCCAGGATGTCTTCTATCCTAAGGGAAGGTACTGAGATAGAAACACTCTTTTCCTTAAATGCTTCATTCAGCCCTTCTATGATCTCCTTTATATTCGAATGGTCGCCGCTTGAAAGAGAAAGAAGCGATATTTCTTCATAACCTGTACTTGAATATGTCCGGCGCGCAAGCTCGACGATCCTGTCTATAGACCTTTCACGGCGCGGCCTGTAAGTCGTCCCTGCCTGGCAAAACTTACAGGCATGCTTGCAGCCTCGCATTATCTCGAGCATTATGCGGTCATGAACTATCTGTATATAAGGAACTATCTGATCTGTCGGATAGAAAGAATTGTCAAGGTCCTGCACAATGGCTTTTTTGACCCTTGGCGGGACCCCCTCTTCTTTCGGGCAAAAGGATTTTATGGTCCCGTCGTCGTTATAAGTAACCTCATAGAGCGACGGCACATACACACCTTGTATCTTTGCCAGCCTTTTCAGCAATTCAATCTTTGACACTTTGACACCTTGACACTTTGACACTTTGTACGCCTCCACTATCTGCTCTACGACTTCTTCCCCGTCCCCTATTACAAAGGCGTCTATAAACTCAGCCATAGGCTCCGGGTTAAAACATGCGGGGCCACCGGCAATTATTAAGGGATCATTGCCATCTCTTTCCGAAGATCTTAACGGGATGTTACCAAGGTCCAGGAGATTAAGTGTATTGGTATAATTCAATTCATACGCCAGGCTGAAACCGATAATGTCAAATTCCCTTATGGGCTTCCTTGATTCAAGGCTGAATATGCTCATATTGTTTTTCCGCAACACTTCCTCAAAATCCGTCCATGGCGAGAAGACCCTTTCGGCCAGGCAGTCGTCGCGCTTATTCAGTATGCCGTACAGGATCTTGAGCCCCAGATAGCTCATCCCGACCTCATAGACTTCGGGGAACGCCAGCAGGACCTTTACCTTGTCATCCGTCCATTCCTTCTTAACGGCGTTCCACTCCCCGCCTATGTATCTGGCCGGCTTCTGTACCTGTATCAATAGTTCGTCTAGCTTATCCATTTACTCTTTGTCCTCTCTCTTCAAGAACCCATAAAACTTTTCATTGTTCCTGACTTGGCTACATACCGTATAAATAAATTTTTCGGGTCCTGCCGCTGTTCAACCTTTTCTTTCTAGGGGCTCGCAATGGGGTTTACAATAGACTGTTTTTATAGGCGGGGTATCTATATGCCGCCAGGATTAGCTCCATCCCCTACTATAAGATAAACTGTATAAGCGATGAGCTCATAATCCTATAGCGGCGGCACCCCCATCCCATTAGCTCGCCCCATACTTTAAAAAGGTTTTCACAGCGTCACCCAAAAAATTTCTACCATCCAATGCCACCCGCAGCTGATATAGCCTAAGCGCAGAAAAGTTTTATACGCCC
>CAZHPY010000092.1:0-4818 GCA_964534705.1 uncultured Planctomycetia bacterium | reverse complement strand
CCCGCGATCAGTTAAGTGGAGACACAGAAAAGTTTTATGGGTTCTTGAGGAGGGGCGGGCAGATTAGAATAAAAGACTTCCTGGCTATATGGCCATTTGTTATAATGTATATATGAAGACTATAAAGCTGCCGTTCAAGGTGAAGGAGCCGGTGCTTGCGTGCGGGGCGGACCTCAAAGGCGCATTCGCGCTTGCAAAGGGAGATATCGCTTATCTGTATGATGGGTTCGGGGACCTCTCTGAACTGGATAATTATACTAACTATGCAAATTCGATCACGGCTGCGTTGAAGAAGTACACCGTTAGCCCAAAAGTAGTCGTATGCGACCTTCATCCCGGATATTATTCGACACGTTTCGCCGAAACATTTAAACTGTCAATCGTGGACTGTCGATTGTGGGCTATCCAGCACCACGAAGCTCATATTGCCAGCGTTATTACAGATAATGCCATCAGGGACGATATATTGGGGGCCGCGTTTGACGGGACCGGTTATGGTTCAGACGGTAATATATGGGGCGGGGAGTTTTTCGAAGGCAACATCAAAGAGCTTAAGAGGGTATCCCACCTTGATTATATACCGATGCCGGGAGGTGAGGCATGCGTTAAAGAGCCCTGGCGCATGGCGGCGAGCTATTTGTATTACACGTTCGGCAAGTCGTTCCTTAAATTGAGGATGCCATTTATAAAAGATATAGATAAGGGCCGATGGTCGATATTGCAAAGCATGATAGATAAAAAAATAAATTCGCCGGTGACTTCAAGTATGGGGCGTTTTTTCGATGCCGCCGCCAGTCTTGTAATGAACAAGAAGAAGGCGGCATTCGAAGCAGAATTGCCGATAGGATTTGAACGGATGGCCAGGGCAGGCATCGACTTAAGCTACGATTCCGACAGCAGTATCTCTATCATGAGGGGACTGGCCCGTGATGTTGAAAAAAAGACGGATGCCACCGTAATATCCGCAAAATTCCATAATTCAATAGCGAACCTTATATTGAATGTGGCCCAAAAAAGAAAGATTAAAAAGATAGTATTAAGCGGCGGCGTTTTCCAGAACAGCTACCTGTTAAAAAGGGCAACGCAGTTGCTTACTGAAAACGGTTTTAACGTTTTTACACATTCTGCCATACAAACGAATGATTCGGGTATACCTATAGGGCAGATAGCGATCGTTAACGAGAGGGTTTTATGTGCCTAGGCATTCCCATGAAGATAACAGAGGTCAAAGGCGCCGAAGGTTTTGTCGAATCAGGCGGCCTGAAGCGTAAAGCTAATTTTTCTTTTATTAAGAAGCCTAAGCGAGGGGAGTATGTCCTGCTCCACGCCGGATTTGCGATAGAGAGGATCAAGGAAAAAGAAGCGCATAAGACGCTAAAGGCGCTGAAAGAGACCAGGATGATAACATGAAATACGTCGATGAATTCAGGGATAGGAAGCTGATAGATAGGCTGGCGCATGATATTCGCCGAGAAACTGACGTAAAGCGCGCTTACAATATCATGGAAGTATGCGGAACGCATACGATGAGCATAGCGCGTTTTGCCCTGCGCGACATACTGCCTGCGAACATAAAACTGATATCCGGCCCGGGATGCCCGGTTTGTGTCACGCCCAATGAATATATCGATAGGGCAATAGCCATTGCCGGCATGAAAGACGTCATAACGGCCACATTCGGCGATATGGTCAGGGTGCCAGGTTCCTATTCGAGCCTTGAAAAAGAGAAAGCGAACGGCAGCGATATCAGGATGGTGTATTCAAGCCTTGATGCCCTGGAAATCGCCGAAAAGCATCCCGGAAAAGAGATCGTATTTTTAGGGATAGGTTTCGAGACCACTGCTCCTACGGTAGCCCAGTCCCTTATAATGGCCAAAAAAAGTGGCATTAAAAATTACTCTGTCTTATGCGGCCACAAGACCATGCCCGAAGTCTTAAAGATGCTTGTCATTGACAGTTCGATAAAAGTGGACGCCTTTTTGCTTCCGGGGCATGTCAGCGCTATAATAGGCCTTGAGCCTTACAGGTTCCTTAGCGCCGGGTATAAAAAAAGGTGCGTGATCTCAGGTTTTGAACCTGTAGATATCCTCCAGTCCATCCTGATGCTGATCAAACAGGACAAGCCGGCGCTGCAGATACAATATAACAGGGTCATAAGCCGGAACGGGAACCCATTGGCGAGGAAAAGCATAGATGATGTTTTCGAAAAAACATCATCAGCCTGGCGCGGCCTCGGCAATGTGAAGAACAGCGGTCTTAAGATAAAAAATACATATAAAGGATTCGATGCCGGATTTAAGTTCGACCCGGATATAAAAAAGCCTAAAAATAACGCAAGGTGCCTTTGCGGCCATGTTTTAAAAGGGTTAAAAACGCCCCTCGAGTGCCCGTTCTTTGCAAAAAAATGTACGCCTGATAACCCGATAGGCGCATGCATGGTTTCCGGCGAGGGCACGTGCGCGGCGTATTATAGGTATGGAGTGGGTAGCCAGGAGTTGGGAGTATAAGTATGGAAAAGATATTGTTGTCACATGGTAGCGGCGGGACGCAGATGCATGATCTTATAGACTCTATGTTTATAAAAGAATTCAATAGCCAGGCGCTTAAAAAGAAGAATGATTCTGCCATCCTGGAAATAGGAAATAAGCAGGTAGCTTTTACGACTGATTCGTATGTAGTGGATCCCATATTTTTCCCGGGAGGGGACATCGGTTGCCTGTCTGTTAACGGTACCGTCAACGACCTTTCCGTCTGTGGCGCAAGACCGCTGTTCATGTCGCTGGGTTTAGTCATAGAAGAAGGGCTTGATAAGCCGGTATTGGAAAAGATAGTAAGGTCGATCAAGGCAGCTGCTGCCCGTGCCGGGGTCGAGATAGTCACCGGTGATACAAAGGTGGTCGAAAAAGGTTCATGCGATAAGATATTCATAAATACGAGCGGTATAGGAGAGGTCTATTATCCGGGCCTTTCAGTCGATTCGATAACGCCGGGCGATATCGTAGTCGTAAGCGGCTTTATCGGTGAGCACGCAATAAGCGTGCTGTCGAAAAGGGAAGGGGTCTTATTTACCTCCAGGGTATTGAGCGATTCCGCGCCGTTAAATGAGGTCATAAACAAGGCGCTTAAGGTATCTGATAAGGTAAGGTTCATGAGGGATCCTACCAGAGGCGGTGTTGCTACAACGCTGAACGAGATATGCAACGGTAAGAAATTCGGCATCGCGCTTGACGAAAAACACCTGCCTGTAAGCGAGGGCGTGAAGGATGCGTGTGAATTACTCGGTTTCGATCCGCTGTACCTTGCATGTGAAGGCGTTTTTCTCATGATCGCCGCAAAGGAAGATGAAAAAAAGATAATGTCTGCCATCAGGAGCGATCCCCTGGGAAGATCCGCGAAAGTAATAGGCCGTATAACGGAAGAAGGCCCGGGCAAGGTTTTTATTAATACGTTATCGGGCGGTAAAAGGATATTAGGGATGTTATCGGGTGAACAATTGCCGAGGATATGCTAATATATGTATAAGGAACGTGAATACAGGTCATGGGTCCAAAGCGGCGACCTTGTAAAGTTTGAGGTAAAAGAGTCGCATACAGACCTTTTGATCCTGGCCGAAAAAGACCTGGAAAAGCAGGCCAGGGCCAGCGTTCTAAATCTAAGAAAAGAGATAGAAGAATATATAAAAGAGGACCGTTCTTTTTACACGTCCCTTGGGCCTGTTGAAGTGGGCGCCAGCGCTCCGGATATCGTTAAGGTGATGGCTGGAGCCGCGATTAAGGCGGGGGTGGGGCCTATGGCCGCAATAGCCGGCGCGATAGCGGAATTTGTCGGCAGGGACCTGCTGCAATTTTCCGGAGAGGTCATAGTAGAAAACGGCGGCGATATATTCATAAAGACAGGGATCCCGAGGCGCGTAGGTATCTATGCCGGAGAAGGTTCGCCTTTTACCGGCAAGATCGCCGTAGAAGTGGGGCCGGATGAAAACGGGACCGGTATCTGCACTTCGAGCGGAACGGTGAGCCATTCCCTCAATTTTGGCGTGGCCGACGCAGTGTGCATACTATCAGATAATACCGCGCTTGCGGATGCCGTTGCGACGATCGCGGGAAACGCCGTAAAGAGTAAGGATGACATAGAAAAAGGTATCGGCATAGCAAAAGCCATTGATGGAGTAAAAGGGGTTTTGATCATAGTCAAGGACAGGATGGGGACATGGGGCGACATCAAAATAGTCCGATAAGGAGGATAAGATGGTATCAAAGCGCATAGTGTTGACATTTCCGCATAAATTACTCGATAAGCCTGTTGTCTATAAGCTTGTAAAAGATTTTGACCTGGTCTTCAACATATTGCAGGCCAAGATAAGCCCTAAAGAAGAAGGCGTCCTTGTCCTGGAACTTACCGGCAAGAAGGAAAATTACGCACAAGGGGTGAAATATCTGACCGAGCTCGGCGTAAATATACAGCCGCTGAGCAAGGATGTCACGAGAGATGAAGACCGCTGCACGCATTGCGGGGCATGTATAGCCGTATGTCCCACAGAAGCGCTGTATATAGATAAAAGCACGATGAAAGTCGTGTTCGATTCCGAAAAGTGCATCGCCTGCGAACTTTGCGTTAAGGCATGTCCTCCACGCGCTATGGTCGTAAAACTGTAGCATAAAATTTTTCCATTCAATAGAAAGGCGGTTACTCCGGTAGCCGCCTTTCGCTGCACTTTTTCTCCTCAATAACCCATAGAATCTTCTTTTCCAACCCAGACGGCGGCTCTCCACCCTAAGCCTTAGTTATGGGTTCGCACAAACCACCTAATGCTATTAG
>CAZHPY010000091.1:0-4820 GCA_964534705.1 uncultured Planctomycetia bacterium | reverse complement strand
TATTTTTGTAACGTTTACCTGTATCTCGACCGGTTCTTCAACTCCAAGCATATCCTGGACGCGGGATTTTAGCATGCCCTGGATCTTTTCCGTCGTTTCCGGGATGTTCGTGTCCGAGAAGAGCACGACCTTATTTATGATCGTTATGCCTTTTTTGCTCGCGCGGACGCTGGGCCTTGCCTCTTTGACCTCAGGAAGCTGCTTCATGGACTTTTTGATGAAGTCCTCTATGGCGGTCAGCGAAATAGTGACTTGCCCGTCGGGATTTTCGAACGCTATGGTCTTTTCCTTCTGTATAATGCCTACCGTTATCTGTACTACCGCAAGGCTTATGAATATAAGCAGCCCGCCGGTTATCCCCAGTATCAGCCTTACATCCGTATTCGAGTAGATAGTGTTAAAGGTATCAATGATCGAGTTGAACGGTATTATGTTTGCCGCAATGATTATAAAAAACCCGCCAAGCAGCAAAAAAACAAGCGTGTAAAAGAATAAAGTTAATCCTCCGATAAATCTCATATTTTCCTCCTATCCTGGCGATTCTCTAGGGCCTGTGGCGCCTTGACGCCCTCGACAATTACGTCTATGGCCGAAACGACCAACCCTGTCATCTTCTCGACAGCGGTTTTGACGTTTTCCTGGACCTCATCCGCCACCCTGGTTATGTCATTCCCGTAATCAACGGTTATATACAGTATGAGCCTTAATTCGTTTTCCGACGCATACACCTTGACGCCGTTCTTGCCGCCCCGCCGCATCAGTATCTCGTAAATGGTTTTTCCGATCCCCCTGCCTACCTTGGAAACCCCTTTTACTTCCAGCGCAGCCGTAGAGGCGATCGTGGTGATAGCGTTATTATTTATCTTCACAATGCCGAGTTCCGTCGTCCTGTATCTGTCGCTCGAATCACGCTTCATATGGTTAATGTCTCCTTATCTACGTCGCTTCGGGTTTTTCAAAAAGTCTTTCTATAAAATCCGTAGAGTACTTACCCCTTATGAACATGGGGTTATTCATGACTTTCTTATGGAAAGGTATCGTCGTCTTTATCGGCTCGACGATAAATTCATCCAGCGCGCGCCTGCAGATCGTTATTGCCTCGTTCCTGTCCTTGCCATGCACTATCAGTTTGGCTATCATCGAATCGTAATACGGTGGTATTTCATATCCCTGATATACGTGCGTATCGATCCGGACGCCTCTGCCGCCAGGCAGGTCCAGCATCCCGATCTTGCCAGGCGACGGCATGAAATCCTTGTCAGGATCTTCTGCGTTTATCCTGCATTCTATTGCGCTGCCCGTGAACTTGATATCTTCCTGCTTATATGGGATCTTCTCACCGGCGGCTATCCTTATCTGTTCTTTGACCAGGTCCAACCCTGTAACGGCTTCCGTTACGGGATGCTCGACCTGTATCCTGGTATTCATTTCCATGAAATAAAACTTACCGCTCGCGTCCACGAGAAATTCAATGGTGCCTGCATTAACGTAATTTATGGCCTTGGCGCACTTTATGGCCGCCTCGGATATTTTTTTACGCAATTTCGAATCCAGTATAGGCGACGGGGATTCTTCTATGAGCTTCTGGTGCCGTCTCTGTATGGTGCAGTCCCTTTCCCCCAGGTGGATGACATGGCCATGGCTGTCGCCAAGTATCTGTATCTCGACGTGCCGCGGCTTTTCGATATATTTCTCTATGTATACGTCCGCATTTCCGAATGCCGCCTCTGCTTCGCGTTGCGCTGTCAGGAGGGCGCTGATGAGCCTGACATCATTGTGGCAGACCCTCATGCCTTTTCCGCCGCCACCGGCCGCGGCCTTTATGATCACGGGATAGCCTATTTCCTTGGCTATCTTCAATGCTTCTTCTTTTGATTTTACGATGGCCTTACTGCCCGGCACTATGGGAACCCCTGCCTTCCTGGCTGTATCTTTCGCGGCCATCTTGTCGCCCATAAGGCGCATATTCTCCGGGGTGGGCCCTATGAATTTGATCTTGCAGGAATCGCATATCTCGGCAAAGTGGTCGTCCTCGGCGAGAAAGCCGTAGCCCGGATGTATGGCTTCTACGTCGGCTATTTCGGCCGCGCTTATTATGCTCGGTATATTAAGATAACTTGAAGAGCTGGGAGCGCTGCCTATGCAGATGGCTTCATCCGCAAATCGGACATGGAGCGAATTGATGTCGGCCTGTGAATATACGGCAACGGTCCGTATGCCCAATTCTTTACATGCGCGTATTATCCTGAGCGCCACTTCTCCCCTGTTTGCGATCAATATTTTTGAGAACATATTTATAAGTCCCTTAAGTGTTTTTTAAGACGGCTCTACGGCAAATAAAACGTGGCCGAATTCCACAGGTTCAGCGTTCTCGACGTTTATATCTACGATCTTGCCCTTTACTTCGCTCTTTATCTCATTCATGAGCTTCATCGCTTCTATTATGCAAAGGACCTGCCCGACCTCAATATTGTCCCCTACATTGACATAAGACGGGGCTTCCGGCGAAGGAGACCGGTAGAACGTGCCGACCATGGGCGATTTTATCTCTATAGTATTGGTTTTTGGCGCCTGCTGCGGCTTAGCCTCCTGGACATGCTGGACGGCTGGAGCGGCCTGAGATACAAATTCCACCGCTTTTTCATAACCGGCGCCTGATTTTTTCAGGCGTATCCTCATACCGTCCTTTTCAACCTCAAGTTCCGCGAGGCCATTCTCATTCATAAGATTTATCATATCTTTGATCTCTTTTATGTACATATTCTCCTCACTTTTTATCGTGTAAGTATCTTGTACCCTGTTTTAGTCACCAGGACCATATCCTCGATCCTGACCCCGCCGAACCCGGGTATATATATTGCCGGTTCTACGGTAAATACCATGCCCGGCGCCAGTATATCGGTGCTTCTGCCTGAAACGCTTGGTTCTTCATGAACATCCAGGCCTATTCCGTGCCCCAGGGAATGGCCAAAGAATTTTCCGTATCCTTTATCAGCTATGTATTGTCTTCCGGCAGAATCCACTTCCGCTATCTTCCTGCCGCTTTTGATCTTTTCCAGCGCTTTTTCCTGCGCGGTTTTGACTATTGCGTAGATCTCCCTGAATTTTGGCCTGACCTCGCCTATAACCACCATCCTGGTCATGTCGGAATTATACATGTCCAGCCTGCATCCCATATCTATCATGACCGCATCATTTTTAGCGATCTTGTCCGCCGTCGGGTGCGCATGCGGCTTTGCGCTGTTCTTGCCGCAGGCTACTATTGTCTGGAAGCCGGCCCTTGCCCCGTTTTTAATGAACTCGCATTCGATGCGGCCGTTTATATATTCTTCTGTGGCCCCAGGCCTTACTTCCCTGACGATATTTTTAAGCACGGCCGCATTTGTCTTGACGGACCTTTCTATGCGGACGATCTCTTCGGCGTCTTTTACGGCCCTTAAGCGCTCAATAACGTTCTTGACCGGCGCCAGCCTGGCGCCGCCTGTATGTTTTTCAAGGTTCTTTACTACTCCGTATGGAAGGTGCATCGGGTCAAAGCCTATTTTTTTTATGCGGTTCCCGCGGACGATCGTCCCTATGGCTTCATAAGTCGAAGACGTGACCTCGATGACTGTAAAACCTTTTACGGTCTCTTTTGCCTCCTGCGTATACCTTGAATCTGTGAGAAAGAACTGCGAATCGGGAGTTATTAAAAGCAACGAATCATTACCGGTGAACCCGCTTAAATACGTGACATTGCTTTCATTGGTGACCAGCAATGACCCGGCCGGACCTTTTTTTAATAACCCCTTCAGGTTTTTTAACCTTTTACCGTAGTCGAACATTACTTTTTATCTATGAGCGATATCGCGGCTTCAAGGCCAAGGATGTAGCTCATTTTACCAAAACCGCATATCTGCCCCTTTGCGACAGCAGAGATCAGCGACGTTCTCCGAAATTCTTCCCTGGCGTATATATTAGAAAGATGGACCTCGACAGTCGGGACGTTGACGGCGCTTATGGCGTCCCTTATCGCAACGCTTGTATGCGTATAAGCGGCAGGGTTTATCAGTATGGCGCCGTATTTACCTTTGGACTTCCCTATAAGCTCCACGATCTCGCCTTCATGATTGGATTGGACTATCGTCAGGACAGCCTTCTTTGTTTTTGCCAGTTTTTTCAGGTCATTGTTTATGTCGTCTATCGTGACCTTACCATAAACGTCTATTTCGCGCTGTCCCAGAAGGTTCAGGTTCGGGCCGTGTATTACTAGTATGTTCTTCATTCCTTACCTCCCTTTTCTCCTGGCATCTCGGCTTCATCGATAAGCATTACGGGGATATCGTTCCTGACCGGATAACGCCTTCCGCAAGTCAGGCATACGATCCTGTCGCCCTCAAGCTTTACGGCTGTTTTACATGCCGGACAAGCCAGTATATCAAGCAATCCTTTATCTATCATTTACAGTTCCTCTTCCTCGACCTCTTTCAGCTTCACCTTAAATTGCGGGCTTAAACCGTATATTGCTCCGCCTATAACGCTTATACACAAAAGGACAAGAAACCATAATATGCCTACAGCAAAGGCTTTGTCGGTGCCTATCATAGGCCCGAATAAGGCGACTGTGGACCCCTCGCGGAGCCCCAGGCCGTTTATAGAAGGCAGCAGGCTCATCATGCTGATTATCGGCACTTTTATGAACAGGTCCTTAACGGGTATCCTGGCGCCTATGCTGAGGGCCACGATGCCCAGGCTTGTGAAAAACAGCATCTGCGATATAAACGATATGCCGAATGACTTCCACATGAGAGATCTTTTATATTTGTAATTATGTATTATGG
>CAZHPY010000090.1:0-4989 GCA_964534705.1 uncultured Planctomycetia bacterium | reverse complement strand
TCTAACCGACGAAGTTAATTTTGCGCTAGCCGAATTGTATTATGGTAAAAATAACCTTAGAAAAGCCGCTGCTTTCTCAAACAAGATAAAGTTGACTAAACCGCCCGAAGGCGATGCGGATAGAATGGCCATTGTAATAAAACGCCTTATATTATCAGCCCAGATACAGCTTGCGGAAGGTAAGAGCGGCAGCATCGGGGCAGCGGTAAACCGCATAGCAAAAGCCATTAAATTCAGCACAAATTTGAATAGTACTTATAAAGATAGAACAGCAGCAGGCGGTATATTCAGCACTTTGCAGGATATCATAGAAGCCCTGGAAAGATCAGGCGTTCCGGCCGGGGAAGCAGAAGCCCTTAGAAATAAAATATTGGCAGTATCTACAAAATCCATTCCCCTCATTACCGATAAGACGAAATTCGCAACTATAATCCGGTTTGCGTTGAAAACTCCTGACGACGCCGGGAGATCGTTATTAACCGGCATACTTTCCGATAAAGCGTTGAATGACCAGACAAAGCACCAGGTCCTTGAAGAAATGGTCGACAGGATCTCTGGGGACTGGAATATCCTGGCTGACATGAGGATGGGGCGGGATAACGCAGCGATCGCATGGCTAAGAGAACTGAAAAGTTCAATAGAACCTTTCATGGATTCATCCCAACTGTCCGCCAGGGCTCGCGCAAATCTGCTTTTAGGCACAGTCGAAACAAACAGGATAAAGAGGCGCTATTATGTAAAAGAAGCCTTAAGGCAGGAGAAGGAGCTTGCAAAAACGCAAATTATGTCTTCATTACTGGCAAATATTTACAGGCAGCTGGATCCGCGAGGATGGATGCTAAGGATACAAGCCCGCAGGATCACCAGCGCCGCGATAGATATTGCCAAAGCCACCAACGAAGTCAGTAAGGCAAGCCCTGATTATCATAAGGCCGTAATATTATATGAAAGAGCTATTAAGAATAATCCGGCGCTGAAAAAAGACGCCGAAACAATGAATGCTTTGTCAGCGGCATATGAGAAGGATGCAGGAAGTTTGTGGCGGCGGATCAGGGCTTCTATGGCTACCGAAGTAAAAAGACGTGAAAATGCCATTTTATGGAAGATATCGAGGCTTAAATTGGCCATTAATGCTGCTGTGGGTGAAGATAAGAGATCAGGTTTGCGCGAAAAACTTATTGAAGAAGAAAAATCCCTGGGCGATATGCTGATAGAACAGTATAAAAAAATGAACGAGGCAAGACGTGGGCGGACATGGGTAGCTACCAGCAGCAGGATCTCAGCGATTAAGACTGAGCTAGGCCGGCTTTCCCTGGAAAATATGAAGTATTTTACTGAGATTTCTCCTGACAGGAATCGTGCGACAGAAGCATTTAACATGGCAAAGCTCTATTTTGAAGAAGCCATTAAATTCAATGAAAATAATTCTGACGCCAAGGCCGCTATTGAATCACTGGATAGAGGCCCGAGCCCTCAAGAGGATGCAGATAGTCTCCTAAAAGAAGCAACGGAAAGTATAATCGAAGGGCGCTTAGAAGATGCGCTTACAATACTGGATAAGGCTCTTGCGATGGATAAAGAGAAGAAAACGCAGATTACCCAGGAAAGAAACGCTATCAAGAGGGCGCTCGCTATTATAGATAGTTTCCTGGATTATTTTGTAAGAGAAAACTATAGCGTCAGGTATGGGGGGTTTAACACAGCCAATGACCGCGACGGCAGGAAACGCAGGCAGCTGCAAGATGACTCTATGCGTTCATTATCATCCACTTTGCAGGATATAAATGAAAGACGCAGGGGAATATTTGATGAATGGTTCAGCCTGAGGGAGACGGGCAGGTCGCGCCAGGACTATGAAAATGAATTTACAAGATTAACAGGCGCCATCTTAAGAAGCGCCGGGAAAGAGTTGAAGGATGTAAAGCCTGAGATCGAGAATATCCTGTTTGCCGGAATGCTAAATGCAGCGGAAAGACTTATTGATGAGGGCAGATACGGCAAGGCAGAGCTACTGCTCAGTTTCATGGTTGCGCGCGATAAGAACGGCGAACGGATACAGGCTGCACGGTTCCTTAAGGCAAAAGCCAGTTTACTTTCTTTTGCCGCCGCGGAAAATAGGACCGTAGCGCAGATAAAAGGCGAAGCCGACAGGGTATTAGCGGACTTTACGGAGCAGACAGACAAGGAAAAGGAATATAAGGGCAAATTCGCTCTTGTTGCCGCGGTAGCACTGCAAGGCCGCGCTGCTCCATCCTGGGATGAAGGCAGGAAGGATGAAAGGAAGTTTGCTATCGATGCTACGGAGGGATATCTTAAGGCCGCTATCAGCCTGGGCCCATCCAATGAGGAAGCGCTGAGAAATATAGCAGATTTCTACGGCAGGGGCGAACCAGATAAACTATTTATGGGTGAGAACGGCCGGATCATTTCCAACGCCGTACAAAAACAGGACGATGTGGTCCTCCTCTCTATTTTATTGAAGGCGGCCCTGCGTGGGACGATCAATGCCGAAAAGGCAGCTATCGCAAATGAGATCATATATAGAATAGATGCCGTTAAAGGAGATAGCCCAAGGGATATCCTTGTCCTGCTTAAGGATATACTGCCTGTCCTGCGCACGATGCAGCAGCCTCCGGCATTTAATATCGACGATTCTATAGGGAGGCTTGCCGGGAAGATCAGTGCGGATCCTATATTAAACCTGAATCCGGATACTAAGGCATTTATACAGATACTTTTAAGTTATGCATATCTGGGTTCCGGTCAGGCTTCCAAGGCTTTAACGATCTTAAAAGAGCTTTCACCGGCAGGTGATAAAGAAAAAGCGGAGTTACTTTTTGCAAAACTTCGACTGCATCTGTTGAATTCCGATATCCCAAAAGCCGAATATGTATTCAGGCTGCTTTCAGCGGCAGAGCCGTCCCTGACCCCGGAAGCCAGGACGCTGATAGCGATCGAATGCAAGGAGATGGCTGATAACGCGCAGGACATGTCAGAGAAAAAAGAGCTGCTTAAAAAAGCCGTTTATTATTGGCCCAAGTTTACAGATGCACACAAAGCCCTTAAGAGCCTGTATAGCAGCGCAGACAAGGAATATGGCCATGAAGAAGATATAGTAAAAGGGCTGGAAGGCGTTACGGACACTATGCCGCGGCCAATGTCGTTGAACAAAAGAGAAGAGGTCGTAGAACATATTTTAAAGGCCCCGATATTGGAAAGATTGATATATGTCGGTATACCTACGGCGATCGTGCTTTTAGGCGGATCGCTACACCTGGGGTTGATTGGAGTGCTGGGGGTTATACCGCTGGGAAGCATGTTTAACGTATTGATGGCGGCGGCACAGCTGCCATTTATTTATCATTTTATAAAAAAGCACGAAGGAGAGCGATGGGCTGCCTGGGCCGTGTCGGCGGCAAGTATAGCATTACCGTTCTTTAACATGCCGCCTTTGTACAATGTTGCCATAGCCGTCGGTATACACAGCCTTATAAACCTGGCTATATTTACCATAAACACGATAGCTAAGGAACAGGCATTTAATTATGCAACAAGGGGAAAAGGTATGGCGAATATACCTCCCGGCACAGCTGCCATGGAACGGGCGGCAGAGCCTCAAAGGAAAGTAAGCATTGGGATAGTTACGGTTGAAAATGAGATAAGCGCTATGCCTAAAGTTGCCGGCGTTGAATATATCGCGTTGAGTAAAGGCGGCAAGGAAGGGATGCTGGAACTGGAATCCAAGTCTCCCCAGGCTATTGCGCGCATCATAGTCGATATAGGCAGGATAACGCCTGATGCCGTTACTCAGGTATCTAAGATAGCTGAAAAGGCGGGCGCGCAGGCGCTTTTGATGTCGCCATATCTTGCAGGGCTGGACGAAAATAATATATCCAATCTCTCCAGGCCGCAGCTTATAAGGATAGTAGACGTAATAAATTACTTCATGCCGGAAGCCGTTTCCATGAACCTGGAATTCATATTAGATGAGAATGCGTTTGTAAATGAAATTTCTACGTCCGTTCCGATAAAACCGGCCGGTTATACAAGATCGGGCATAGGCCCTTCAAATACAGAGCAATGGGTAGAGTCTTTTGTCAAGGTCCTGGAAAGATACAGGAGCCGGGACAGGTCCGTTAGTGAGTCGGCCGCCAAAGAGATGGATAACATGCGATATGACATGCTTGATTATTTGCGCGGGAAAGCGCCTTCCGAAATAAAAGATATTCTGGCCAGGCACGAGGCTGTCGCGGCCGCGCAATTCTGGGAGGAGAAGTTCCGCGCCTCCGGGACGTCGCTTATGTTATGCGGATCTCTGATAGAAGAGATCATAAAACGTATTAAAGCGCGTAACGGGCTATGTGTGCTGGCATTTGATGCGAAGATGCTGCGCCAACCTACTGCGCGGAAGAATATAGAAGACGTACTAAAAGCGGCATATGGAAAAGACCTGCTTAAGGTAGTGATATTCAGGGATGCAGAGGAGGACATAATACCTCCCGGCATCAAGACTGAGTATGAGCAGACATATAAAGCGACATTTGTAACGCGTAAAGCCGGGGACAATAATATTACGACACAGATAAGAAAGGCGCTGAACAGGCCTGATGCCAGTGTTGCTATTGCAATATCAGACAGTATAGGCGTCTTTAGTCGCATAGAAGGTGATATCATGGGCAAGAATGCAAAGGATAGCCCTTCGTATATACTTGCAAAGACGGATTCTAAGATCGGAGAGATAAACCTTGTGAACCTTCTACGCGCACTGGTTAGTAACGCGCCTTCCTTCGTAGCATTAGGTTATGGGCCAAGCGAGAAGTCGAAGTTCGATGATATAAAGAGAGTATTCAAGGGCCTTTTCACCTTCATAACAGACCCTCTCAAAGCGTTGTCCGAAATGTTCTACGCCCTCAGAGCCACTTCCATAAGCGTATAAAATCAAGAGCTTGTTACAAGCCCAAAGTCTTTTGTTCGCGGCTTAGAATTTTT
>CAZHPY010000089.1:0-5043 GCA_964534705.1 uncultured Planctomycetia bacterium | reverse complement strand
CGGTCACAATTCTCCGCTTCATCCATGTAGTGAGTGGTGACAAAAACGGTCACGCCTTTCCCCGCGAGGGATTTTATGATGCCCCAGAAATTATTCCTGGTTATCGGGTCTACCCCTGAAGTGGGTTCGTCGAGAAAAATTATATTGGGCTTATGGATAAGTGAGCAGCCTAGCGCGAGGCGCTGTTTCCATCCTCCGGAAAGCGTCTTGGTAAGGCTGTGCCTGAGAGGCGCTATATCGGCAAGCTTTATTATCTCTTCTTTGCGCTCTTCCCTCTCTTTCCTCGTCAGCTTATAGATACCGGCATAAAAATTTATGTTCTCTTCGACCGTAAGATCATCGTATAGGGAGAACTTCTGCGACATGTACCCTATATGCTGTTTTATCTTCTCCTGTTCCCTGTTTATGTCAAAGCCGCCTACCTGCCCTGCGCCTGAAGTGGGAGTTATGATACCGCATAACATCCTTATAGTCGTGGACTTGCCTGCGCCGTTCGGCCCGAGAAAACCGAATATCTCCCCTCGCTTTACTTCAAAATTTATCTTATTAACGGCCGTAAAAGCGCCGAATTTTTTTTCAAGTTTTTGGACGCTTACCGCTGTATCGTTCATCCCGTTACATCTCCAAATTATTCATAATTTTGCCCGTTACTTCATTATTCTTATGAGATGTAACGGGACTCACGATCCGGATTCCTTTATTATTTCTATAAATGCCTCTTCCAGTGTCTTTGCATTTTTTTCCGCTTTTATGGCGTCCGGCGTATCGCACCTTAAAAGCCTGCCTTTGTGGATAAGCCCTACTCTCTTGCAGCGCTCCGCTTCGTCAAGATATGAAGTCGAAAAAAGGATGGATACCTTTTCTTTCAGTAATTGGTAAAGGATCTGCCAGAAATCCCTCCGGGACACCGGATCAACCCCGTTGGTCGGTTCATCAAGGAAAAGCACCTTGGGCGTGTGGATAAGGGCGCATGCCAATCCGGCTTTTTGTTTCATGCCGCCTGACAGCTTTCCTGCCAGCCTATCCCTGAACGGCGTGAGGCCGCTGAAAGCCAGTAATTTTTTTATCCTTTCGTCCCTTTCTTTGCCTGATTTCACACAATATATATCGGCATAGAAATCTATGTTCTCCATTACTGTCAGGTCCTCATACAGGCCGAAACGCTGCGACATATAGGCAATGTTATCCTTCAGGACTTCGGATTCCTTTACGGTATGCTTATTGTATACCCATGCTTCGCCTGAAGTAGGGTCCAGGATCCCGGTCAAAAGTCGCATGGTGGTGGTCTTACCGGCTCCGTCGGGCCCGACGAGGCCGAATATTTCGCCTTCCGGTATTTCGATATTGAGATTATTTACCGCGGTAAGATCGCCGAATTTCCTCGTTAAGTTTACCGTCTTTATGGCAGGCATTTTATTCCGTTATATATGCATCAGCCGGCATGCCCGGCTTTAATTCAAGGCTTGAGTTATCGCAGCGCACTTTTATCCTGTAAACAAGTTTTACCCTCTCGGTGGTAGTCTGTATGTATTTGGGCGTAAACTCCTCCTGCTGCGATATAAAAGAAACCCATCCCTTGTAGCTTTTGCCGGGGAAAGAATCTATCTTGACCGTCGCAGGCTGGTTTAATTTGACCTTGCCAATGTCTGTTTCATTTATATACGCCGTGACCCAGATGTTGTTGAGGTCCACTGCGGTAAACACAGGCGCCCCGACCTGGACGTTTTCACCCTGTTCAGCGCTTTTGACAAGTATGTAGCCGTTCAGGGGCGATGCCAACTCCGCCCATCCTAATTTCGTATTCGCAAGTTCCAGGGATGCGCGTAATTGTTTGACGTTCGCCCAGTCCGCGTCAGCCTGCGTCCTTGCCTGGTCCCTTCTCTGCTGGGATACCGCTCCCGCCTTATAGAGATTATCAAACCTTATATAGTCGTCTTTCGACAGCCTGTATTGGAATTCAGCCGCTTTCAGCTGCGCTTCAGCCTCTTTTTGTATCTTGGTCAATTCATCGGTATTAAGACGGGCCACTATCTGGCCTATCCGCAGGCTGGAACCTTCGTCCGCGAGCAGGTCCTGTATCTGCCCGCCGATCCTGAACGATATGCGCACATCGTTGCCTTCAATGTTGCCGGATACTTTGAGGGATTTATGCGGCTGCAACATGTTTTTTATAATGAATACGGAGGTCGAAACCAGCGCGATCAGTAATACAGCAACAAGAATTATTATCCTACTCTTTTTTATCATCAGGTCCCTCCTTTGAAGGAATATTTCCGAAATATTCACGTCCCATGGTCCTGTCCAGGAATGCCTGGGCTAAAAGGTAATCATACATTGCTGAGGCAAGGTTATTTTCAACCTGCCCTAGCGCGGCCTGGGAATCTATTACATCAAGATTTATCCCAACGCCGTTGTCATAACTTATATAAGAGATCTTTAGCGCTTCTTTTGCTTCTTCAAGATTATCCTTTTGCGAAGCGAATACGGCGCTTGCCTCCCTCAGGTCCAGGCAGCCCTGTTTTATATCGCGGGCTATCTGTTCAATGATACTTTCCTTGCTTAATGTTGCCTGCGCGTAACGCGCTTTTGCCCCATCAACTTTTGCCTTTGTCGCCATACCGTCAAATATGGATACCGTTCCTGTAGCGCCTACGATAAAGTTCGCATGCCTTTCGTTGAACATGTTCCTGAGATTATCCGACCTGTAAAGATAGTTCATGTTAGCGTTTATGTTCGGATACCATCCGCTCTTTGCTTCTTCTATCGCCCACTTTTCAAGGTCAACGCCCAATGCCTTGAGCTTCATCTGCGGACTGTTCTTGTAGGCCTCATCCAAAAACAGCAGTTCTCTTATTTGTATGGGGGCATAGGATAGCCTGTCCAGGGGCTCGATCCTGTCCTGCATGTTAAGATAGAGAAGTTTCTTTATGTCAGCCGCTATCGACTCTATCGAGTTCTCGGCATTAACAAGCTGCGGTATCAATAATGAGACCTGCACCTTAGACTGGAGGACGTCGAATTTCGAAGACGTTCCCTGCTCGAATCTGGCCTTTACGTTCTCATAATGGGCCTGCGACTGGTTAACGAGATCCTGCGTTATACGCAGCGTTTCATAGCCAAGGAGAAGCCCGTAATACAGCCTCTTTGCCTCAAATTCTATCTCCAGGGTCCTTGAACGCAGCGTTTCTTCCTGTATCTTCAGGTTGACCTTGGCCTGCTTAAGATTTGCTATGCTAGCGCCGCCGTCATATATCATCTGGTTGCCTGTTATATTGGCTTGATTATCATTCTTGTAACCCATAAAAAGCCCGATATCTTTTTTCGAAGATGGTACGGCAAAGCTTGTCGTGGGCAGGAAGGCATCGGAATAACTATAACTGTATCCCATGCCGAAAGCCGGGAAAAACCTGCTCTGCGCCGCCTGTATGTTCGCGCGCGCAACCGCGATCTCCTGCTCCTGGATCTGTATATCTTTGTTGTTCTTTAAGGCAAGATCCATGGTATCCGTGAGGGAAAGCACGTGTTTATTCCCGGATATTATTTCTTCTTCGCAGGATATCTGGACTGGGAGCATCAGGAGAGACAAAGAGAGCGCTGAAAATATGAGTGTCTTCGCCCTAAAAAGTTCTTTCATTATGTCTCTTTTAAAAAAGTATATATTACGTGACCTTTACCTGCCTTAAGAATTCCGCGCTTTCTTCAGGTAAAGATGTATTTATGAATATCCCGCTCCCCAGCTCGAATCCGGCGGGCTGGGAGATCCTCGGGACTATGGTCAAATACCAGTGAAAATAATCCTTTCCATCTTCTTTTACCGGGATGGAACGGATCGTATAATTAAAATCCGGATTATTCAATCCGATATAAAGCCTGGATAGCGTCGATCTTAAAATATGCGCCAGGGCCCCGGCTTCGGTATCGTCTATATAACCGAATGATGAGGCATGTTTTTTGGGAAATATCCAGGTCACAAAAGGGGCTGCTCCGGCATAAGGGATAAAAGATACGAATCCTTCGTTCTCAGCCACTACCCGTTTTTTCGATGCCAGTTCCTCTTCGAGGGTAGCGCAGAAGATACATTTACCGGTCGTGTCAAAAAAACGCACGGCGCTTTCCATCCTGTTCCTTAGCTGCGGAGGGACTATAGGGGTCGCTATAAGCTGGGAATGAGGATGCTCAAGGCTTGTTCCTGCGGCAGGGCCATGGTTCCTGAATATTATAATGGCCTCGACACCATCCTGTTTTTGGATAGACTGATAACGGCTCCTGTAAGTCAGTATTATGTCTTTGACTTCCGCGTCTGACATGGTAGCTACGCAAAGATCGTGTTTTGGGCTTTCTATTATGACCTCGGCATTGCCGTAGCCTGATATAGAATGGTATATACCATTGTTATTCCTTGTCAATTTTTCCTGCGGGGAGAGGGCGGGAAATTTATTTGTTATAACTCTTGTCTTCCATGCCCGCTCGTCGCCAAGGCGAAAGGTCTCGTCGGAAAGGTTGCCTTCATTCCCCGGACAAAAAGGACAATCCTGCCTGTATGCGGGCAAGGGCTTAACGTCTTTCTGCGGCTTTTTAAAATCAAGCGGCCGCTTTGCCCTCTCAGTCGATATGACCACCCATTCCCTATTTATTATATTATAACGTAATTCGGACATACTTTCCCCTGCGCATCCTATTAATATGCTTATTATATGTAAATTATACCCTATAAAATAATAATTTACCATCTTACTGCAGAGAAATCTTAGCCTCCTGCTCTGACTTGGCCACATACCGGCTAACTAAATTTTTTGGGTCCTGCCGCTGTTCAACCTTTTCTTTCTAGGGGCTCGCAATGGGGTTTACAATAGACTGTTTTTATAGGCGGGGTATCTATATGCCGCCAGGATTAGCTCCATCCCCTACTATAAGATAAACTGTATAAGCGATAATCTCATAATCCTAAGCGGCGGCACCCCCATCCCATTAGCTCGCCCCATACTTCGAAAAGGTTTTCACAGCGTCACCCAAAAAATTCCTGCTACCCAATGCCACCCGCAT
>CAZHPY010000088.1:4753-5113 GCA_964534705.1 uncultured Planctomycetia bacterium | reverse complement strand
ATTAGCTCGCCCCATACTTTAAAAAGGTTTTCACAGCGTCACCCAAAAAATTTCTGCTCTGCCGCATCAGTTTTTTGGGGACGTTCCCCAAAGGGACACCCTTTGTAAATCCTCTCTGTCACAGGCGGGCCTTGTGGGGTCCAGCCTTAAAGCGGCATCAGCTTCTTTCACGTCCTACGCAGTACGCCCAACGAAACGCGTGCATTACGCTCTTACTTGTCTCTTGTCTTCAACTGTCTACTGACTGCAGTTGTCTCTTTGTCTCCAACTCCCAACTCTCAACTATTTCTTCTTCCCATCATCCTCACACAACAACCAAACACACCCAACACACCCCAACCACACCCAAACACACCCAAC
>CAZHPY010000088.1:0-4743 GCA_964534705.1 uncultured Planctomycetia bacterium | reverse complement strand
CAACTATTTCTTCCGCCCCTGCCCGTCATCCTCGGACGTAAACTCTGCGTCGATGACGTCGTCCTTCTTCTTGCCGGCGCTCTCATCTTCGGTCTGTGGCTCTTCGCCGGGCCCTTGCTGCTGGCCTGCGCCCTGGCCTTTTTGCGCTTCAGCCGCCTTCTTATATATCTCTTCAGCTAGCTTATGCGATACCTTCGTGAGCTCTTCCATGCCTCTTTTTACGCTATCGATATTTTTGTCCTTCATCGCCTGCTTAAGGTCGTTGATCTTTGCCTCTATATCAGCTCGTTCGCCCTGGCTCACCTTCTCGCCGTACTCTTTCAACGACTTTTCCGTCGCGTATACAAGGGTATCGGCCTGATTGATCGTCTCGACCTGTTCTTTCCTCTTCTCATCTTCGGACGCGAATTTTTCAGCCTGCTTGACGAACTTGTCTATCTCTTCTTTTGAAAGTTTCGTCGATGCGGTTATCTTTATCGACTGCTCCTTCCCTGTGCCAAGATCCTTCGCCCCTACATGCACTATGCCGTCCTGGTTGATATCAAATGAAACTTCTACTTGCGGTATGCCTCTTGGCGCGGGCGGAATTCCCATCAGGTCAAATCTTCCAAGCTCAACATTATCATCAGCCATTTTACGTTCACCCTGGAGCACCCTGATAGTAACGGCTGTCTGATTATCCGCTGCAGTAGAAAATATCTGTTTTTTCTGGGTGGGAATAGTTGTGTTCCTCTCGATAAGGCGCGTACATACACCTCCCAGGGTTTCGATGCCCAGGGATAAAGGAGTAACGTCCAGCAACAGGACATCCTTTGTGTCGCCCTTAATGATGGCGGCCTGGATAGCTGCCCCTAAAGCTACGCACTCCATCGGATCGACACCGCGCTCTATCTTCTTGCCGACATAGTCTTCCACGAACTTCTGGACGATCGGCATTCTTGTAGGCCCGCCGACAAGAATGACCTTGTCGACGTTTTTCGCGGTTATCTTAGCATCGGACAAGGCCAGTTCCATCGGATGTTTGCATCTGTCGATGATCGGAGAAATGAGCTCTTCGAGTTTTGCCCTGTTTAGCGTCATGGTCATATGTTTCGGGCCTGTCTGGTCTGCCGTGATGAACGGAAGATTAATATCCGTTGACATGGTACTCGACAATTCCACTTTCGCTTTTTCAGCGGCTTCCCTTACTCTCTGCATAGCCATCTTGTCGTTCTTAAGGTCTATGCCCGTATCTTTTTTGAATTCTTTCGCGACATAATCTACCAGAGTATTATCCATATCGGTGCCGCCAAGCTGGGTGTCGCCGCTTGTCGATATGACCTCGAATGTGGCCGCCTTATGTTCATCGTCCCATCCCATTTCAAGGACCGTAACGTCGAGGGTTCCACCGCCCAGGTCAAAGACCATTATCTTCTGTTCTTTTCCTGCCTTATCAAGGCCGTATGCAAGGCATGCCGCTGTCGGCTCGTTTATTATCCTTAATACCTTTAATCCTGCGATCTCACCGGCATCTTTGGTTGCCTGCCTCTGATTATCGTTAAAATAGGCCGGGCATGTTATAACTGCCTCATTGACGGTATCGCCAAGGTATGCCTCAGCATCCTGTTTTATTTTCTGCAATATGAATGCGGATATCTGCTGGGGCGTATATTCCTTACCATATACCTTATATTTATGATCGGTGCCCATCTTCCTCTTAGCCGCAAATATTGTTCCTTCTGGATTTATCGATGCCTGCCTCTTGGCAGGTTCACCGACTAACCTTTGCCCATCTTTTGTAAATGCGACAAATGATGGAAAAGCCTTGCCGCTTGCTACTCCCGCGCCTTCCGCGGAGGGAATTATCATCGGCCGGCCCGCTTCCATGTAAGCCGCAGCCGAATTTGATGTCCCCAAGTCTATACCTATTATTTTAGCCATATTCAACCTCCATGTTTTACGATCTTTACCGATGCAGGCCTTAACAGCCTGCCGTTAAATGTATAACCCGATTTTAATTCTTCGACTACCAGCCCTTCTTCTTTATCTTTGATATCAGCCGTTTCTATTGCTTCATGAAAATTAGGATCGAACTTTTCGCCTACGCTTTTGATCTTTTCAACGCCTATATCTTTAAGGAACTTCTGGATCTGGACATGTATCATATCTACGCCTTCGCGCACCGCCTTAAAATCCTTGGCCTCCTTTATATGTTTTTCCGATATTTCAAGCATATCTATTATGGGCAGCAGATCGACAATAAAACCTTCGTTGGCATATTTGAGCAGGTCACCCTTTTCTTTTTCTATGCGTTTCCTTGCGTTCTCGAATTCCGCGTGGGCTCTTACGTATTTATCATAATATGCGCCGCTTTCGCCCTCTTTTGCCTTAAGGGCTTCATATTCTTTCTTTGGGATCGTTACCATTTCTTCAAGTAACGGCTTATTGTTATTTTTATTCGTATTTTTTTCCGCCATAACGCCTACTGTTCCGTATCATCTAAAATAGTGGACAGGGTATCCGCCAATAATTCAACCATCGGCACTACCTTTTCATACACCATTCTTTTTGGGCCTATTACGCCTAATTTGCCGCTTTTTTTGCCTTTTACCTTGTAGCCGCGCGTGACAATACTGCATTCGGACAAATACTGCGACTTATTTTCCTTACCTATGTGGATGGTCAGGCTGTCATCTTCGGCTTCATCGCAAAGCAACCTTAAAATAGCCACCTTATCTTCCAGGCACCTGAAAAGCGTATGGAGCTTCTTTATGTCGTGAAATTCGGGCTGTTCTATAAGATGGCTGGCGCCGTCAAGATAGACCTTTTCTATATCCGGCATGAGGGTGACCCCGACGTAACTCGTCAGGCTCGACATAAGGTGCGAGGTTTTTTCCAGGACGTCCTCAAGAGACCTTATCTTCTGATGATACTGCTCCTCAACCATATGGATTATGCTGTCGTTCAGGCTGCGTTTATGCATAAGGCTATTGACATAAAAACGATAGCCCTTGTCCGTGGGTATCCTGCCCGCTGAAGTATGGGGATGCATAAGGAAACCTTCTTCTTCCAGGTCGCTCATTACATTACGTATCGTTGCGCTGGACAGGCCAAGTTTACGCGCGACGAACCGCGAGCCCACCGGTTCGGCCGACTCGGTATAGGTCCTTACTATTATCTCTAATACCGCCGCTTCTCTTTTTTTCGTATTTTCAGGCATATACGCATCCTCTTTGTCGCAGATAAATTAGCACTCTTTATCAAAGAGTGCTAATATAGCAGTTTAGCATAAATGGATTATTTGTCAATATTTTTTATCAGGGCCTGCGTTATAGTTTCCGACAGCTCGCGGAAGCCTTCTTTTTTTACGGCGGATATGGGTATGGCGCCGGAAAAATAGACCCTTGCCTTTTCTACGACAACAGGGTTCTCTACTTTATCCGTCTTATTCAGGGCCGTAATAATGGTCTTGCCTTTTGCTCCGATCTCATCCAGCACTCCATATACGGCGTCAGACTGCTCCTTTGCTTTTTTATGGCTTATATCGATAACGTGCAAAAGGATGTCCGCTTCAACTACTTCTTCAAGCGTTGCCTTGAATGCCTCCACGAGATGATGTGGAAGATCATCTATAAAACCGACCGTATCGATAAACAGGATCTTTTTCTTATCGGGTAAGATAAACTGGCGCACTGTAGGGTCAAGGGTAGAAAAAAGCTTATTCTGCACCATTACATCTGAATTGGTAAGCGCGTTCAAAAGCGTGGATTTGCCCACGTTCGTATACCCTATGATAGCAACTGTTGGGAGAGAGAACCTTTCCCTCTTCTTCCTCATCATAGCGCGGCGTTTCATGAGGTCATCGAGCTCGCGCTCCAGGCGCGCGATCCTCGCTCTTATGCGCCTCCTGTCGACTTCCAGCTTTTTTTCTCCAGGGCCCCTGGTCCCTATACCGCCCCCTAATCGCGACAGATGTATGCCCTTTCCTGTCAGTCGCGGTAAAAGATACATTAACTGCGCAAGTTCCACCTGCGCCTTACCTTCATTGGAATGCGCCCTTCTGGCAAAGATATCAAGAATGACCTGCGTCCTGTCTATGACCTTTCTTTTCACCGCATCTTCTAGGTTCCTTTGTTGTGTACCGCTCAGGTCGTTATTGAATATGACAACACTGATATTTTTTTCGGCACAGGCCTGGGCGATCTCCTCGACCTTACCCTTACCTATATAAGAGGCCGGTTCTATCTTTTCCCGCCTGACTATAAGTTCCTCTATTACTGTTGCCCCGGCAGAAAACGCCAGCTCTCTGAGCTCTGTGGACCTCTCTTCAGCGGTCCATTCTTCCCGTTTTCCCAGGTCAACTGTGACTGTTATTGCGCGTTCCATCTTTCATCTCTTTCGTTATCATCCTGATAACCTCTGCCCCGCTAATTTCGCTGACATCAAACCATCTGATCCGCTTATCCGACCTGAACCAGGTCAGTTGTCGCTTGGCAAAACGCCGCGTATTTCTCTTCATGTGCTCCGCGGCCGTATTGAGATCATATTCGCCGCCTAAAAAGGCTGAAAATTCCTTAAGCCCTATTATCGCCTTAGCGGTTTTACTTAATTTCTTTTTACATATTTTTTTTGCTTCTTTAAGGGCTCCGGCCCTTATCATATCGTCAACCCTACTATCTATATTCTTATAAATAATATCCCTCGGGGCGATGAGTCCGAACATCCTTATATCATAGATGCCGCTTATCCCTTTTGTCTCTTTCT
>CAZHPY010000087.1:0-5126 GCA_964534705.1 uncultured Planctomycetia bacterium | reverse complement strand
AATAACCGTCTTCTTTTTTGATCTCCTTAACAGCACTCTTATATTTTATTTCAACTTTATTTTCCGCCAGATACTCCGATAGGATATGTGTTACGGATTTCGCGCTATCAGTAAGAGGAAAGACACGCCCTTGCCTCTCTATTTTCAATTCAAGCCCTTTTGACCGGAAGAATTCCATAAGATCTTCATTTGAAAAAGAGGAAAACGCCGTCCTTAGAAATTGTCCCGATTTCCCGAATTTTTCCATGAACAGGTCGAGCTTTGCGCTATTCGTGATGTTGCATCTTCCTTTGCCGGTGATCAATATTTTTTTTCCAAGTAAGTCATTCTTCTCTATTAATACGACCCTTTTATTAAGCTGCCCGGCCTTTATCGCGGCCATCATCCCTGCGGGGCCTGCTCCGATGACTGCTATATCGTAAATGGTCATAACCCACCTGCTACAAAGCCCGATGCCCATGCCCATGCAAGGTTATACCCGCCGCGGCTGCCGCAAACATCCAAAACCTCGCCGGCAAAATAAAGCCCTTTCACAAGCCTGGATTCCAGGGTGGTTTCATTGACTTGTTTTAAATCGACGCCTCCGGACGTAAATTCGGCCTCATTCCACCCTCTTGTCCCCAGGACTTTGAACATCCTGTTCTTTAAGAGCCTTGCTATTTCTTCCGGGCTACGCTTGTCTATTTCTTCCTTAAGGGCACGGCCGAATTTATTGGGCAGTATCCCTACCATCAGGTCTTCAACACTGATCCCTTTTTTCATCCTTTCCATTATCCTTTTCTCTAATGCGCCTGTTTCAATAAAGGGGGCCATATCAACTGATATACATACATTTTTATTATTACCCCTGTTGACTGCGATCGATATGGCCTCACTTGAATCGATCACGGCCGTACCGGACAAACCATATTTAGTAAAAAGCAGGTCGCCCATTGCTTCTGATATTGTATTTCCATCGGCAATGGCCCGTACCTTTGCCGGTATTTTCTGTCCCTGCAAAAGATGGCATAGCCTGTCTTTCACGTCCAGCGGAACGGCTGCCGGGACAGGTTCGATTATTTCATGGCCCAATTTTCTCGCCAATTCATAGCAACTCCCGTCCGAACCCAGGGCAGGATACGATTTACCTCCGCCGGCAATGATAACTTTTTCACATTGTATGGCCTTACCCTGTTTCTGCCGTACCAAAAATCTTCCCTTCTCATAAGATATGCCGGCCACAGAAAAATTGTATTCCATCGGGACCGCCAGCCTGTTAAGCTCCATTTCAAGGACCTTCAATACAGTAGATGACTGGTTTGTTACCGGGAAAACACGCCCCTCTTCCGAATACGTTTCAAGCCCAAGCTCCTTAAAGAAAGTGAGTATCTTTTCTTTCCCATACCTTGCAAATACGGTTTTGGTCAATGCTTGCGCGGAGCTGTTATAAAACAGCGCTCTCAGATCTTCATTGAGAAGATTGCACCGGCCGTTGCCGGAAGCAAGGATCTTCTTTCCCATAACAGGCATCTTTTCGCAGATCACCGCTGGGAACCCCTTGCGTTTTGAACTTATAGCAGCCGTTATTCCCGCTGCTCCGCCTCCGATAACCACAGTATGTATGTTAAACACATTACCTCACTGAAACGGTTTCTCTTTTATCGGTTTTTCTGGCCTTTGCCCTGTAACCATTCTTCTTTTTGTTCGGACACTCGCCCGTCCAGCAGTAGAGACAAAGTTTCTCTTTAGGTAAACCTATGGATTTAACCATGTCTTCCACGGTCTGGTACCTTAATGTGGTCACTTCGAGGTCTTTAGCTATCCAATCGACCATCTTTTTGTACTTCGCCGATCTGTGATCCGTATACTCGGAAACATCTTCTATGTCTTTTCCCTCAAGGTACCTTATCGCGCGCCTCGCGGCAAGCTCATTGATGCTTCTTGTAGAGAAGTTAAATTTACAGGGAAACATGAGAGGCGGACAGGCGGGCCTTACATGTATTTCTTTTGCTTTCCCATCCCATAATTTCTTTATTGTGAAATTTTTCAGCTGTGTGCCCCTGACTATCGAATCTTCGCACACTATGATGCTGTTCCCTTCTATTATTTCTTTTATCGCGATAAGCTTCATCTTGGCTATCAGGTCCCGCGTCTCCTGCGATGGCGGCGTATAGCTCCTGCCGTAGCCGGGGGTATATTTTACAAGAGGACGCCTGAAAGGTTTGCCCGACTCCATGGCGTAGCCAATGGCATGCGCCAGGCCCGAATCCGGGACTCCCGTTACGACGTCCACTTTTATATCCTTGTCATGCTTTGCAAGGCAACGGCCGCATTTTTCTCTTACTATTTCCGTGTTTATGCCTTCATAATCCGATGCCGGAAATCCGGTATATATCCACAGGAACGTACATATCTGGTTGGCAGAACGGCCTTTCCTGGCCTGCGCTATTCCTTTGTCGGTCAACATAACGATCTCGCCCGGCTCAAGATATTTGACTACCTCAAAATCGCTGTTAGGAAAAGCGCTGGTCTCTGAAGTAACTGCCCAAGCGTCGCTTTTTTTGCCCGTTATAAGCGGCGTATAGCCGAACCTGTCCCTGGCCGCGTAAATACCCTCTTTGGTCAGAACCAGCAGAGAGCATGAACCCTCTATGACATCGAACATATTCTCTATGCCGTCTACAAGGTCCTTACCCTCACTGATAAGCTTTGCTATGAGCTCTGTAGCATTTATACCGTCCTTGCTTACTTCCGTAAAAGAATGGCCTCTACCCATCAAGTCCCTGGCCAACAGCTCTTTATTTTCAATAAACCCATTTGTTACGATACAAAATGGGCCGAATTTACAATTCAAATACATCGGCTGCTCTTCCAGGGCGCTTATTACGCCTATGCCTTTGTTCCCTGCCATCTTTCTTGAATCTTCAAAGAACTTTGATTTAAATTGTGACTGGCTGATATTGTGTATGTGCCGTATGAAATCCTTATCAAAAACGGCCATTCCGCCGAATTCCGTACCCAGATGCGAATGATAATCAGTCCCATAAAGCAGGATATCGGCGCAGTTGCCTTTTGAAACCACTCCAAAGATACCGCTCATCTGACCCTCCTGTTTTTACAAAATCCGTGATTGGCCGGCCCTGTAAATAGACCCGGACCCATATTTATCTTTTATGACGTCGACCGCTTTGTGGATCTTTTCGCTTTTTTCGCTGCCATTTTCAGCAAAAAGGCTATCCTTGAAATTGGCGGGCGATAAATTTGATACCTTAACTCCTATGAGGCGCACCTTTTTCATCTCCCTGTCGAAATTATCATAAAGGCCTTTTATGTTCATATAAATGTCGTCCACATGATTAGTGCTGTCGGCCATCGTATAAGCCCGGGTGTAGGTCAGGAAACCCTGAAGGCGTATCTTCAATGTTATGGTCCTGCCTTTCAGGATCTCGCTCCTTAAGCGGTCGGATACCTTTTCACAAAGCGCAAGAAGCGCGCTTTTTATTTTTTCCTGATCATCCGTATCCTGTTCAAAAGTGAACTCATTGCTGATGGATCTTGCTTCCCGCGCAGTTTCTATCTCTCTTTCATCTATGCCATTAGCTAACTGCCAGAAATAGATACCATTCTTGCCAAACAGCGCCTGCGCGCGTTCGGGATCGATCCCGGCTATATCACCGATGGTATTGATACCTATATCCCGGAATGTTTTCTCGCTTTTCTCGCCTAAACCCCATAGTTTCCTTATATCAAGAGGCCTCAGGAATTCGAGCAGTCCTTCAGGGGTCACTTCTACCATTCCATCCGGCTTCTTCAGGTCGGACGCTATCTTTGCGGCCATCTTTGTCGGGGCAAGGCCTACAGACGCCGTCAGGCCTGTCTCTTTTTTTACCCGTGATTTTATTGACATGCATGTCTCAAGCGGCGTCCCAAAAAGATGGCAGCTGCCGGTTATATCCAAAAAAGCCTCATCTATACTTACAGGCTCGATATCAGGCGTAAAATCATAGAATATTTTATGTATTTGCGCGGAAACAGAGCTGTATTTTTCCATATCTACAGGAAGAAATACGGCATGCGGACATTTACGATAAGCTATCGATATGGGCATCGCGGAATGGATACCGAATTTCCTGGCCTCATATGAACATGTCGATACTACGCCGCGCCCCTTACCGCCCTTCGGATCGGATCCCACAACTACAGGCTTGCCCTGCAGATCCGTATTATCCCGCTGTTCTATGGCGGCGAAAAATGCGTCCATATCCACATGAACTATGAATCTTCTCTTTCCCATAAGGCTTTCATATCCTCAGGCAACGGCGACTTAAACTCCATCACTTCTTTAGTTACCGGATGCGTAAAACGCAGGTAAGACGCATGCAGCGCCGCTCTTTTGAACTTCAGGTCGAAATCTTTTCTAAAAGCATAAACGCTTTCGCCGACAAGCGGATGGCCGATCGATTTTAAATGAATGCGTATCTGGTTCGTCCTGCCTGTCACAGGCATGGCTTCGATCATTGTAAAGTCTTTCCGTTTTTCGATAACCGTATATTTGGTTTCGGCGTTTTCCTTCCGCCCCTTGCTCTTATTATAAATGTCCCGCTCGATGGTATCGAATTTTTTCCGGACATCGCCATGGACAAAAGCTACATAGGTCTTTTTTACGGTTTTTTTCCTGAATTCCTCCATCATCAACTGCTGAGCCTTCTTCCCTTTCGCGTAAATGATAAGGCCGGACGTCTCCCTGTCTATACGATGGCAGGGATGGGCGTTCGCCTCTATATGGCGCTCATCCAGTTCGCGATTGAGAAGGTCTGTAAGGGTATTGGTCTCCTTGTTCGGCGTAGGTATAACAAGCATCCCCGAGGGCTTATCTACAACGATCAGGTACTCGTCCTCATATATTATTTTATATTTCTTACCATACATATAGAGTAACATTATACCATTATAAGCACAAAAAGGCACCCACCCTTTCTCCTCAAGAACCCATAAAACTTTTCTGTGTCTCCACTTAACTGATCGCGGGTCCTGTCATTGGATTCCCCGAATTTGGTTATTTGGGGTTTACAATATACTGTTATACTAGGCGGGTATCTGTATGTCGCATAGCCCCAATAGCCTCATATTAATGGGGCTAACCATGC
>CAZHPY010000086.1:0-5135 GCA_964534705.1 uncultured Planctomycetia bacterium | reverse complement strand
ACTGGGCAATTCCTTTGATGCTTTTTCGAGTTCATTTATGAGGGGAAACATCGCGCCAAGCATGTTGACGCCGCGATGTTCCAGGAAATTCCTGTTAAGCCTCCCCCTCACTATTATCTCGTACTCCATCCTGCCTTTATGCCCGAGATTTACGTTAAAATCCGTCGGCTCGCTGAGGATTATCCCTTTTATTTTTTTCAGCTGGGGCTTTAAATAATAGTCGAAGAGGTATTTTATCCCGAGATCGCACGCCCCCATTCTTGGTACGCAGCATATTATAAGGTCCCCTCCTAACGGCAAAAGGCTCCTCTTTATCAAAGCGCCGGCATAAAGGCTTGAGACAATGCCTGCCTTAAAATTAACTACGCCGCTACCCTCTATATTTTCGAGTTTCTGCTGGGACGGCGTAATAATATCCGTGTGGGATATCATCACAAGCGGTTCCTTATCCGAATAGCCCTTTATCACCCCTATGATGTTACCTGCCTTGTCCCTGGTAACCATATCGAACCCCAATTCCTTCATATGGAACGACACAAGGTCCGTAAAACCGCTAAGGCTCTCGTTATTAAGCTCAAAATCCGAGACCTTAGAATAAAACCTGTCCAATGGTGTCATCAACCCTTTGGCTTTTGACATTATTAATTCTTTCATGGCGCACCTCCGTTATTTTATAGTTAACAGCATTAACTAATAGTTAACGCTTTTCAGAAAAAAAATTACTCCTTAGAAGGTCGGCGGCGTTACGACCCATACCGCTTCAGCTTCTTCCGATCCGGCATTCTTGAACGCATGCGGGACATTGGAATTGAAATAGATACTGTCCCCTTTTTTAAGCAGGTAACTGGCGTCATTAAGAGTTATCTGCACCGCGCCTTTCAACACCAGGACGAACTCCTGCCCAAAATGTTTATACGAAGAATGCCCTGAAGTGGCGCCCTCTTTAAGCTTGAACAAAAGCGGCTCCATCTGCTTATTGGGATCGCGAGAGGTCAGGAGATACATGTTTATGCCCTTGCTGATCTCCTGTACGTATTTCCTTTCGCTCGCTTTGATAACCGGGTTATCCTCTACTTTATGCCCTTCGCCTATCAGGTTGCCGATAGTGGTAGAAAGTGAGTCCGATATGCTTTTTAAAGTCGCAAGCGATGGTGAAGCCTTACCACTCTCGACCTGCGACAGAAAACTCGCGCTTATGCCAAGTTTTTTTGCAAGGCCCCTCAGCGTAATGTTCTGGTCTTCCCTTGTCCTCTTTATGTTTACGCCTATGATGTTCATCTTTTTTGCCTCCACAAATAAGTATACACCACGAAACTGGAGGTGTCAAGTATAAATTAACATTTTTAATAAATATTAACTTATACTTAACATACCTAAACCAGCCTTTTATCCGGCATGCTGAATATTTTACCGCCCAGATGATGCATTATCTTAGGCCCCGGTTTTTCAGGGCACCACCTGTCGGTAAATACGGTGTTATCGGCTTCGGCGTGGACAACGTCGCCTATGACTATATTATATTTTTTCAGCAGGCGGTCGTCTTTACGAAGTTTGCATTCGAGGATCCCTATTGCGGATCTCAGGCTGGGAGATTTGACCTTTTCGGATCTTTCCTTAACAAGGCCATATTCCTTGAATTTATCCACCTTTGCTCCGGAAACGCTTCCGAGCTTACGGACCATCTCAGCCATATCGCTTGACGGTATATTTATTACAAAATCCCCCGTCTGGAGTATGGCCTTATATATAAAGTGTTTTTCCCATATCTCAAGCGCGACTACCGGCGGATCATCGGAAACAGGCATATTCCAGGCAATAGGAGTTAAGCCTGCGCGTTTATTATAAATAGAACTTACAAGCACGACAGGACCTGGCCCTATGAGCCTGTATGCCGTATCTAAAGGGACTGTCTTTCTCATCACGACCCTCCTTTACGGCGTATTATAGCATCTATTCATTAGTATAGGCAAGTCTCAAGCGGCTTCTATTGCGGAAAACGCGTCAAGCGGATAAAAGGGTTTACTAAGGCACCTCTTTATTCCGCAGTAATCCATGAGGAAATGCTGGCCGCCCCAAAGCTCCTTACCGGTTATCATGATGATCGGGATCTGGGCAGTCTCGGGGTAATTCTTTAATTCATAGGATATCTGGAACCCCCTTTTTGGCTTCATTATATGGTCAAGAAGGATAACATCGGGTTTTTGCTTCCTGGCGATCTTTACAGCGGCAGTGCTATCGTCTGTAGATATGACATCATAATCGGCTGTCTTCAGCATTTCGGTGAATTCCTCCAAAAATATCTTATCATCGTCTATGATCATTACTTTTTTTGCCATATTAACCTCCTTTTAACACAATATAAGTATACATAAGGCCGGGGCTATTATGAATGGCTTGATCCCCTTTTTTCCTGACTTTTTTCTCGGCCTTGTGCTATACTTTTCCTATGCGTAACCTGCTATTAGCCGCTGTCATTATCATCTTTTTTACCTTTCTTTTTTATTCCAGCTCAATGAATAATGAGTTCGTCTGGGATGACCACCACTTCATAGTAAATGACGCATCCGTCCATGATTTCTCCCAGTGGCGCGGCCTGTTTTCCCACAACATGGGATACTTAGGCGGGAAAAGTAATAATTTTTACCGTCCCCTCTATTCGCTGCTTAACATAGCCGATTATAAAACAGGTGGAGGAAAGCCCTTTGCCTTCCATGTAACAAATACATCGTTGCATGCGGGCGTTGCCGTCTTAGCCTGTATCCTTATCTTTATGATATCCAGGAATATTTATGTGGCCGGCGCAGCGGGACTGCTCTTTGCCCTGCACCCTGTCCAGACCCAGGCAGTGACTTACATAGCCGGCAGGGCTGATCCCATGTACGCCTTTTTCGCCCTAATGGCAATAGCATTGTTCCTGAAACATATAAAAGGCCCGGGCAACCTGCTTACATATTCGCTTTCTTTAATATCCTTTATCCTCGCGCTCCTTTCAAAAGAAGCCGCAGCGATCACGCCCTTCCTTATCCTGTTATGTATATATGCCGTTTCAGAAAAAGGCGATGGGAAGGCCAAAAAAGCGCTGCTTGCCCTGGTGCCTTTTTTCATCATATTGGCTGTATATATAGGTTTGCGCGCTACAGTGCTTAACTTCTCAAAAAATGCGTTTTCGACACTATCTGTGCCGACGCTCCCATTGTATATAAGAACGCTTACGGCATGCAAGGCTATCTTCCTGTACTTCAAGATCCTTTTATTCCCGGTCGGTTTCCACCTGGAGATATTTTTTCCCCCGGCAGTCTCTTTAATGGAAAGGGCGACTTTTGCCGCGGTAACAGGAGTGGTATTTATAGCAGCGGGCCTTTTCTATGTCAGTAAGCGTAACAAAATTATTTTTTTCGCGCTATGCTGGTTCTTTCTGGCCCTCCTGCCGGTCCTCAATCTCTTCCCGATCAACGCGCCTGTAGCTGTCCATTGGCTGTACCTTCCCTCGATCGGATTCTTTTTCGCCCTGACTCTTGCAGTATGGGGATACCTAAGGAACAAGCCTGTTTTTATATTTGTAACGATATTTGCCGTTATAGCCATGATACTTGGTATCCTGACATACAATAAAAATAAGGAATGGCGTAATGAAGAGACCCTTTATACAAGCATAATCCCTTCCGCGCAGACGCCAAGGCTTTATGTAAATCTAGGGAACATATTTACCAGGAAGGGCGAGCTTGACAAGGCGATAACCTATTACCGCAAGGCTTTACAGATAGCGCCTGGCCAGACAGAGGCCTATTCAAACCTGGGATATATTTATAACCAAAAGAGGGAATATGATAAAGCCATCGAAGTGCTGGAATTGGCTATAAAATTAAGCCCCAGGCTTACGAATGCGCACATCAACCTGGCGGTAACATATGCCCGCATAGGAAGATATGAAGATGCAATAAATGAAATAAATAAGGCCATTGAGTTGAACCCGAACAATGAGATGGCCTGGAACATTCTTGGTAAGCTATACCTTGTGTCCATGCAAAGGGACAAGGCAAGAGAGTCGTTTGAACGTTCGATGAGGATCAATAAGGACCAGCCTGAAATAAAGAACCTTCTGGCAGGACTACAGTAGGATCATCTCTTCTTTACAAAAAATACCATTATAGGCGCAAGGAGAAGGAAGTAAAACGCGTAAACGGGATGTATGAACGACATCGCTACCGCAGCAACGGAAACGAGCATAAATATAAGTAAACGCTTCTTCTCGGCCCTTATGGCGGAGTGTGAAATATTATCTCCGACCAGCCTGTTCCTCTTTGTAGCATATGCCCAACCCACATAATTAAAAAGGCCTACGATAAACATGTTCCCTGCAAGGAAACACTCTGCCACGCTGTCATCGGGAAATTTATTGACCAGGGAGGAAGAGAAAGGGATGAGGGCTATAAACATCAATGTCAGTATGCTTATCCATAAGTGATTACGGTCCGTATGCTGGATATAATGAGACTGGTTATGGTGCACATACCACAAATATCCAAGAGTAATAAAAACTATCATATAAACTATTATGTCCTGGAAGTACCCTGTCAGGAAGTGCTCAATATGTACCTGCCTGTAAATATTCATCTCATGCGGCACTTTTATATCCAATACAAGTATGGTCATTACGATCGCAAAGATACCGTCTATTAAAGCGCTTATACGATGGGGAAGCGTTTTATCATGCGTTATATCCATATACTTCCTTTTTTTGTCAGTCCTTATTAATAACGTGTATCATCTGGTATAACCTGCCATAATCGCGCATGTTGAAGTCCATGATAAGCCGTGGCAGGTTTATATATTCATTTTCCTGTATCTCCTTCTTCAAGGGCAGCGTGAACTTCACTTCGCCGCTTGCCAGGATATCTTTAAACTCTTTATTTATCAGGTCCAGCGTCTCTTGCGAGATCGCCCTGTTTAACCTCAAGACCGTTGAACCGGAAATATACCTGATAGAATGATACACCCTGTAGAAGTCTTCTATATATTTGACCGCCTTATCAACGTCACTAAAAACGCGGAAAAGGTCCATATCCTCTTTGCCGATAAATCCCTTCTTCAGGAGCTGCCTTTTAACAAAACGCTTCCAGTCGGCCCAGTAAGAA
>CAZHPY010000085.1:0-5157 GCA_964534705.1 uncultured Planctomycetia bacterium | reverse complement strand
TGATCACCATGTATGACACCGACTATTCGGGCGGAGATAAGCTTGCGCGCCTGGGTAAGTTTCTCAGATATGTTGCTTACTATAGGGAGCTTGAAAAGTCCCTGGGCTTGCCCGTGCACGCGACCGATCCTGAAGTCGGCGGATTTGTAATGAGGATGATAGACAGGCCAGACGGGCTTGAATATATAGCAAGACAGCTTAAAGATATAAAAGCGATAGAAGATATAAGCATGGAAGCGAACGGCAGGTATATAAGCATGCCGAATGTATTTGCTGCCCTGTATGCGGCAAGAGAAGAGGGCGAAGATCCTCTTACCTGGGCGCAGAAGAACAGGTTCAGGGGCAGGATCAGCGTAGTAGACCCGAATAACTTTTCCACATATCTGTCACTGGACGGCAAAGAAAATTACGCATATATCCTGGCGAAGTGGAGGAACGTTTTCGGAAGGATACTTACTCCGGAGGAATTGACGGCCAGGGTAAACCAGATGAACAGCCTGGAAGAGCTGATAAGAGAAAAGATGCTGCCTGCGGGAGCTACCCCTACGGCGGAACAGCAGGCATTGATCGATTCTGTTGCCGAATATGACGAAGCGCTTCTTATAGAAAACCTTAAATCTGTTCATGATGGGTTTACCAGATTGGTTGCCCCGTCTTTATATACCACAGTAGACGGCAATCTTTTGGACCGTATTTCACCGCAGCTTGCAGCCGTTGATTCGCAGATGTCAAAATTTTTGCCTGCTTTAATTGTAGGAGGACAAGAGAGGTCTCTTGAGAGGGATGACAGGTCATCCTGCAACCTGATCTTTGTCAGAGTAATAGGAGAATTCAGCAGTGTCCTGGCAAAAGAAAGAACTGACAGGGTCGGCACAAGGCAATATAATACGCAGCAATTGAACGAGCTAAGGGCGCGGTTTGTCCAATATGCCGAAGAAGCAGGTGTCCAGATGGATACGGGCGAAGCGGATTACCTGGTGCAGGAAATGCTAAAGGGAGGGTATACCGAGAGAGAGATCGTATTCAAATATATTACGCTAAGGGACAGGGTAGGAGATATATACAGGCGGATATACCTTGCGGATGGAAGCCCCCAAACCGCCGAAGACGTCAGGGCGATCACAGGCCTTACCGGCACGCTTATCGAAAAGTTCGATTTTCTTTATACCGACAACATGGTCCCTGCGCTCCAGCGCATAAAGGAGCTTGCCGTAGAGGACCTTACTTTAAGGGTCAACCAGGAAGGGCTGCCTGCGTCCCAGAAGAGGGCATTGGAGGAAAGGCTGCGTATAATAACGACCGAATGCGACCTGACGACCGAAGCAGGCGTTAACAGGATGATCGATTTCTTATTAGCGCAGGAACTGGGCAACCTGAGGTCTGAGATGGAACTGGCAAAGACCGCTGAAGACGAATTTAAAAGGATAGGGATAGATATAGCAAGGGATGACGCAGAGTCTATAGGGCATGCCGCATTCATGGGCGCTGTCACAAGAGAGGACCTGATCAACTGGGTAAATACGATCAAGCTCGTAAAAGACCAGATGGCATTGCTGGGTGTCAGTATAAGCGATAAGAAGATAATGTATACAGTAGATACGTGGTTTGGCCTGGGCGTCACCAAGCCTCTCGTGAAAGAAAATGTTAACAGGGCGGAAGTGGAAGCCGCTGTTGATTCACAGCTGGCGCGCCTCGTGAAGGAATTAAACCTTGGCGATAGCCCCGTTACCAGGGAGCAGCGCGATGCCATTGTAAAGAAATTCATGGAAGCTAACATGCAGCCTTCAATGATGAAGCTTTTAGTCGACGAAGTCATACGCCTGCACAGATCGCTTGCCGAAGCGCGCAAGTCCATGGAGGCCAGGGACGGCCTGAAAGATATAACGGCTGCGCCGAGGGCAAAGTATGATATTGAAAGCCTGGTTTCGATCCGCGACATGCTTGTTTACGTGGACGAACAAAACACCAACCCAAGCGAACACATAGGCCTCATGTCCATCTTTGGGTTTGACCGAGAGACATTTGAAAAGACAAAGACACGCGCGATAACGGCAATGTTCAAGACGCAGGAGGATATTGTGCTGATGTCGCTGCTTAAGGACGTATGGTACAATCGTCTTTCATTACCGGAAAAAGGGCGGTATAACTTATATGAATGGCTGAAGAACAACAAGGTATATTCAACCCTTTTATTTGTGGCGTCGTTATTAGCGGTAGTTGTGCTTCCGATACTGGTATACCTTTCAGAGAATATAAAGAAGATAGTAAGGTCTGTAAAGGATAGGATGACACCGTCAGGTGGCGCGCCGGAAGGTAAGCCTGTACGGCCCAGGCCTTCGATACATATAAGCAAAGGATGGTTTGCCGGTTTTGTAGGCTTGGCTGGTTTGGCGTTATTTATCTGGAAGATAGGTATCCCGTATATAGTGCCGTTTATGACATCGGCGCCGCTTATATTGGTCCCGTTCACAGGGGCTGCGACTATCACACTTGTTTACGGCATTGTGCGTCTCATACAATGGAAGATTGAAGGGGCGCCATGGGAAGGGCTTGCGCAACCTAAACCTGGCACGGTAAGCAGCGAACTCGAAGAACAATTCAGCGCGGAAAAAGAAAGAGAAATAGTCTTAAAGAGGCATTTCCCATTCAGGCAGGTACTTGTCTTTGTGACCTCGTTCCTTACGCTGCTTGCTTTAAGCGGATTGAATTTTAACGCCTTCACTTCTGTAAGTCCGTTTGTCATATTCTCGGCCCTCTTGATAGCGGCATGGGCGATAACCTTTGCCTATCTCGTAACGGTCATAATAGACGTATACTTCTTAAAGGTCATCGTGTGGGCCGCGGCGCTTATAACGGGAAAATATATTAAATTGCAGTCTCCGCTGGATCCAAGTGAAATAACCGATGACAAAAGTTTTATCACTATCAATCCGTTATTGCCCGCGAACGAAGACCAGCTTAGAAGGGTCATCAGGAAAAATATAGTCGTTCTCGATGCTATCAAGTCTAATAATGTCACCTGCGCCCTGATACTGCAGGCGCCGGGGGGCAATCCGGCTCTTTTCGACAGGTACTATAATATTATAGCCGAAGAATTATTTAATAACCCGGACCTGGACCAGTCTGTTAAGGACAGGTTTTATATATTCTCCATGGGCGGCATAGCTAAACCGCATAATATGTATAAACTGTTAAGATGGTTCTTTATGGCAGATGAAGATAATGATCCTGTTACGAAAGATTATATTTTTGAAGTTAAAACCCAGGACCCCCTCCCGGCAAGCTTTGAGAGGGACGCACGAAGAGGCTTTAATTATCTGGGATCTAGGGGGCAGGAGGAGAAAATTTACGGTATCATAGCGACAGAGGCAGGGTTTGAAAACCTTCGCAGGCTTCGTAATGAAGAGGAGGGAGTGCCTAAACTGACAAACGGGACAATTCTTGATGCCGATATTTATGAGCCTCCGGAGGTTGTACAAAGCATGTTGAATACTATGAACGACAATTACATGGTGTGGCAGCCGCGTATAGATTATTTCAACGCCGAACAGACGATATACGGATATGCGATGAAATACATGCCTAATAATGCTCTCGGCAATCTTGCCCAGGGCGCTTCAACGATAGTGGAGGGCGGCATAAGATCTTTTGGTAAGTATTTTGTACGACTGCATCAGTACTACCACATAGAGGTAGCCGAGAACCAATACCAGAATATGTATTTATTGGACAGGAAATTCATCCAGAGCGAGGACGCGTATCACGGTATATTCGGAAGGGCCTGTTATGTGCCGGGCGCTAACCTTTATGAATCAACGCCTACTAATTACCTGTCAGAGCTGGAGCGCGGCGAGATCAAATGGATAGCTCTTTTTGATATACGTAATTATGGCTATTTGCATAAACATCTTATCCAAGGGTTAGGGAAAGATGCAGAACGCATAAAAGAAGAAGCAAAAAACGAAGGAAACACCCTTAGAAGTTTAATAGATTTCCTCGGGGTTCCAGAAAATAGAGATGTTATATTAAGCATTGACAAGGACGGGCGAAATGATGCTGCGCAAGAAGCCTATGAAAAAGGTTATGATTCATCCTTTAAAGCAGCAGAGGATGCGTTTAAGGCATATACGAAAGGTGACGAGATAAGGGAAGAGATCCAAAAGGCTGCTACGCCGGAGGAGAAACAACAAAAGATAAAAGAGACTATAGCTGAATTTGAAAAGGCCCGGGTAGCGTATGGAAAGATCGATAGTTTCCTGCGAAAAACAGTAGCTATAAACCTTAACGCGCTGACCGCTGAAGAAGTAGAGAGGCAGGGGTTAACTTCATTTGTACCGGAGCTGGATCGCCTGCTAAGGCCAAAAGCAGAGATTCTTGACACAAGTATTTTCTTGCTGTCTCAATCTCAACGTCCTAAGCTTCCTTTAAGAGGGGAGTATTCAGAAGGCCTGGTCACGAGAGGGCTATTCTCGGAAAGGATATGGACAATTCAGCTGCTTCTCACGTTTGTAGCCATACTTGTCCCTGGATTGCTTGAGGTCTATATACCGTTTTCAGCTGAACTTATCTTCCTGGGCCTGATGACTCTCCTGATGCATCCTAAGTTCACAGGGCCTCTATTAAACTATATATTCGGTTTCGAGAAGCCGCACTTTGCTATTTTTGGACAGAGTGCCATAGCCAAGCCGTTCAATATATTAGTCTCATTTATTTTTCACACAATACCGATAGGTGCCGCGGAAATGCTCACATCTACAGGTGTGTATTTATTGAGTATTGTGGTCAGGCCGGGAATATTGGTAGCTGGTTTCAGCAGGTTTAAAAAGGAAACGCAACTGCATATATTGGGGCAGAGTTCGGCAGCTACTTGGCCGTCATTCCTTGAAACAAGCGCGAACGACCCTATAACCAGGTATATTTATAAATTTAGGTGGGCTATCTTCATAGGGTTGACGCTTTTTATCACTGCTTTTTATGGGACGCCCCTTGCGGCAAAGCTTTATCTGACTCCGACGGTGTTAATAGGGATAAGTGTAGCGGTTGCGTCCCTGATAAGCGTTATCGCTGTTTCCATCCGCCGTCGTGAAATGAAAATAGATGTCGATGACGCGAAACGGGACTTGAAGGCAAGAGCCGCCGCAATGCACAAAGCAAGGA
>CAZHPY010000084.1:0-5539 GCA_964534705.1 uncultured Planctomycetia bacterium | reverse complement strand
GAGCTCATAATCCTAAGCGGCGGCACCCCCATCCCATTAGCTCGCCCCATACTTCAAAAAGGTTTTCACAGCGTCACCCAAAAAATTCCTGCTATCCAATACCACCCGCAGCTGATATCGCCTAAGCGCAGAAAAGTTTTATGAGTTCTTGAAGAGGAGTGGTGGCCGCGAACAAAAGACTTTGGGCTGTATTGACTTTTGCTGATACTGTAGGTATCCTTTATAGTAATTATAGGAAAATAATGACATATAGCATATAGAATCAATGCGCAAATCTGAAAGGGGGAAGCTGTGAAATCCGAAAAGGACAAAATAAACGAAAAGGTGCAGGAAGAAAGTAAGTTCGTAAAAGGCATGATCGAGCAGATGCATTGCGTCATAGTGGGCCAGCAATATCTTATCGAGAGGCTCCTGATAGGATTGCTTGCGAATGGCCATCTTCTGGTGGAGAGCGTCCCGGGCCTTGCCAAGACCCTGTCGATAAAGACGTTATCGGACCTTATTAAGGCAAAATTCCAGAGGATACAGTTTACTCCGGACCTTTTACCGGCCGATCTCATAGGCACGCTGATATATAATCCGAAAGACGGCAATTTCCTCACCAAAAAAGGCCCCATATTCTCGAACATAATACTGGCTGACGAAATAAACCGCGCCCCCGCAAAAGTGCAGAGCGCTCTTTTAGAAGCCATGCAAGAGAGGCAGGTTACTATTGGCGAAACGACCTTCAAGCTAAGCGATCCCTTCCTGGTAATGGCCACGCAGAACCCTATAGAACAGGAGGGAACGTATCCGCTGCCTGAAGCACAGCTTGACCGCTTTTTGTTAAAGGTGAACATAACGTATCCGACAACCGAGGACGAATCAGAAATAGCCACCAGGATGGCGCATACGGAAAAAAAGATAAGCGTATCTCCGATCGTTGAGCCGGAGGACATCATCAGGGCGCGCCGCGTAGTCGACAGTATATATCTCGATGAGAAGCTAAAAAAATACATTATTGACATAGTCTTTGCTACAAGATACCCGGATAAATATAACCTGCAGGAATTGAAAAATATGATCGAGCTGGGTTCTTCACCCCGCGCAACCATAAACCTTATAATCGCTTCAAAGGCATACGCTTTTATACAAGGGAGAGGATATGTTACGCCGGAGGATATAAGGGAGATAGGATATGATGTTTTGCGTCACAGGATCATCCCAAGTTATGAGGCTGAAGCCGAAGATAAAAAACCGGAAGATATAATAAAAGTCATATTTGACAAAATACAGATACCATAACGGCTCATGATACCGCAGGAAATCTTAAAGAAAATAAGGCGTATCAACATAACCACGGGCAGGCTGGCCGCGAACATATTTGCCGGTGAATACAAGAGCGTATTCAAGGGGCGCGGTCTTGAGTTCCAGGAAGTGCGGGAGTACCAGGTAGGGGATGAAATACGGCTGATAGACTGGAACGTAACTGCGCGTTCCGACAAACTTTTTATAAAAAGATACGTTGAAGAGCGCCAGCTTACGATAATGATACTCCTGGACGCTTCAAGGTCGGGATATTTCGGCAGCGTCAACAGCCTTAAGGAAGATATAGCCGCTGAGATATCCGCCGTGCTTGCCTCATCCGCAAGTAAAAATAACGACAGGATAGGGCTGGTCATTTTTACGGACAGGATAGAAAAATTCATTCCGCCCAGAAAGGGCAGGCATCATATCTTAAGAATAGTCCGCGAGCTTCTCTATCATAAAAGCGAAGGGTCAGGGACAGACATACCGCTTTGCCTGGAATACCTGGATAAGATCACGACACGCAGCGCCGTAGCTTTCCTGATATCGGATTTTTACGCGCCGGATATACGTAAGCAGCTGTCGGTGGCCAATAAACGGCATGATATTATCGCTGTTAAGATAACGGACCCGAGAGATTTCGACCTTCCGGATGTGGGGATATTATCCCTTTCCGATGCGGAATCCGGTAAAAGGTATTTTGTCGACACCTCAAAAGAAGCAGTGCGGGCGTCATACAGGAAAAACTCGCGCAAAAAACATGAAGATATCCAGGCTATGCTTAGCTCCGCAAAAGTGGATACTATAAATATAAGCACGGCCCGGCCTTATGTTGAGGCGCTGATAGAGTTTTTCAAAAAAAGAAAACTGAGAAGAAAGCTTAGAGGATGAAAAGAAGTATACCTGTCATTATAGCAGTCATTGTCCTTTGCGCAGCAGCGTTTTTATCGATCAGGTACTTTAATTACGGCGGCGAAAAAAATGATGTCGGGCAAATATCGGAAAAAGATTTTGCCACTACCATAAGCGGTAGCCTCAAGCCCGGCCCCGAAGATAAAATCGCTTCACGGCGGGTCTATACCCCGATACGTTTGAAAATATCCGATATTAATAATGTCATGGGCATTGTTACCGTGCCGGACCTTTTGTTCCGGTCCGCCGTGCCCGTGATATTGATCCTCACGATATTAGTGGCCATCTCTTTTATAAGAGAGAGGATCAATAAACCGATAGCCCTCTCGCCATATGAAAGAGCAATGAAAGCCCTTGCGCAGGCCGATCCCGAAAAGGCGCGTTTCGTGGCTGCGCCAAAAGAAATTTATTTCCTGATATCGCGGGTGATACGTGAATATCTGAAAGACAGTCTTGATTTAGGCGCAAAAGAAGCGACGACCAGGGAATTTTCTGCAAAAGTAGATGAAATAACAATGCTCCCCGATGATATCCGCAGCTCCGCAAAAGACCTTATACTGCGATGTGATCTAATAAAATTTTCCGGGGCAGAAGCAGATATGTACGGACTTAAAAATGATCTAGAGACCGCAAAAGAACTGGTTGCCGCGGTAAACACGGTATTAACGACAAAAGGCGATAATAGATGATATTCAGGAACCCGGTATTCCTTATTCTTATCCCCGTTTTTTTTATTATCTTTTTTGTGGCGCAAAAGATCTATCCCGAACGGGCCATACTTTTTCCGACCGGCGATGTTGTAAGATCCCTTCAGGGTTCTGTCAGGGTATGGTTTTCCCGCAAGCTCGTATATCTTAGGGCAGCCGCCATAATACTCGCCATTTTAGCGCTGGCAAGGCCTCAATTAGCGGGGTCCGAACATTTCAGAAAAGAAGGCATAGCCATAATGCTTACAATAGACTGTTCCAGCACAATGCTGGCAGAGGACATGCAGTTGGGCGCGCTTGGACTTTCTCCGCTTGTGCCGGTATACCGGGAAAAAAAGCCGTTGAACAGGCTGGAAGCGTTTAAGGAAGTAGCGTATAACTTTATAAAGTCCAGGCCCGACGACATGATCGGCCTTGTGGCGTTCGCGGCGCAGGCATATGTTGTGTGCCCGCCGACTTTTGACAAACCCTGGCTAGAAAAATCATTGGGCCGCATAAGAGTAGGGATAATAAGGGACGCGACCGCTATAGGCTCCGCCATATTAAGCAGCCTGGAATCCCTGAAGGGGATAAACGCGCGAAGTAAGGTCGTGATATTGCTGACGGACGGCATAAATAATTTTGGAGAGGTCCCTCCTATCGTGGCAGCAAAAGCTGCGCGCGCTACCGGAGTAAAGATTTATACCATAGGAATATCAAGCCGTGGACAGACGCCATATCCGGCAACAGACGAATATGGTAAAAAGACCTATAAAAACGTACGGATAGACGTGGATGAAAAAACGCTGAGAGAAATGGCAAATATAACAGGCGGTAATTATTACAGCGTAAACGATATGAGGTCGCTTAAGAACAGTTATATCGATATTGGCAAGCTTGAAAAAACGGCATTCGAAGAAAATGCCTATGAAGAGCGCAAAGACCTGTTCATTGATTTTATCGTCTGGGCGCTTGTCTTGCTTGTACTGGAGATAGTATTAAACAACACATATTTGAGGAAAATACCATAAAGTGAAATTCGCCGAGCCTCATATATTATATTACCTGTTCATCGTCTTGGCCATTGGATCGGCATTTTTCATCTGGTCCGCAGCCGGATATAGAAATGCCAGCGCCAGGTTCGCAGAGGATAAGCTGTTAAAAAGAATAGACCCATATCATGACTATAAGGTATTTCGCCTGAGAATATTTTTGAACATTATAGCCATATTCTTTATAGGCGTAGCGCTTTCCAGGCCGCAATGGGGCATGCATTGGGAAGAGAAGAAAAATAGAGGCATAGATATATTGGTAGCGCTTGATATTTCAAAGAGCATGCTTGCCCAGGACGTATCTCCTTCGAGGTTTGAATTCGCCAAAGGGCAGATCAGGGATTTTGTCAGAGGCCTCGAGGGGGATCGCGTGGGCCTCATAGGATTTTCCGGAGATGCCTTTTTATTCTGTCCATTTACGACGGATTATGCCAGTTTTATTACATCGCTCAATAGTGTGAAGGTGGGCAGTGTTGCCAGGGGCGGCACATCGTTTACAGGATTAATTTCAGAAGCGGTCCGCGATTTTAAATGGGCCATTTCCAAAAATAAGATAATCGTCATTATCAGTGACGGGGGGGAGACTGAGGGTGATGTCAAGGAAGCTGTTTTGTTGGCAAAATCGGCCGGGGTCAGGATATTCTGCATAGGCGTAGGCACTAAGGATGGGGCAACTATCGCTTATATCGACGACAATGGTAATGAGTCATTTATTAAGGATGAGTTGGGTAAGATTGTGCGCAGCCGGCTGGATGAAGATGCATTAAGATCCCTCTCGTCCGCAACGGAAGGGTTGTACGAACATGCGACCCGGGAGCGCCCTGGTTTTGAGCTTATATATGAAAAGGCATTATCAAAATTAAAAAAGCAGGAAACCGAAGAGGCTATAGCCAGGACATATAGCGAAAGATTCCAGATCCCGTTGTTATTTGCGGTGCTTGCACTTTTTGCCGAAATGGTCCTTAGGATAAAAAAGAGAAATGAAGAAACGCATTGATAGTTTTTTAATAACGGTGATATTAGTGGCGCTGGCAGCGCCTTCCCCGGTTTTTGCGGAGGAAGCCGTGCTCTTAAAAGAGGCTAACGAGTTCTACAGGAATAGAGACTATGATGAAGCTGCGAGGATATACCAAAAAGTCCTTGTCCAAACACCCGATTCATATGCTGCTAATTATAACCTTGGCCTGACGTTATATAACATGAAGGAGTATGAAAAGGCGGTTCATCCTCTTGAGAAGTCCGCTCTTTCTGACAGCAATGTAGTTGAGCGTGATTCATTCTTTCTCATGGGGAATTGCTATTACAGGCTGAGTGAGGCCAAGGAAGATGAAGCTATGGCAGGAGGAAAAAAAGACAGGGAAAAGCTCAAAGAGTCTTTGGGATTGTGTGAAAAATCAATAAAGTATTTTAAATTTGCCATAGGTTCGGACAGTAGTTCCAGGCGTGTAAGAAATAACTATGAAACTGCAATGATACGGGCAGGGCTTCTTAAGAAAAGATTGGACGAGATGGAACCACCACCCCCGCCTTCGGGTGGCGGGGGTGGTGGTTCCATCTCGTCCAATCTTTTCTTAACTACCCCACACCAAACACACCCAACAC
>CAZHPY010000083.1:0-5560 GCA_964534705.1 uncultured Planctomycetia bacterium | reverse complement strand
CAGGTTAAAATCCGGGAGGATGCCGCAATGCTGGTCAAATTTTCCGCGCCTTGAGGCGCAGCCCATACCGAGGTTTTTTATGGATCCGGCGAAGCCTGTCATGATATGGCCCGTTATGTGGGTCAGCGCCAGAAGACAGTCGCAGTCAGCTATATCAGCCGCTATCTTTACCTTAGAAAAACGTTTTTTATTTATCTCTATATCTACGAAATTCCTCCCCCATAGGCCGTCCGCTATTATGACCGGAACGCCGGTGCGGTCAAAATTAAAACCATGTTCATAGGAAAGCTTGAGATGGTCAACGGCATTCGTCCTTTCGCTTTCTTTGTAAAGGACGTTGGTATCGGTAAAGAATATATTTTTCGTTATTGATTGGACGGCAGAGGTCAGGCCCTTGAGCCATTCAGATTTAATATGGCCGGTATTTCCTTTTTCCCCAAAATGTATCTTGAGGCCGGTGTGGGAATCTTTTTTGATGGAGCTTAATATGCCGGATCTGTCTGCAAGACAACGGACCTTATTACTTATAGCTTCATCTGTTTCGCCGCTTTTCAGCCTTACCAGATATACGTTGGACGCCATATGGATACCCTCTTATTTTTTGGAAGAAAAACCGTAGCGGCCTATTTGCTTGCCGAGCCCCCAGTACTCGCCATGGCTGAATACAACGGGGCTGGTTTTTCCGTGATCGATCCTGCCGTCCTTGTTCAGTACGTCCTTGTCGGCATGGACAGCCAGGACCTCTCCGATGAACATGTCGTGAACGCCAAGTTCAAGCGTTTTTATTACCTTGCATTCTATGTTAACGGGGCATTCTTCTATTAGGGGCGACGATACTATTGTTGAGGGAGCCTTCGTAAAACCGCAGGCCTTGAATTTGTCGGTTGCCGTACCGGACACAGTGCCGCAGAAATCCGCTTTTTTAAGCAGGCCTTCGGTCGGGATATTTACGACAAAATCACCGCCCCTGCTTATCATGTCGTGCGAAAATCTCTGCGGGCGTACGGATATACTTATAAGAGGCGGGTTTGAGCAAACTACGCCGCACCACGCTATCGTTATTATATTGGCCTTATTCATGTCCCCGCAGCTTACTAATACTACCGGGACGGGGTACAGGGCCTCACTTGGAGGGAGCTTGACCTTGGGCATCAGGAGGATTTTGAGCTTCCGAAGCCTTCTCTTCTTTTTTTACGGTCGTTTTCCAGCACCTTTTTGTGCAGAAAAATTTCCCGTTCCTGTAATAATAGCGTTTTTTCTTTATAGATTTATTACACACAGCGCAAACAGCCGGTTTCTCTTTTTTCTTTTCTTCCGCCTTCTTCTCTTCCGCAGGTTTTGCCGCAGCTTCGGCCTTTGGAGCTTCAGCCTTCGGCGCTTCTGCTTTCGGAGCTTCCACCTTTGGAGCTTCGGCTTTTGGGGCCTCTGCTTTCGGAGCTTCCACCTTTGGAGCTTCGGCTTTTGGGGCCTCTGCGTTCGGAGCCTCGGCCTTCGGCACTGCCTGTTTTTCTTCCTTCTTTTCTTCAGCCATAAAAGTGAATCATTTCCTTTCTAATGGATTTGAGATAAAAGACAAAAATAAGGGGACGAAATTTTATTTCTATCCCCTTATTTTTGAAAAGCAAATAATTATTTGCCCTTAAATACAAACTCCGGTTCCAACACTGGATTGTAACCTTCCGGAATCGGGAACGGGAATGTCACCGTCTCGTATACGCCGGCGCCAGTCCTTACTATCGTCATTCCAACTCCTTTTGCTAATCCAATGGTCACTCCAGAGAGAGGATTGTCTTCTACGCTAGTGTCGTAAATATTCTTAGGGAGCTCAACCCAGCCTGTTACGATGTTCGCGACTCCTCTATATAGTTTCTTTCCCATATCCTGGGCATAGCTAGCAGAAGCCATATTCAGGATCATCAATACTGCAACGCATATAATTATACCCTTTAATAAATTCTTCATCTTATTTTTTCACCTCCTTTACTTTAATTTTGTTAAAAGTATAACATACATAGCTTGCTTTGTCAAGGTTAGGAATGTTAAAAACTAGCTATTTTTTTGACCTGGAATGGGACTTCAATATATCTTCCACCGCTTCCGATATCCTATCCCTGTCTTCAGGCCTTACATCTATGAATTCTATGCCTGTATCGTAGACGTAGATGGCTTTCTGCTTTGACTCTGTTTTTTTCACTACCCATACCACCGTGCCGCCGCATTTTATCGGCGGGCGGTTATCGTCGATGAACAATTCGAGGTCTACGCCCTGGAAGAGGCCAAGGTCATCTTTAATGATAACGCATATACCGCCTGCCCCGATGTTTTCCGTATGCGTAGAAATGGTCTTGGCTGTAAGCCGTTTCTTTATAGTGATAAGGCACTTATAGCTTGCCCTGGGAAACTTTCGCCTGTTAATACCGTTCCACATAAAATACATCTCCTTCTCGCTTAATTTTTATACGAATTACAGTATACATAAAGGGCTGATAAAATGCAAGTTAAATTCTAAATGCTAATTTGAAAACAGAAATTTTAGTGGCATTTCCCCATTTTTGTGTATATACTATTTGGTATGTACAGACAATTCTTCGGTCTTAAAGAAAAACCCTTCAATGTTACAAGCGACCCCGATTTCCTGTTCCTTAGCCGTGTCCATAAGGAAGCCTTCTCCCATCTACTGTACGGGATAAAAGAACGAAAAGGGTTTATCGAAATAACCGGCGAGATCGGCGCGGGAAAAACGACCCTGTGCCGCGCCCTTTTGAACAATCTCGATATCAACACAAAAAGCGCCTATATATTTAACTCCACCCTGCCGGACATGCAGCTGTTCCAGACAGTGCTAGAAGATTTCGGTATCCCGATCGCCAGAAGGACAAAAGCGGCTATGCTGCGCCAATTTAATAATTTCCTGCTCGATGAACTTTCAAAAAATAATAACGTGGTGCTGATAATAGACGAGGCGCAGAACCTGAAAAATTCCGTGCTTGAGGAATTGAGGATACTTTCAAACCTCGAAACGGAAAAAGAGAAGCTCTTCCAGCTGATCCTCGTGGGGCAGCCCGAATTAAGGGGCAAGATAAATTCGCGCGGCATGGAGCAATTAAAGCAGAGGCTCAGCGTGCGGTTCCATATCACGCCTCTGGAAAAGAATGAAATAAGGGAATATATAAGCCATCGCCTTAAAGTCGCCGGTTCTGCCGGCGATATTGATTTCTCGGACGAGGCGGTCGAGGCGATATACAGGTATTCCCACGGAATACCGCGGCTGATAAATAAGGTTTGCGACAAGTCGCTCCTTTGCGCTTTTGTCGCTGAAACGAAACGCATAGACCAGCCGTTTATTGAAAAATCCATACAGGAAATAGAGGGACTGATAAGCGTAGGAGGCCTAACGGGATGAGTATAATACAGGAAGCACTTAAAAAAGCCCAGGGGGAATTTACTAAAAAAGAAGCGCCGCCTGTTAGCGCGCCTGACGCGCCCGGAAGGACGGTCCAAATGAACGCCTCCGCCGCGCAAGTGGCGGCAAAAGACGCTAAGCCGGCAAGAAAAACGCAATCACTATCTGTGCCTGCCCTGACGGGCGTCCTCTTGGTGCTATTAATTATCTATGGGCTCGATGCATCGTCGCGCTATTCGGGCACGAACAGCAAATATCCGGGAACCGTAACTAAAAAAAGCGCCTCTTCGACAGCGGTCTCCTCCGCCAAAGTGAGGGATCGTTTCGCCTCTCCCCTTATAGACCCGGCCAATCTTATACCGTCTCGCATGGGTCAATTTGTTTTAAGCGGTATAATGTACGTGGAGAACAGACCGCAGGCAATAATCAACGGTTATGTGCTGGAGGAAGGCGATAAGATCAATGGCGCGACGATCCTTGCCATAGAAAAAGATTGCGTTCTATTGAACCTGAATGATTCGGATATAAGATTGGATATTAGCAGCAAATAGGTCAGACTTTATATTCCAGGTTATGTATCCTGAATCCTGATACTTCAAGGGCTTCGATCTCCTTAAACCCTTTTTTCATGCACAGCTTCATAGCGTCGCTCATCCTGTCCGTGCACCGGAAATAGACGAGTTTATACCCTTTATCCCTGCAGAAATCGATCGCGCGGTCAAGAAGTTCCGTTCCGTAGCCCTTCTTACGGTGTTTCAGGTCTACGAACAGCCTGCGCAGCAGGGCGGTATCCTTGGAATCTTCCTTTATGCCGACGGTGCCTACGATCTCACCATCATCCTCGATGACCATGAAGGCGTCTTTCGCCCCGCCGTAAACTTCATCTATCTTTTCCAGGTCGCTGTCTGAATAGGCATTTTTGTCGAACGGGTATTCTTTTGTAAGAATTGACAATATGAGATCCTTTGTCCCCTGGGCGTCATTTTTTGTAAAGGTCCTTAATTTATGCATAGCCATCCCCCGGTTAGATGCAATCCTTTATAGATTTGATGATAAGAGCCTTCCCGACCCCATATATTATACGCACCCTCCCTATTCCTGTAGGGATCACAAATCTATTTGTTCCATGTATGGATTTTTTGTCATGAAGCAGCGAGTCATATATCCTGGATATCTTCAGGCCCGTCAGCCTTGTCGGCAAGCCGCATTTTTTTATGAGCGCTATTATCCTTTGCCTGTCGCCTTCCCTTATCAGCCCCATCCGCGATGATATGCAGGCTGCGCATGCCATACCGATCGCAATAGATTCACCGTGGCTATATCTTTTGGCGTACCCCGAAGCGCTTTCTATGGCATGGCCTATCGTGTGCCCTAAATTCAACACTATGCGTTTTTCTTTCCTGTCGAACTCGTCTTTGCTTACTATACCTGCCTTGATCCTGGCGCAAGATAAAATTATATAGGCAAGCACTTTTGCATCATGCGCAAAGGCCTTTTTGTAGTTATGCTCGAGATATTCAAATAATCTCCCGTCCCCGATGACAGCATACTTTATGCACTCGGCAAGCCCGTTCCTTATCTGCCTTGGAGAAAGGGACGACAGTGAAGAGGTGTCCGAAATGACTGCCTTAGGCTGGTAGAACGATCCGACAAGATTTTTTGCAATGGGAAGGTCTATCGCCGTTTTGCCGCCGATAGCGGAATCGACCTGCGCCAAGAGTGTCGTCGGGATATGGATATACGGTATCCCTCTTTTGTAGATGGAAGCCGCGAAACCGGTAAGATCGCCGATCACGCCGCCTCCCAATCCTATCAGGAAAAGCTCTTTATTCTTGTCATAGGCGCCGATCCTGTTAAGGAGCGGTATCAACACATCGCTTGATTTGGATCTTTCCGAATCCGGGACAATTTCCAATTTAAAAGTTATCCCGGCCCTGTTCAGCGAATCCTTTATTTTTTTCCCAAAAAGGCGCGCTATGGCCTTGTTCGTTATGACAACGGCGTCTTTGCCCGCAGCCGTACCCCTGATGATAGCGCCGGTCTTCCCGATCAGGCCATGCCCGATCAGGATATTATAAGACCTTTCTTTTAAGGGGACCCGTACTACCTGTGTCATTGGCAAATTATTATTTTTTCGCTTCTTTTTTCGCGTCCGCT
>CAZHPY010000082.1:0-5722 GCA_964534705.1 uncultured Planctomycetia bacterium | reverse complement strand
GCGCTTCCCCGCTTATTTTAAGGACTACTCTTTTAAAAGCTTTCTTCATTTACTCTAAACTCCAAACTCTCAACTCCCAACTACTCCTCACCCAGCATATAACGTACAAATCTTCTTATGACTATATTTTCGCCGATCTTTGCTATCATCGATGTTAATACGTCCTTAACCTTAAGATTCGCATCTTTTATAAATGGCTGTTCCAACAAGCAGGCATCCTCATAGAATTTGTTAAGCTTGCCTTCCGTTATTTTTTCAATGGCAGCTGCCGGCTTGTCTTTTATCTGGGCCTTTATTATCTCGGTTTCTTTTTTGATAACTTCGGCAGGAACGTCCTCTTTTGTAAGATACAGAGGGCTCGAAGCCGCGATCTGCATGGCTATGTCTTTTACGAACGACTTAAAATCGTCGTTCCTTGCAACAAAATCGGATTCGCAATTTATCTCTACAAGCACTCCTATTTTACCGCCAAGGTGTATATAACTTTCGATCCTGCCCTGTTTTGCCGAACGCCCGGCTTTCTTAGACGCCAGGACAGCGCCCGATTTTCTCAATATTTCCACGGCCTTGTCCAGATCGCCGCCTGACTCCTTAAGCGCTTTCTTGCAATCTACTACGCCGGCGCTGGTCTTTTCTCTAAGTTTTTTTATTGCATCCATCATGACTATCCATCTCCTTGTAAATTACTTAGTTATTTTCTTCCTGGGTTTCTTTATAGGTTCGTCTTTGGGCTTTTTCTCGTCTTCTTCCAATTTGATGTCGCCCTGGACCAGTTCTTCGACTTCTTCATCGATCACCTTTAAACCGGAACCTTCTGCGGCCGCAGCTTTTTCCTCTTCTTCTTTTGCTTTACCGGCTGCAAATTCCTGCCTGCCGTTCGCTATGCTGTCCGCCATCAGCCCTACAATAAGCTTTATGGAACGTATGGCATCGTCATTGCCCGGTATGGGGTAATCTATTAACTCCGGATCACAGTTAGTATCTACGAGCGCGGCTATAGGGATGCCTATCTTCCTGGCTTCCTTTATAGCGATCTCTTCCTTTTTCGAATCAATGACAAACATCGCCTTGGGCGGCTTGCCCATTGCGCGGATACCTTCAAGGTTCTTATTAAGCTTAAAGGCTTCCTTGTTAAGAACAGACACTTCTTTCTTTGAAAGTTTATCGAAGGTGCCGTCTGCTTTCATGCGCTCAAGGTCCTCAAGGCGCTTTATGCTCTTCTTTATCGTCTGGAAGTTTGTCAGCATTCCGCCAAGCCATCTCTGATTTACATAGAACATGCCGCAGCGGGATGCTTCTTCCTTTACTATTTCCTGTGCCTGCTTTTTAGTGCCTACAAAAAGAATGCTACCGCCTTCAGAGGCTGTTTTTCTCAAGAACTCGCATGCTTTTAACAGGGCGGCCTGCGTCTTTTCAAGGTCTATTATATAAACCTTGTTCTTCGCGCCGAATATATACTTTTTCATCTTAGGGTTCCAACGCTTCGTCTCATGCCCAAAGTGAACCCCTGCTTCAAGCAGACTTTTCATTAGTGTAGATTCTACCATCTTTTACTTCCCCTCTTTCTTTATTTGGAATGAACCGAACTTAATATTATACACGTTTAATCTCTACTTTCAACCTATTTTATGCTATGAGACCTTACTTTATCAGAGCCAGGCCGAACTGCATGTCATACAGCCTTTTATACATCCCGTCCTTCTGTATCAGCAGGTCATGGGTCCCGACATCGGCGATACGCCCCCCGTCCAGGACATAAATACGGGTCGCGTGCTTGATCGTGCTTAAACGATGCGCTATAACAAAGACGGTCCTGTTCTTCATCATCCTGTCTATCGCTTCCTGGACCAGCACTTCCGATTCCGTGTCAAGTTGGGACGTAGCTTCGTCCAGGACCAGTATAGGCGCATCCTTAAAAACGGCCCTGGCTATCGATAAACGCTGTTTTTCGCCCCCTGAGAGACGAAAACCGCGTTCTCCTATGATAGTATCGTAGCCATTAGGCATCTTCATTATAAATGAATGGGCATTCGCGATCTCTGCGGCCTTGATTATATCTTCTTTTTTAGGGTCTTTACACCCATATGATATGTTATAAGCCACGGTTTCGTTAAAAAGGATGGTTTCCTGGGTAACTATGCTTATTTGCGAACGGAGGGATTTCAGGGAACAATCCCTTATATCCATCCCGTCTATGGTTATTTTACCCTTTGTAACATCATAAAAACGGGGTAACAGGTTTAACAATGTTGTCTTGCCGACACCGCTGGGGCCGACAAATGCGGCTATCTCTCCGGCTTTAACTTCGATATTCACGTCTTTAAGCACCTCTTTATCATCATAACCGAATGAAACGCCTTTAAATTCCACTTTATCTTTGAATTTCGGCAGTTCAGGCGCGCCCGGCTTATCGATAACGGTCTCCTGGGTATCAAAGACCTCGAATATCCTTGTGGCTGCTGCCATCGCCTGCTGGTTAATACTATAGACATTAGTAAGCCGCTTTATAGGCTTCATCAGTGAAAGGATCGCGGCCAGGAACGTAACAAAAGCGCCGGCCGATAATGCGCCGGATATGATCTCTTTGCCTGCAACCCAAAGTATTATGGCTATGCAGAACATTCCCGCAAATTCGGTGATGGGGCTGACCACGATCACTCTTTTGGTGGATTTCATCGTCAGTCTGTAAAATTGCTGATTTTGTTTCTTAAACCGCTGGGACTCGCTGTCCTCCATTGAGAATGCCTTGACAACCCTGATGCCGGATATGGTTTCGTGAAGCGTCGTGGTTATGTCGGCCATGTTCTCCTGGGTCTGTTTCGATATGGCCTTAAGCCGCTTACCGATCTTAGCGACGGGATACACGACAAAGGGGAACAATATCAAGCCTATAAATATAAGCTGCCAGGAGATAGAAAAATAGAATTTAACCGTGAAAACAAGGGCCAGATAAACGACCAGCTGTATCGGCTGGAAAAGGATGTCCGTAAGCCCTGTGGCTATAGAATCCCTTATGACCGTAGCGTCATAGGTTACGCGGGACATTAATTTTCCGGTGGAATTTTTGGAATAGAACTCCATGGGAAGCTTCATCAGCTTGGCATATATCATGTCTTTAACGTCCCTTATAACACGCTGGGCCACATCGCTCATAAAATACGATTGGCAATATTCAAAGAAGTTCCTTAAAAGCCAGAATATCATTACAAGGATGGTCATCTTATTAAGAAGTTCCATCGGAGGCATGGCATTTATGTAATCTATGAAGCTTTTTACCATTTCCGGGACCGGTACGCCTGCCGGGATGGCCATCTTTTTACCTGTTATTATATTATCTATAAGCGGTATTATCATGCTTATGGACACACCGCTAAATGCTGAAGTGCCTATCATGCAAATAGTTGCCAGGACAAGCACCCATATATGGGGAAGGACTAATCTGATTAATCTGGTGTATTCTCTCATAGATATTATTAGGTCAAATATGATAACATAAGCTTTCCCCTTTGTCGAGCAAAATTTCCCCATAAGCAACGATATTCTTGCAAAGATAGGCGATAGGTGCTATAATTGCGGGATTATGGGCAAAGTAAAGGTAGGTATAGTAGGGGTAGGCCATCTTGGCTCCATCCACGCTAAGGTATATTCTAAACTGGATAACGTAGACCTGGCAGGGGTGTGCGATTGTAACCTTGAGCGGGCATTAGAGATAGGTAAAAAGTTCCACACTAACAGCTATGCCGATTATGAAGATCTTTTCGGTAAAGTCGATGCCGCAAGTATAGTAGTCCCGACCAGCATGCATTATAACATAGCCAAGGAATTCCTTAACCAGGGTATCCACGTCCTGATAGAAAAACCGATCACGAAAACTCTCTCTGAGGCCGATGAATTAATAGAGATCGCCAAGAATAAAGACCTCATTATACAGGTCGGCCATGTTGAAAGGTTCAACGCGGCCGTTTTCGCGCTTGAACATGTATTAAAAAAACCCAAGTTCCTGGAATGCCAGCGGCTTGGGCCTTTTCATAAAAGGGTTGAAGACGTCGGTGTTGTCCTTGACCTGATGATACACGACATAGACATAGTCCTGGGATTGATAAAACAGGAAGTTATAAATATTGAAGCTGTCGGGCTTAGCACGATGTCCGACCATGAAGACGTAGCCAATGTCCGCCTCATATTCGAAGATGGGACCATAGCCGACATTACCGCAAGCCGCGTCACGAAAGACGTTGTAAGAAAGATCCGCATATTCCAGGAAGATTCTTACATATCACTGGATTATGTAAACCAGGAAGTGACCCTTTTTAAGAAGACCGGGAAGAAGATACAGAAGGAAAAGGTAAAGATCAAAAAGACAGAGCCCCTGAAGGAAGAACTGCGTTCGTTCATAGAATGCGTCCGGACGGGTAAAAAGCCCATCGTCTCCGGCGTAGAAGGAAGACGCGCGCTGGCAGTCGCTCTGGCTATCCTTGAAAAGATAAAACCAAGCCGATAGCTTATGGCCAAAAATATCCTCATAGTTTCAGGTGAGCCTTCCGGCGACCTGCATGCATCCAATCTTGTAAAAGAAATAAGAAAGATAAAAAGCGACGTCGAATTTTTCGGCCTCGGCTGCAACCTGTCGAAAGAGGCCGGCGTTGAGATCGATTTTGACATGTCGAAACTTGCCATCGTCGGGTTAGTCGATGCCTTGAAAAATATTTTTACGATCGGCGGCGTGTTTAAGGGCCTTCTCAAGAAAGTCGATTCAAGAAAGTGCGATCTCGCTATACTGGTCGATTACCCCGGATTTAACCTGAGACTGGCAAAGGAACTTAAGAAAAGGGATATACCGGTCATATACTACATAAGCCCGCAGGTATGGGCATGGGGCGAGAACAGGATCAAAATAATAAAGGAATGTGTCCGGAAGATCATCGTATTCTTCAAGTTCGAGGAGACCCTTTACAAGAGGCACGGCATTAATGCTGAATTTGCCGGCCATCCGCTCATAGAGACCGTAAAACCTGTATCATCAAAAGATGAAATACTGAAAAAATATTCGCTTACCGGATCAAAGCCTGTCATAGCTCTACTGCCGGGTTCCCGGGCCATGGAAGTAAAGAGCTTGCTCAAAACAATGGCCGGCGCCGCAAAGCTCATGCAAAAAGAATTGCCGCAAGCCCGGTTCGTTGTAGTCAAATACCGTAACCTTCCGCGCGAATTATACGAAAAGACGATAAGGAACTCCGGGGTAAATATAACTATTGCCGACGGAGATGCTTACGACATATTAAGCGTATCGGATTTTGCCATAGTAGCGTCTGGGACGGCAACGCTAGAGACAGCCATCATCGGGACGCCGTTCATAATAACTTATAAGGCCAACCCTATTAACGATATAGCATTCAGGATAGTCGCAAAGAAAAGGATGCTGGGCCTTGTGAACTGGATCGCCGGCAGGATCATCGTGCCGGAATTCCTGCAGTATGATGCGACCCCTGAAAACCTGTCCGAAGCGGCGCTTTGGATAATGCGCGATGAAAAGAGAAAAGCAGCAATGGCCGCCGACCTGAAGCGCGTCAAAGATTCTCTCGGCTCTCCCGGCGCCTCTTCCCGCGCCGCCCAGGCCATTCTCCCCTATCTGCAATAAAGCTTCCTCTGACTTGGCTACATATCGTCTAAATAAATTTTTCGGGTCCTGCCGCTGTTCAACCTTTTCTTTCTAGGGGCTCGC
>CAZHPY010000081.1:0-6703 GCA_964534705.1 uncultured Planctomycetia bacterium | reverse complement strand
TAAAATATTCGGGCAATATCAACCCTATGGGAACAAGTATAGCTAAAATGATAATTAATATCCAGAGCTTTGTTATTGTCTTCATAACGCCTCCTTACACAGAAATTAAAGAAGGATCTTCTTTTTGCAGATATTTTATGACCAAAAAGGTAACGATCGCTTCTATCAATGAAAATAATAGCATGTGTTCTAAAAGCATGGCAGGCACAGCTATACCCAGCCCATATGGGCAATACAACGGATGGCCATCCGCCGAATGGTGCAGGAGCGTCTGTATCCCGAATTCTACTCCGGTAAACAAAGCTGCTATGGTAAGCCCCGTATAAGCCCCTATTGCCGCTGCGATAGCGCGCCTTAAAGAAGTCCTGCCGCTATTGATGCTTATAAGTTTATAGACGTAATAGCCCACAAAAGGTAATATAAACGCCATGTTGAAGCAGTTTGCGCCTATCGCTGTTATTCCTCCATCCCCAAAAAGAAGCGCCTGCACAACAAGCGCAACGGTTATTGCTATCATCGCAGCCCATGGGCCCAGCAGGATCGCGACAAGGGTCCCTCCTACAGCATGCCCCGTAGAACCACCGGGTATGGGAACATTGAACATCATTATAATAAACGAAAAGGAAGCTCCAAAAGCCAGGTAAGGCACCTGCCTTGCCTTCAATGTTTTTTTGACTATCTTTGAGGCGGCGGCCCATAAGGGCAGCATCAACAAATAAAAAACGCCTCCTGTTTGCGGACTTAAATATCCATCCGGTATATGCATATGCTCTTTTCCTTAAAATATCACTATTACCGTCACGCCGATCGTGTCATTGGCGTCTACATTCTCGCCCAGCAGCGTCCTTAAGTAACCGGCTAAGAGCTGCCAGTCCTTTTCCGAGTAACCTATGCCTATGCCCCATATCAATGATGATTTTCCGGTATCCGGCGCCCGGTTGCCGTCAAGTTTCTTATCGCCCTGGATATTCCAGTTCAATTCTGACATAATATCTATTTTTTCCGTTATCATCCACTCGAATGCGCCGTTCACGGAATAGTTGTCTTCAAACTTGGTTTTAATGCCGTCTATCCTCACCGGTTGAGGCGAATTTGTGTAGAGAAGATCCAGGTGCCACAGCACAGGCTTTATACCTTTTGTGAAGCTGAAACCGTAAGTATAATCCGTGGAACCCGTGCCTATTAGATCCGCCCCAAGCCTTGAAGGATCTGCCTTCTGATATTTTCCCGTAGGTAATTTTACCTGGAACAATCCGGTTATTCTCGGGCACCAGTAAGACTCGTCTATACCGCAATATCTTGCATTCATGAGAAGATCTCCAAATCCGGCGCTTTCAGCTGATGAGGGCCCACTGCGGATATTAGTGATCTGCCACGAAGGTTGGGTATTCAATTCTATGCATTCATGCGGACTGTATGAAGTATAAATATTTATCTGCTGGTTATATTTATAATCCTTGGGCGCAAGGCTTGAATAATTCCCATCGCCGCCGAATACGCCCCTTGCTATATTAAAAAAATAGAACGGCTGTACCGAGAACTTGCCTTTTTCAATGAGAGGCGCCGTAAAAGTTGTGAATGGGCCGGGCGTTATCGGCGCCCACACCTCCTGTTTTTTATCTTCGGCATAAGCAACAAATGCCAGATCCAAGATTAAAATGACGGGTAAAAACCATCGTATCACGCGCATGCGTCCTAATTATACCAAAATATTCTGTCCTTTTCAGCAATATAAAATTGTGCTACAATAATCGCCAATAAAACCAGGTGGATCAATGAAGAATTTAAGCGGGATATTCCTTCTAAAGGTAGTAGCGCTGATCGTTTTAAAAGATACTATAGAGTCTTTTGGCGACCTTTTCTTTAAGATGGGGGCTCTCTCAACCGGCATAAACAACGTGGTCATTTCTAATTTTATAGAATTCGCAGCGCGTATAACATCCAACCCCTGGCTATGGATAGGAATAATATTTTATCTTGCTAATTTTTTTCTGTGGATAGCCCTTTTATCGAGGGTTGACCTGAGCGTAGCGTTCCCTATGTCCAGCCTTACCTATATAATAGTGCCTTTTCTGGCTATTATTTTTCTCGGTGAGAAAGTCCATCCGGTAAGATGGGCAGGTATCATACTTATAATAATAGGGATCAGCCTCGCGGGCCGTTCTGCTGGAGACAAAGAAGGACAACCAGTTCCATGAGTATTAAGCTCGTATTCTTAATATTACTCGGAGAATTATTCATTTGCTCGGCACAATTCCTGTTTAAGATAGGGGCAAACAAGCTAAAACTTCACGGCCTTACTACTATACAGGAATATATATTCTTTGTAAGATCTTCCCTGAAGATCCCGGCCATATGGGGAGGTTTATTATTGAACACATTAGCCGTAATTGTATGGATACTTGTCCTGGCGCTGGTCGATCTTAGCCTTGCCATACCACTGGATAGCGTCCACTATATAATGATACTCCTGGGGTCCCGCTTCTTCTTAAAGGAACGTCTTACCTGGGAAAGGATCGCAGCTACCCTATTTATTGCCGGGGGCATAGCCCTGGTCGCGGTGGGTTAAATCTTCGGCCTATCTGCCTGCATCTTTCTTTCCGATAAAGCCGCATATCAGCTGAATAATAATTCGAGGATCTTTATATTGGTCGCTTCGTTTACGGAATCTATCACAGATTGTTCTTTTCCTTTAGCGCTAAAATTCCGCGGATGATCTATATCGGTAATGAACGTCCTTATCAGGCCTGCCGTCTTTACCGCAGAATAATCTCCCGTTATGTCCAGGCCCATGATATCGCAGTTCTCTTTGATGAATTTCAGCATCAGCAAGAGGTCCTCCAACTCCATATGGCCTTCTTCCCAGTTTGTAAGCGAGTACGGATGGCGCAGGCAATCTTTGTCTATAGTTACGTAAACTTTCTTTGTAGGGAGCCGGCGCAAAGCATGCAGGAAAAATTCGGCTATATTCTTGTCTTTAAGCTCCTGCCAGTGGATCTCATTATAAAACAGGCCTTTCTTAACTGTTATGGATACATTCCGGGGAACGTTCTTTAAAAAAACTTTTGTAGGCTTGTGCTGATATGGATAGATCTCGACCCTGTCATCCTTTAACGAATTGAAATTACCGGTCTGGAACACATTCGGCGAAATATCCCCGGAAGAGACCCCTATAAGCAGCATCTTTTTTATATTGTCCCTTTCCAGGACACGGCTCACCCATGCTCCGCAGCTCAGCGATGGAGGCATTATATCCCAGTCCGTATGGCGGTCGAATGAGATCACCGTCATGTCGTCGTCAAACTGGTCGATAAGAAGCTTAGCTACATGATGGAAGTCGCCTGAACCAAGGAATGATACACTATTGCGCGCCGCGGGATCGATGGATGCGCGTATCCGCTCAAACGTCGTTTTATCAGAATACAATCTTGCGGAAGGGCCAAGCCCCCTAAGGTCGACAATGGAAGGCTTGAACCGGGCGATCAGGGCCTTCTGCCTTGTTACACTATCATCCAAATCCAGTATGCGGACCGAATTGAGCATTTTATGAGGTCGCGTTTATACCCTTCTTTAATGCCTCTTCGAATAATTCGACAGCAAGGTCAATTTCTTTCTCAGTTATATATAGCGAAGGCGCGAGAGTAAATACGTTTTTATAATAACCGCCGACATCCAGCACGAGGCCTCTCTTCTTCCCGCCGGCAGTCAGTTCTCCGGATAATCCTATTTCCGTTATCGTATCCGTCAACCTTTTATTAGGTGTATACCCGTCTTTTTCGCACATTTCGATCCTTAACGCGAGGCCGAGGCCGTCAACATCTCCTATCTGGGGATATTTCTTCATTAGCTGCCTTAACCTTGCTACAAAATATTCGCCTTTTTTCGGCACCTTTACCGCAAAGCCCTCTTCCTCTACGAGCTTCATCGTCTCCAACCCTACCGCTGTGCCGAGCGGGTTCGATGAGAACGTAGAATGGGTAGAGCCCGGGCCAAATACTTTTGGCGATATCAATTTCTCTTTTGCCCATATACACGATATGGGATTAAGGCCGTTGGTCAGGGCCTTACCCATAACTATTATATCCGGCACCACGCCAAAATGTTCTATCGCCCAAAGCTTTCCGGTCCTGTAAAATCCCATCTGTATCTCATCGTCGACAAAAAGTATGTTATACCTGTCAAGTATCTCTTTGAGCCGTGAAAAATAATCCAGCGGAGGTATGACGTATCCGCCCGTCCCCTGCACAGCTTCAACATAAAAAGCGCCGAATTCGCACCTTCCTGTCTTGGTATTAAGGACCGAATAATATTCCGTCTCAAAAAGCCTCTCAAACTGTTTCAGGCAATACATGTCGCACATATCTTTCTTTTTTTCATAGGGGCACCTGAAGCAATAGGGATACGGCATAAACTGCGCCCTGTCCGAAAAATGGCCGAATTTCTCCCTGTACCTGTAACTTGAGGTAATAGCCGACGCTCCTAAGGTCCGGCCATGATAACCACCCATGAACGCGAACATAAGGTTCCTGCCCGTGTGGCTCCTTACGAGCTTCAGGGAATCCTCTACGGCAGCGGAACCTCCTACGTTAAAATGGACCCTGCCTTTTTCCTCAAAAGTCAGTTCTGCCCTTCCGGCTATCTTTGCCGCAAGCCGTATCTTCTCCTCGTGAAGATACTGGCACGCCAGTTGGGGCAGCCTGTCTATCTGTTTTTTAAGCGCGCTGTTCAGTCTTTCATTCCTATATCCGAAATTCACCGCGGAATACCACATCTGCAGATCCACGAATTCGGTGCCTTTTTTATCATACAGGTATATCCCTTCTGCCGTATCGAATATATTGAGCTTCTCCGAATAATGGACCGTATCGCCCCATGAACAGTACTCTGCTTCCAGCTTTAAAAGATCTTCGCCCTGGCCTGACTTCGCTTTTCCCGCCCTATTGAGAGTTTTTTCTTTATGGCTCATCTATCTATCCTCCTCATAAAATTATATACATCCTTTAAATCATTAAAAGATATGAACGGTTTCCCTTCCTTAAGCAAATACTTTTTTAAGTTACCCTTGGCAAATACTATGTCTGAATTTTTTGACGGGCACAGGTCCGACAGGCCGTCTCCCACATAGATTATTATTTTTTCGGCTGATCGCCCCCTGGGCAGATGGCCTGTTTTACAGTTACCGCATATTGTACAGCTATCATGCTGGTGCGGAAAAAACGGGATGAGGCGTCCACTGGACAGTTTTATGATATTCGAAAGTATTTTTATATCTTTTATCCCGTTATTGCGCAATATAAATCGTATGAAATACAAAAAACTATCGCTTACTATGACGGGCTTCACCCCGTTCTTTCTTAACAGCGCGATTATTTTTTTAAAATAAGGGTCCACTTTTATTCCTGCCAGATAACGATCCAGGCCTTTTTTGTCTATCCTTACGCTTCTAAGCTGGCCCGAAAGACAATCCTTTGATCCTATCCTCCCCTTCTTCCAGGCAGCTTCGAAATCCTGCCACTTTTTATTAACGGAAAAAGTTTCGACGATGCTGTCAAGGACGTCAAAAGGCGTTATTGTATTATCGAAATCGAAAAATACGGCGCAATCGCGCAGGCCTGCCTGTCCGGCAGCCGGGTTATTCTTATGCATTACGGAAGAAGTTCTCCATTTTTTCCGCGACCGTATCACGTTCCTGGTCAGCGGTTACCACGTGGTAAGAATCATACAAAAGCACTATCTCTTTTTTGACAGAACCGATCTTATCATATATATATTTTGAATTTTTGATGCTCGTCATATCGTCATCCTTGGCCTGGACCAGCTGAACAGGGGTTTTTATATAAGGCAACCTCTTTGCAACATGCCTTACAAGATATTTCAATTGGCAAAGCTGGGTTACGGGAAAATAAGGGTAGCCGTATTGCTCTACATTCTGCATATTTTCGAGAGTTGCCGAGGAATAGTACTTATGGATCCTGCTTTGGATCGCCTCATTCTTTATCCCATATGGCGGCTCTTCCTTAAAATAGGAAAAATATCTCAACGGCGTAAAATAGCCTAACGGTAGTATAAACCGTGTCCATGGGGTATTCCATCCGTCATAAAAAAGCGTAGGGGCCAGGCAAGTCACTCCGCTGACTTTATCACGGAACTCATCCGCCAGCAGCAACGCCAATAAAGCGCCCATGGACAGGCCTCCCGTAAATATGGGACCTGCATGGTCTTTTAACTCACCTTCCGTAAACAACTTACGTACGGACTCGTAAAATTCCTGCCATTTCGTATGTTTCAGGACACGGATAGATTCGCCATGGTTTGCCAGCCTCGGACATATAACGGTGTATCCTTTTTTGTTCAGGTAGTTCGCCAGGAACCGCATTTCATTCGGCGTTCCGGTCAGCCCATGTATCAAAAGGACCGCCGACCCATTGTCGCCTTTCAGCGTAAAACCGTTGCCCAAAATATTGCCGGCAGGCTTTTCCTTCTGTATTTCCTTCAATTTGAATGACCATACAACAGACATGGAATTCCTTTCTTGTATTATAAGTTAATATTACATTATACATGGTAAGAACAAGATTAAATTTAGATTAAAAGATTCTAATGAAAGACTTTCACCCCGCAGACGGCGGTGACCTTGATGTTCGCCTGCCCCCACTCCTCAAGAACCCATAAAACTTTTCTGTGTCTCCACTTAACTGATCGC
>CAZHPY010000080.1:0-6848 GCA_964534705.1 uncultured Planctomycetia bacterium | reverse complement strand
ATTTATTTCTATACCGGCCTCAGGGGCATGGATAGTATCAAATGATGTAGACGTAGGTATGTAAGGGGCTTTTCTTATATTTGCAGGGTCTATCTTTAATAAAAGATGCATCATTGTCATGTTTCCCGCGCAAACGACACAATACGTATCCGTTATCCTCATGTCATTAGTTTTTATAAGGTCCTCTATGATCTCGTTGATATTATCAAGGACGGCTTCATTCAATTTTCCAAGCCCTTCGGGATCAGAGGCATATATTATCCGCGTAATAATATCAGAGCCATAACCAGACTGTTTATTGAACGCTATCCTTGTCCCTAATATGTTTCCCGTATTGAGGTCTATGAGCTGGCCGGCAACTGTAGTGGTCCCGATATCAAAAGCAAACCCGAAGTTTATCTTTTTTGTATTACCCGGCTCTATAGAAATAATATCCAGGGAATCGTCCTTAAACCCTACGCATACGGACACTTTAAAATCGCTGCCGCGCAGGACCTCGCTAAGATGCTTTATGTTGGCCAGGCTGGTAGATATGTGTACATTTTCGAACTTTTGAGCTATCTCCCTGAGGATCCTGTCCAGGTCACCCAGGTTATCATCCGGCGTCGGGGGGGTAAGTTCAAGGTATTCCTTTTTGACCAGAGGTGAAAAGCTGTATGCCTTTTCCCTTTCAAGCACGACGCCTTTTGTAAACTCTTCGGATTCATGCTTGAATTTTGTATGTACCTCAAGAGATTCCTTCGGTATCTTTACGTCCAGGTCGCTCTCAACTATAGTCTGGCACGCAAGGACCTCTTTCTTATTGATCAGGACCTTACACTTGCCGCATAGCCCCTCCCCGCCACAGGCGGCATGCACCATTATTCCTGCCTTTATCGCCGCTGTCAGCACATCTGTCCCCTGTGTGACTTTTATGGATTTTTTATGGGATGTGAAATTAACGGTAAAATCTTTCATTTAAGGCTTCTTAAGTAATTGGGGATACCTGAGGCTTCGCGCGGCCCCACGGCTATCTTCCAGCCAGTCATCTCTTCTAATTTGCCGCTCATTACAGATACATAGCCGGGAATGATAAGCCTCTTGTTCGCTACCAGTTTTTCTACACCCAGTTTCCTGACGGTCTCATCGATCTTTTCAGGCGTAAATTTTTCAGCCGCCCAGGCTGTAAGCACCGACATACCTTCCGCATCGCAACATACTATGTATGTAGGGACCTTGCTTGACTCTACCTCGCCCGCCACCGTAAAATATGTTATGGAGAAATTCGTAGTTATGAGAACGGGGGACGTCTTGTCTACCTTGCCTATCTCATAGACCTTAGGTTCCACCTGGACGGGTTTTTGCGGGTCTGAATATATGTCTTGCCGCACAACGAGAAGCGGCAGGATGAACTCTTTAGCCGTATTTTTAACGATCACGAGGCCGGCATATTTCGCAACGTACGAAATGGCTTCCGCCATTTCAGCGTGAGGGGTTGACGATCCCGTAAAAGCCATCAGGGGATATCCCAGCGGCCTGAAATTTTTCTTCAACGCCGATCTTCTCAAGAAAGTGAAATCCTGTATGAGCTGGGCCTGTGTTTTATCTTTAAAGCTTATTACTATTTCATCTACGCCGCCCTGCTTCACCTTCTCCGTAATAGCCGCTGCTTCATCCAGGTCGCCGCAAGTAACGGCAAGAGGCGCTTTATGGTCTTTCGCCGATCTTATAAAAGCATCTATAGCGCCCGCGCCATCCCAGATAATAAGAGGCCTTCTATCCCTGGTTATCTTTAGCGCCTCCTCCAGCGTATCGGCGTTACCTGTCTGGATCGCAATATTCAAGGCCGTTGAACCGGCTACCTTATTTACCAGTTTTACGTACGTATCTTTGTCACCGGATGTATTCCTCAAGCAAATAAGGTTAACGGATATAAGCTGTCCTACCCTCTCGAAAGAAAGCCCGTTTATTTTTGAGATCTTTTCCGTAGCTTCCGCATCGGTGATCGTATCCTCAATAAGAACGCCTATCCCGCACGGGTGATGGAACTTTTGTTCATGCCTGTACATGACCGTTTCATTCCCGATCTCCAGCTTCCTTTCGCCTGTCCCGATAGTCACCAGCTTTATCGGCGGCTGAGACGCGCTTTCCAGGGAGGCCTTTGCCTGCGCGGTAACGCGCGGGCATTTATCAAGCGGCACCTTCTTCTGGGCAAGCGCCATGGCAAATGCAAGGCAGGTCGCAAAACCGCATTCTTTGCAGTTTGTTTTAGGTAAAAGCTTATATATGTCTAATCCTGTCAGGGCCATGATATCTCCTTACATCAACGGGGGCATCGTGAGAGCCGGATGATTTACCTTCTCCAGGTACTGGACAAGGCCTATGGCATCCGTCGCCACCGTTTCATCTGCTATTTTATCGAGAAAATCCGGATCGCCGATCTCTTCGCACCGTTTCTTTAATCTATCCCTCAGGGCCTCTTTTAATTCTTTCGGCATCCATACTATACGTTTCAATCCGCCTTCGGCAGAGATGAACTTTTTGCTTGTTATATACAGCCTGCCCACCCCTAAAAAGCCGGGCGTCTGGCTCCCGCCTCCTACGGAACTGGCAAGAGTCGTAAATTTCATTCCCGCGGGAGTCTCGCCTGTATACTCCCTGTTGACTATCATGACACCGTTAGCTTCAGGGACTATTGCTACGATGCACTCAAAGCATCCGCATGAAGTCATGGGATTGTCCATTATGGAATATGTTGAGATCTGGCTTATGCGCTGGTGAGATGCATCATGAACAAAAGAGTTCACGCCTTCCCACATACCTTTAATTATATCGATGACATTTCCTTTTTTGATCGGCTGGTTCCCGCCTGTAGGAGTGATCTCGTGCGCTGCCTTTGCGTCAAGCCATGAATAAGCGCCGCATAAGCCGAGCCTCTCCGGGCTGACCACGCAAACATGGTCCGGGGCAAAACTCTGGCATAATGTGCAGCTGTAGAATGTATCAACCGCCTCATCCGTCATTCCCGCAAGCCTTGCGTCGCGCGCCTCGTAGGCCTTCCGGGCTTCAGGCAGCGATCTTTTAACTTCAGCTTCATCGGTTATGATCCTGACCTGCACCCTGTCGACTATCGCGCCGTATTCTTCGTGAAATTTGGCTATAAGTATATCGCCGAAGTGTTTGATCTTGAATCCGGCTTTTTTTGCGTCCTTGGAGATCCTCATCCAATTCATATCGCGCTGGCCCATATGGAATACGCCCATAGCGTAATTAAGGTACTTATGTACCTGCCTCTCCAATATAGGCTCATAATCCTGGTTCATTTTGCGGCCGGCAGCCTCTATTACTATGCCCAGAGGCGCGCTTGATCCTTCATCCATGGTGTCTATTTCAGGACCGGATACGGTGATCTTGCCGTCTTCAATCTCCTCCATTTTCTTCATCTTAAGATATTCGAATGCCGGCGAATATTTCCCGCCGAACTGCACGAACATATTCTCTTTTCTCACCCGCTCGCCTTCAAACGCGGCAGAGCAAGGAACGGGTATCGGTATCTGGGTGACCTTCACTTTTATGCCCCGCACTTCCATTGCCCTTTGCGCTATCTTTTTATGGTTACTCTCTTTCACAAGGCATTCTTCATGTACGCATACGCCCGGCACTTTTACTTCGGGCAGGTCAAGATCTGTTATGATCGGCACACCCGCGGCAAGCGCGCCTGCGCCTGTTGCCGCCTTTATCTCGTCCACACCGCCTAAAAGCAGGACAAAAGCCGGCACCCTTTCTCTTACATAATCCACGCAGGCTTTTGTATTCCCGGCTTTTATGCCGCCAAACGTCAAAGCCGCTCTTATAGCGAAATTCAGCACATAAACTATTGAAGTGGTATCCTTGCCGAACGGTACAACATAAGACTCCAGCCCCATATGCAGCCCGCCGCCGGAAAGCTGGTCTATTATGCTTACACCGTCTACGTTCCCGCCCACAAGCGTCAGGATATTCCTCTTTTGCAGGTCCCTTACTATTTCTACGGCCGTATTATTATCGGGGGCTTTTCCAAGTATGACCGCTATCCCTGACATTCTCCCGTCAACCAGCTGGATGCCAAGGCTTCGCAATAATGTATCTGCTAAAAATCCCGGGCAACCGGCCTGCGGCTCGGTCCCGTACAGATAACGCAATGCGCATATCAGCTCTTCCGACAGTATGGCAGCTACACCGGCATTCAGTGAATCTTTTAAAAAAGTATCCCATTTGTTCTCATCTGCCGGCGGGTCCGTAAGCAGCGTCTTCGCTGTTGATAATATTTGTTTAGCGTCCGTAAGCGTCCTGGTCTCTAACCCCAGCAAGGCATTGGACAACGGAAGGTAAAAAGCGGTCTCCGGAAATCCTATGGCTTGCTCGCCGCCTTTTTCTTTTATAGCTTTATTTAAAAGCTCTTCCGCTTCGCCGTAAAGTTTCCTTGCGCCGCTTAGCATCAATCCTGCCACAGTCTTTACAGTAATATCTGTCATTGCCTTTGACATGTTTTTCTCCTGATTTATAGACCCGATGCCTCTATCACGAGCGGGACTTTCTTATCCCATCCGATAGGCATGATATGTATTCCATGACATAACGGTTTCAGCTCTTTTATCAGGCGTGCCGCTATCTCTATCGATTTTGCGCTCTTATCTTTCGTCTCTTCCATTTCTTTGATAAGGCTATCCGGCACAAATACGCCCGCGACATTCTTATTCATATATTTTGCCATTCCTGCTGATTTTAACAGGACTATTCCGGCCAATATCTTAGCATTGAGGTGCTTTGTGGCATCCAGGAATCTCTTAAACAACCCGATGTCATAAACAGCCTGGGTCTGGAAGAACAAGGCGCCTACTTCTATCTTTTTTTCCATCTTCAGTATTTCAGGCTCAAGCGGATCAGCGCCAGGATTCACAACAGCGCCTACGCAAAACTTCGGCGACCCCTTCAATGGGTTGCCTTTCATATCCTTGCCTTCCTGCAAAGACCGTATTACATCCAGAAGTTGGACCGAATCAAGGTCAAATACCGGTTTCGCCTCAGGATGGTCTCCCAGAGTAGGATAATCGCCTGTAAGCGCAAGTATATTCTCTACGCCAAGCACAGCCGCTGATAATATGTCCGACTGCAACGCCAGCCTGTTCCTGTCACGGCAGGTCATCTGCAATATAGGCTCTATACCCCTATCCTTCAGTAAGTGGCAGACTGCCATCGATCCAAGCCTTAGCACAGAACTCTGCAGGTCGGTAACGTTTATCGCGTCCACCTTACCTTTTATAAGATCCGCATCATCGAGCATCTCTTTTATATCGATGCCTTTCGGAGGCCCGATCTCGCTTGTTACCAGGAACTTATTAGACTTTATCTTATCGCAGAATGCCATATCTTTGCCTCATACAATTAGTTTTAGTATTGGGTATTGAGCATTGAGTATTGCGTCTGACTTCCTCAATACGCAATACTCAATGCTCATTACTAAAAAGTGTCACAACATTTCTCATTAATATCGTGGTAGTCAACGGCCCTACGCCGCCCGGAACAGGCGTAATAAAAGCGGCCCTGGTTGAAGCCCCTTCAAACTCCACATCCCCCACTATCTTATCCGCAACCTTATTTATGCCGACATCTATGACAGCCGCGCCTTCCTTTATCCATTCACCTTTTATAATACCTGCTTTTCCTACGGCGACTATAAGGACCTCGGCCCTTTTTACATGCTCGGCCAGCGCGCCTCTTTCCCCTGTAGCTATATGACAGACGGTTGTTGTGGCAAACTTATTCAACAGCATAAGGGCAAGCGGCTTTCCCACTATTTCGGAGTGGCCCACTATAACCGCTTCTTTCCCGTACAGATCTATCTTCGAAGCTTCCAAAAGTTCCATCACGGCCATTGCCGTGCAGGGGCCTATCTTATACTGTCCCAGCAATATCCTGCCCAGGTTCTCGGGGTGCATGCCTTCAGCGTCTTTTTCAGGCGCTATAAGCTTAACGAGCTTTTTAGCATCCACGCCTTCAGGGACCGGGAGCTGCAGTATTATCGCGGTAGTATTTTTATCATTATTCAGCCCATTGACCAGCTCCTCGGCCTCAGCTTGCGTGATCGACGCGGGCAGGACCTTGAGCTCGTATTCTATTCCCAGGTTCTCGGCTGCCTTCTTCTGCGCCTTTACATACACTGCGCTTGAAGCGTTCTCGCCAAGCTGGAGCGCCACAAGCTTCGGGGCGCGCCCGTGCTTAGACTTCAATCCATCTACGGCCTCTTTGATAACCGCCTTTACTTTTTCCGCTATAAGCTTACCTTCCAAAAGCGCCGCGCTCACTTAATTACCTCCTCGCATTTTTCCAGTATTTCTTCTTTCATTTTAGGCATCTTCTCTTCGAGCGGCTGAAGCATATTATGTATACTGCCTATAAAATCCATATCTTTTATGTACTTAAGATTTACATAAACATTATATTTGGCTGCAAAAAAAGCGCCTTCCAAAAATATTGCCGCTGTCGCCGTATCCGTTATAAGGTTTTTGTTGCCGAAATCAACAAGCTCGGCGCATAATTTCATGCAATTGGCCGATGTCCAGCAGACTTCATAGGGCGGTATAAGCGCCTCTTTATACGCGGCATCCAGCTTCGATGCTTCTTCGGCAGACCTCTGGCCATTGCTTTTCCCGGTATTTAATGCTTCTGATAGCCTGGCATACGCTTCGACATCCGCATCTACCAGGGACTGCAGGTTCTTCCGCGCCTCTTCGCACTTTTTTAATATCTCACGCGCCTTGTCTTCATGTTCCTTATATTTCGGGTTCCCGATGGTATAATTCACAACCCACCCAAACACACCCAACACA
>CAZHPY010000079.1:0-6881 GCA_964534705.1 uncultured Planctomycetia bacterium | reverse complement strand
ATGAAAAACAACCTAACAGAACGTGTTTTAAAGACGATACGCAACTACGATATGTTCAAAGCGGGCGATACCGTGCTTGTTGCGGTATCCGGCGGACCCGATTCCATTTTTTTGCTTAAGGCGCTCGATTTCCTCCAGAAAAAATTAAAGTTGAAAAAGATCATAGTCTGCAACCTGGATCATGGCATCAGGGGCAAGGAATCAAGCGAAGATTCTTATTTTGTAAGGAAGCTGGCCGAAGAACACGGCCTGGGCTTTATACATAAGAAGATCAGCGTGCCGGACCAAAAACCGAAAGAGCTTTCTATTGAAGAGACGGCAAGGGAAGAAAGATACAAATTTTTCGCCGCAGCCGCAAAAGCGGTAAAGGCGGATGTTATTGCTACAGGCCATACAATGGATGACCAGGCCGAAACCATTTTAATGCGCATTATTAAAGGGGCTTCGCTTAAAGGCATCGTAGGCATCTCTCCTTCAAGGCCCGTCGGAAGCGTCAGGGTGGTCAGGCCCCTGTTTGACCTGGAGAAGAAAGAGATAGAGAATTACCTGGATGAGAGGTCGGTAGCATACAGGATAGACAGCACCAATCTGGAAACCATCTATTTTCGCAATACAGTCAGGAAAGAGATCCTGCCATACCTTGAAAAATATAATCCAAGGTTAAAAAGGGTACTGTGCAGCCTGGCAGAGCATTTGAGGGAAGATTACGAGTTTATCCAGGAAGCTAAAGAGAACGCAATACGCAATACGCAATACGCACGACAAAACGTCAGCAATGTCGAAATAAAACTCAAAGACCTCATCATACAGCCGAAAGCGCTGCAGAAAGAGATACTAAGGGACCTGCTGGAAAGAAGCGGCGGTGAGGTAAAAAGGCTCTCATTCAGGCATTGGAAAGAGCTGGAGCGGCTTGTTGCACGCAAGGGGAAAGGCAGCTCGCTTGACCTGCCTGGCGATATACGGATAACAAGAACTTCCTCCTTTTTGGCATTCCAAAAGCGACCTTGATATATTTATCACTATTTGCTACAATAAACACTAAAATCGGAGCTATTTAAATGGAAAAGAAAAGCAGAAAGAAGCAAATGCCTCAAAAAGGTGGTTCAAACCTTGTCATCTGGTTCCTTATAGCGGTGGGGCTCTTTACGCTATTCCATCCGTGGGTCCAGGGTGGGGAAAAACCCGTGCAGGAGATCGCATATTCAAAATTTTTCGCCATACTTAAAGATAATCCGCAAACCCAGGCCATAACATCGTGTTATAAGACGGACAGTATTTTAAGAGGTGAGCTGAAAACGGGCGAAAAATTTGTAGTCAATATCGCTGATAACGACCCGCAATTGATCCAATTGCTGCGGGAAAACATCAAGGATTTTGATATAAAGCCGTTAAAAACATTCTGGTCGAATGTTTTTTATTATCTTGGCCCTACAGTGCTCTTGATCCTTTTTTTGTGGTTATTTGCCTATCGTGGAGCGGGCGGCGGTGGTGGCGCAGGAAGAATATGGTCATTCGGCAAATCCAGGGCGATCCTTGCTTCAGGTGAAAGCCTCAAAATAACATTCGAGAACGTTGCCGGAGTCGACGAGGCAAAAGAGGAATTAAAAGAGGTCATTGAGTTCCTGAAAGACCCGAAGAAATTCCAGAAACTGGGCGGAAAAATACCAAAGGGCGTGCTTCTTATGGGGCCTCCGGGGACCGGCAAAACCCTGCTTGCAAAGGCTGTAGCCGGAGAAGCAAATGTCCCGTTCTTCTCGATATCCGGATCGGATTTTGTCGAGATGTTTGTGGGGGTAGGCGCTTCAAGGGTACGCGACCTGTTCGAACAGGCAAAAAAATCTGCTAAGCAGTCAGGCCGGGGCGCCATTATATTTATTGATGAAATTGACGCTGTCGGACGCTTAAGGTTTGCAGGTATCGGCGGCGGGCACGATGAAAGGGAACAGACTCTTAACGCTCTACTTGCCGAAATGGACGGGTTCAATACGCAGGAGGGCGTCATATTGATAGCGGCCACGAACAGGCCGGATGTCCTGGATCCGGCGTTACTCAGGCCGGGCCGTTTTGACAGGCAGATAGTCGTTGATAGGCCGGATATAAAAGGCCGTGAAGCCATACTCAAGGTTCATACAAAAAATGTGAAGATGGACAAAGCGGTTGACCTGTCCATAATAGCCAGGCAGACCCCCGGTTTTTCAGGCGCGGACCTGGCGAACCTGGTCAATGAAGCTGCTCTCCTTGCCGCACGGCATAGCAAAGAAAGCGTTACGATGAAGGAACTGCAGGAATCCATGGAAAGGGTCATCGCAGGCCCGGAGAAGAAATCGAAGGTCATGTCGAAAAAAGATAAAGAATTGACCGCTCATCATGAGTCCGGCCATGCGATATTGGCGCTTTTCATCAAAGGGGCGGACCCTCTGCATAAAGTGACTATCCTGCCGCGCGGAATGGCGGGCGGTTATACTATCCAGATCCCCATTGAGGATAAGTATTATTATTCAAAGCAGGACCTGCTTGTCAAAATAATCTGCTCCATGGGAGGAAGGGTCGCCGAGGAGATAATGTTCAATGAAATTACGACAGGCGCCAGCCAAGACCTCAAGGAAGCCACGGAATTAGCCAGGAAGATGGTCATGAGATTCGGCATGAGTGATAAATTGGGGCATCTTACGTTCGGACGGCGAGAGGAGCAGGTGTTCCTCGGAAGAGATATAGTGGAAGAACAGAACTACAGTGAACAGACGGCCCAGCTCATAGACCAGGAAGTGCGTAACATCGTGGATGGCTGTTATATCAAGGCAAAAGAAGAACTTATTAAGCATAAGGACCAGTTAAAGATGCTGGCTGAAAAGCTGCTTGATAAAGAAGTAATGGATGTGGAAGAAGTCAGGGCATTATTGGGATTAAGCGGTGATACTGCAACGACTGTTGCCTGAGATAGGTTCAAGGACACTGATAATGGGCGTTCTTAATGTAACGCCCGATTCCTTTTTTGATAAGGGAAGATTCTTTGATAGAAAAAAAGCGGTAAAACGCGCGCTGGAAATAGTATCGGAAGGCGCCGATATGATCGATATCGGCGGTGAATCTACAAGGCCAGGCGCCGGAGAAGTAAATATCGATGAAGAATTGGGCAGGGTCATACCTGTAATAGAAGCCCTCGCAGATAGGATAGAAATACCCATTTCGATCGATACGCGCAAATCCGAAGTTGCCCTGGCAGCTGTCAGCGCCGGGGCGAGCATAGTAAATGACGTTTCCGCGCTCAGGAACGACCCTTTAATGGCAGAGGCGGTTTCGCAAAGCGGCGCAGCGGTAATATTGATGCATATGAAAGGTGCACCTGAGACTATGCAGAAGGCGCCGCGCTATAAAAATATCGTTAAGGAAATATCCGGTTACCTGGAAGATTCCATAAAAACGGCTGTATCAGCAGGCATAAAAAAACACGATATTATCATAGATCCCGGTATAGGTTTCGGGAAGACCCTAGAGCACAATTTAGAGATATTACGCAACCTGGGAATTTTCAGGTCCATGGGATTTCCTTTATGTATCGGGACATCGCGGAAATCCTTTATCGGAAAGCTGTTGGAACGCGATGATCCTGCCGGCAGGCTTTACGGGACCATTGCTACAGGCACGATCGCAATCATTAACGGCGCAGATATCTTAAGGGTCCATGATGTCAGGGAAGCCGTACAGGCCGCGCGCGTCACGGACGCTATAATCAGAAAAAAATAATTTATCTATGTATTTTTGGGCATATATAAAGATCGTCATAGAGATAATCATACTCTGGTATGTTATCTACATGATACTCCTTTTTGTCAAAGGCACTCGCACCGAACAGCTCCTTAAAGGGCTTGTCATAATAGGGGCGATATACATAGCAGCCCAGCAGTTAAAACTTGAAGCCATCTCCTGGATGATGACCAGCCTTTTCCCTTTATCGGTCATAGCGCTTGTAATAATATTCCAGCCTGAATTAAGGCAGGGGCTTGCGCGGCTGGGACAATTCGGCATATACCAGGAAGAAGCGGGTATAGGCGAAGAGATAGCGGCGGCAGCCGCCTATCTGTCCGGCAAAAGGACAGGCGCGCTTATAGCTATCGAGCGCGAAGGAGGCCTTAAGACCTATATAGAAAGCGGCGTTTCCATCGACGCCAAGGTTAGTAAGGAGCTGATAATATCGATATTCAGTTCAAAGGCGCCCCTTCATGACGGAGCTATAATTATCCAGCATAGCAGGATAATCGCTGCAGAATGCCTCCTGCCTTTATCTCAGGAGACCAATATTTCAAAGTCATTCGGAACGCGCCACAGGGCAGCGATAGGATTGAGCGAAGAAACGGACGCCGTTTGCGTTGTTGTAAGCGAAGAGACAGGCGCAATATCCGTATCGATGGGCGGTAAGCTGATACATAATATTTCCGAGCAGGACATTATGAAATTATTAAAGGAAATATTCGGTAATCCGCATAACTTAAAAAACAAAAAACTGATAAACATATTATCAAAACTGTCGCCGCATATCAGATAGAAGAGGAAAGCAGGATGTTCCAGTTTACAAGTAATTTTTTTACAAAGAACGTACCGTTAAAGGTGCTTTCATTCATACTGGCGCTGCTCATATGGTTTTATATAGTAAATGAGTTGAACAGGGGATCGCAGGAAGAATTGCAGGCGCTGCGTAAGATAATGCAAGGTAAACATACTTTTGAGCAATCAGGTAATGGCAAAATTAGGCGTTAATATAGACCACGTTGCTACTATCAGGGAGGCCAGGCGGATATTCTATCCCGATCCTGTCGAGTCCGCTGCTATCTGCGAAGAAGCGGGTTGTGATTCGATAGTATGTCATTTGCGGGAAGACAGGCGTCATATAAAGGAAGACGATGTAAAAAGATTGCGCCAGACAGTTATGACGCGCCTGAACCTTGAAATGTCTATTGCTAAAGATATTGTCGATATCGCCTGCGCTGTCATACCGGAGCAGGCTACACTGGTCCCTGAAAAACGCAAAGAGCTTACGACCGAGGGCGGCTTAGACGTAGTAAAATATGAAAAAAATATCACTTCTGTTATTAACAGGCTCATACAAAAAAGGATATCAACAAGCCTTTTTATAGATCCGTCTAAAAAGCAGATAGACGCCGCTAAAAATACGGGGGCTGTCATAGTAGAACTGCATACGGGTGAATACGCCAATGCGAAGAACGGTTCCAGTATGAAAAAAGAACTTGATAAAATAAAACGGGCTGTAGAATACGCGTGCGCCGCCGGCCTGGAAGTGAACGCGGGACATGGACTTAATTATGATAATGTAAGGCGGATCGCCGCGATCGAGGGCATAAATGAGCTTAATATAGGCCATTCCATCGTTTCTAGGGCCGTCCTTGTAGGCATGAGACAGGCGGTAGAGGAGATGTTGGAGTTGATAAGATGATTCCCGTTACATCTCTTAAGTGTAGTAGTGTAACGGGTGAATTTATGAATGGGTTTGGAGATGTAACGGGATGATAGTAGGGACAGGAATAGATATAGTCGAAGTATTCAGGATAAAAGATGCCATAAATAAATGGGGCATGAATTTCCTTACAAAAGTCTTTACTGACAGGGAGATAAAGTATTCCACTTCCAAACGTTTTGCCCCCCAGCATTTTGCCGCGAGGTTTGCGGCTAAAGAGGCGGTCCTTAAGGCATTCGGAGTGGGTAAGCAATTCCCCCTTAACTGGACGCATATAGAGGTATTAAACGATAAGGAGGGCAAGCCTATCATATCATTCAGGGGAGACGCCCTTAAGCTGAAAAAACAAAAAAAGGTAGACGATGTAGTTGTTAGTATGTCTCATTCCAAAAATTATGCGGTCGCGAACGTCATACTTTTAAAAAAGAGGCATAAATGAGGACAATAGAAGAAGCGCTGAAATGTTTTCCCAGGAGAAAGCCCGAGGCTAATAAGAAGGACTTCGGCCACGTCTTTGTGATCGCAGGATCGGCCGGTTATACGGGCGCCGCATATCTTTCAAGCCAGGCCGCAATGTTGTCGGGCAGCGGGCTGGTGACGCTTGCGGCAGGGAAGAGCATATACCCGATATTGGCCTCAAAGCTGACGGAAGTCATGGTAAAACCTTTTTTTGAGACAAGGGATTCCTCACTAAGCCTTTTAGCGGAAAAAGAATTGCTTAACTTTATCCAGGGCTGCGATTGCGTGGCTATAGGCCCGGGTATTTCAAGGAATAAAGACACACAGGCGCTTGTAAGGAGCATTATGCCCAAGATGGATAAGCCGGCTGTTTTGGACGCCGACGGCCTTAATGCCATAGCCGGCCATGTCGAGATACTGAAGAAGGTCAAGCCGGCTTTAGTGTTAACTCCCCATCCTGGTGAGTTGGCAAGGTTGATCGATAAAGACGTCGCGGAAATACAAAACGATAGAAAAAATATTGCAATAAATTTCGCGCACCAGTATAATATCGTCCTGGTGCTTAAAGGTTATCAAACCGTTGTGGCCAGCCCCAACGGTGAATATTATATAAATTCTACAGGCAATGCAGGCATGGCAACAGGCGGAACAGGCGACTGCCTGACAGGCATGGTAGCGTCATTCATAGGCCAGGGTATTGAGCCGTTCAATGCGGCGATCTCAGCAGTTTATTTTCACGGCCTTGCGGGTGATGCGGCTGCAAAAGAGAAAGGCCTGTTAAGTCTTATAGCAACCGATCTTTTAAATAAATTGCCAGAAGTTTTGAAAAAGCTAGGATAGGGATGCTGGGATAGCTCAATTGGCAGAGCAGCTGATTTGTAATCAGCAGGTTGAAGGTTCGATTCCTTTTCCCAGCTCCACTAAACGATTTTGCCTCCGGGGCCAAAAAGTG
>CAZHPY010000078.1:0-7180 GCA_964534705.1 uncultured Planctomycetia bacterium | reverse complement strand
ATGAGTTGGATGAAGCTGACATCCAATATAATGTCGCTGGGCGGTATAGTAGTAGCCATCGGTGATATGGTTGACGCGTCCATTGTCTTCGTGGAAAATGCCCATAAACGGCTTGATGAATGGAGCAAAGGGCTTCGTCAGGGCACGAGGGATGAGATAGTCATAGGCGCGATGAAAGAAGTCGGCCCGCCTATCTTTGCGTCTCTAATAGTCATGGCGATCGCTTTCATGCCCGTATTTACCCTGGAAGCGCAGGAAGGAAGGCTTTTTAAACCACTCGCCTTTACCAAAAACTATTCAATATTCTTTGCCGCGCTTCTGGCTATTACCTTGACGCCGGCGTTAGTAATGATATTTGTTAAAGGGAAAAAGTATAATTTCAAACCGGCATGGTTATGCGCTTTTACAAACTTTCTTATAGGCGGCAAGATAATTTCGGAAGAAAATCACCCGGTAAGTAAACCACTGATCAAATTATACCATCCAGTTGCGCTATGGGCGATAAAACACAGAAATGCGGTCGTGGCTGCAGCGCTTATAAGCATCGTTTTAACAATCCCCGCATTTTTCATGATGGGGTCGGAATTCATGCCGCCGCTAAACGAAGGCACTATACTGTATATGCCCACGACATTACCCGGCATTTCGGTGACCGAGGCCCAGAAGTTATTACAGACGCAGGATAAGATACTGCGTTCTTTTCCGGAGGTTGAAAGGGTTTTCGGTAAAGCAGGAAGAGCGCTTACATCGACAGACCCGGCTCCTTTTTCAATGATGGAAACCACGGTTGTGCTAAAGGATAAAAAATCCTGGCGTAAGGGGTTGACCTGGGAGAAATTGATCGACGAGATGGACAGTAAAATGCAGATCCCTGGCACGACCAACGCGTGGACGATGCCTATAAAAGCCCGCATCGATATGCTAACGACAGGCGTCCGTACGCCTGTAGGGATAAAGATCTTTGGCTCAGACCTCAGCCAGATAGAGAAGATAGGCGAGCATATAGAAATGGCGCTCAAAGAAGTTCCAGGTACGCGTAGTATTTACGCGGAACGGACAGCTGGAGGGTATTTCGTGGATTTTGACTTAAAACGCGACCAGCTGGCACGCTACGGATTAACTGTTGATGACGTTGAAATGGTTATAATGTATGCCATAGGCGGGGAGAACATTACCACTACCATAGAAGGGCGAGAGCGTTATCCTGTAAATATAAGGTATAGCCGTGAGTTCAGGGACGATCTTGATAAATTAAAACGCGTTCTTGTGCCTACAATGTCAGGAGCCCAGGTGCCGCTGGAGCAGCTAGCGGACGTAAAGCTTACGCTCGGACCCTCCATGATCAGAGATGAGAACGGAATGCTTTCCGGGTATGTCTATGTAGATATAGCCGGGCGGGACGTAGGTGGTTATGTAAATGCCGCCAAAAAGGCGGTGAGAGAAAAAATAAAGCTTCCGCCGGGGTACTCTCTTACGTGGTCAGGACAATATGAATATATGCAAAGGGTGAAAGACAGGTTAAAGATATTCGTGCCGCTTACTATTTTTATAATTTTTGTGCTCTATTATTTCACCTTTAAATCGGTCGTTGAAACGGCGATAGTCATGTTATCCGTTCCCTTCGCGCTTGTCGGCGGCATATGGTACCTGTTTTTACTAAAGTATAATATGAGTATAGCGGTATGGGTCGGTTTAATAGCCCTTGCAGGAGTCGCGGCCGAAACAGGATCGATCATGATCATATATCTCGATGAGGCCTATGCCCGCCGCAAGAGAGAAGGCAGGATGAGGAACATATCGGATCTTTATGACGCAGTGATGGAAGGCGCTGTGCAGAGGCTAAGACCGAAACTCATGACGGTCGGCGCGAATATATTCGGGCTCATGCCGGTAATGTTGAGTAGCGGTACAGGGGCAGACGTGATGAAAAGGATCGCCGCTCCGCTGATAGGAGGGCTTACGTCCTCCACGATCCTTACTCTGATAGTCCTGCCCGCCATATATACGATTTGGAAGTATAATTCCGAGATAAAGTATCTGAAAAAGGGCCCTTAAGGATTTTTAATATGGATATAACCAGTTTTATTTATATTTTTATCAGCTATCTCTATGAGATAGTCCCGGCGCTGGCAATAGGATTTTTGATAAGCGGGATAGTGCATGAGCTTATACCCGAAGACAAAGTGTTGAAGTACCTGGGTTCCGGAGGTATAGCCCCGGTCTTTTATTCGACTTTGATAGGCGCGCTGCTGCCGGTATGCTGTTGGGGAAGCCTGCCGATAGCCGTGAGTTTTTATAAAAAGGGAGCCAAGCTTGGCCCGATACTGGCATTTCTCGTTGCAACACCTGCGACATCCATAAGCGCGCTCCTGGTAGCTTATTCGGTCCTCGGGTTAAGGTTCGCTGTTTACATATTCTTTGCCGTTATTGTAATGGGTGTGGTCATTGGGCTTATCGGTAACAGGATAAAGTACAAACCCAAAGAAACATCTGAAGAGATCTCATGTCCTCACTGTCAGCTAGATCCCGAACATGTCCATATACATAAGAAAAAAACATTGAAAGAAAAGATTATCGATGCTCTTAAATACGCATACATAGACATGCCCAAAGAAATAGGGGGAGAGTTATTTTTCGGGCTTATATTAGCGGCCCTGGTCTCCACATTCTTGCCCATAGGAAAGTTCATAAGATCATTTTTTAGCGGATGGCTTGGATACGTATTCGCTGTTATAGTCGGTATATTCATGTATCTATGCTCGACGGCAAGCGTACCTTTGATCGACAGCCTTATCCGCCGGGGATTCAATCAGGGAGCTGGTATGACACTTTTGTTGATAGGCCCCATCGTGAGCTATGGGACGATCTTGGTAGTAAGGAAAGAATTCGGGTCGAAGGTGCTGGCTATTTTTCTGTTATTATTAATAGTTTTATCGCTTTTGGCGGGGTTCGGCTATCAGATGCTGTGCGAATTATAGCCGCGTTGATTACTCTTGATTTTGTAAATATTAGTAGCATAATATAGCTATGGCCAAGGAAAAGATATTGCTGGTAGATGATGAGGTCGATTTTGTAGAGGTCCTGAGCACGCGCCTGGAAGCGAACGGCTTCGAGGTATTGCCGGCGTATGACGGTGAAGAGGCGTTGGAAAAAGTAAAAGAGTACAACCCGGATATGATCATACTTGATATAATGATGCCGAAGATAAACGGGTTCGATGTCTGCCGTAAACTCAAGCTCGACCAGAACTATAAAGATATCCCCATAATAATGCTGACTGCGAAATTCCAGGCTTCCGATGTAAAATTCGGCGAAGCAATGGGAGCAGATGCCTACATAACGAAACCTTTTGAACCCGGTGTCCTGCTGGACAAGGTCCATGAATTATTAAAGAAAGGTAAATAGCCCGGAAAGGCAATCAAATGAAAATGGAGGATCATGTAATGAAAAAAACAATTTTCTTCGCCATAATTCTCTTTGTGGGATTCGCCGCAGGCCTTATCCTGACGTATGGTCCTTTAAATGCCCAGAATTCCGAAGATGAATACGGGATCATGTCCAAGCTGGACTCTATTGCCAAAGGCCAGCAGGAATTGTTAGCGGCAGTCAATTCGCTAAAAGAAGACCTGCAGGTGATCAAGATAAGGGTTACGCAACTTCAATAATATGCCATCAGAAAACATATCATACATAGTCGCATTCGCCGCAGGGCTCCTGACATATCTGTCCCCATGCCTCTTGCCTTTGATACCGGCTTTTATAGCTTATATAACCGGTATATCTTCCCAGGACCTCAAGGATGCGGAGAAAAAGAAATTTTTGCGGAAAAAGACAGTAACGCACTCACTTTTATTCATACTGGGATTCTCCATAGTATTCATACTGCTTGGGCTTACAGCGACTTTCGTCGGGAAAACGCTTTTCCAGTACCAAAAGTTCATAAGGATCGCCGGTGGGATCCTTATAATGCTTTTCGGGCTGCAGCTGTTGGGTGTCTTGAACTTTAATTTTCTTATGAAGGAAAGAAAACTGTCGATAGCCACAAAAGGGGCCAGTTATATCGGGTCATTTTTGATCGGGGTAACATTTGCCGCGGCCTGGACGCCATGCGCAGGCCCTATACTCGGCTCCATACTAGTCCTTGCCGGAACAAAGGCCGACGTTCTTACCGGGGCAAAATTGCTTACCGTATATTCCCTGGGCATAGCGGTGCCTTTTTTTATAACGGCAATCCTTGTAGATTCATTTCTGGAATATTTTAATAAGATAAAAAAGTTCATAGGCATAATCAATATAATCGGTGGGGTTTTTCTTATAATTATAGGTATTCTGGTTGCCACGAATTACCTTGCCATCATTTCAGATAAGTTATTGGGTTCGTTTACCAGGTAAAAGGAGGCCGTTTATGCGGTATATCAATACGCTCATATTAACGTTGGCATTATTATTTACGGCAGGGTGCACAGGTGTTTCGGCGATCGAGGTGGGCAGTGAGGCCCCGGATTTCAGCCTTAAAGATATTAACGAAAAACAGGTCAGCCTCTCCGATTTTAAGGGTAAGGCTGTTATATTGGATTTTTTTGCCAGTTGGTGCCCTCCATGCAGACAGGAGATACCAGATTTTGTGGAATTACAGAAGACATACGGCGATAAAGATTTTACCGTTGTAGGAGTAGCGTTGGTCAATGCTAAAGACGCAAAAGATTTTGCCGGTGAATTCGGTATAAATTATCCTGTTTTGGTAGACGATGGGAAGGTGAGCAACCTTTATGGCCCCATAAGGAGCATACCGACAACATTTATATTGGATAAAAGCGGCAAGATCGTTAAGATGTACATAGGTTTTCGCACAAAAGATGTATTTGAACAGGATATAAAAGAGTTATTGAAATAGATCCCGATGGCCGCAGTATTAAAGATAGAAAACCTCACGGTAGCATACCGCCAGGGCCTGAATAAAGAGAAGTTAGCCATAGATGGCGTCAGCTTTGAGATCGAAAAAGGCAAGATCATGGGCCTTTTGGGGCCTAATGGCGCCGGCAAAACCACGCTTATAAAGACCATCATGGGGCTGATCACCGCTAAAAGCGGAAAGCCCATTCTTTTCGGCAGCCCTTTTACGACCGCTGTGAAGCGCCACGTAGGGTACATGCCTGAAATAGCCAATTTTTACTGGTTCCTTACCCCTAAAGAGATATTAAGCATGCTCGGGGCGCTTTCGGGCCTGAGCCGTAAAGATGTCACGGAAAGGTCCAGGATCGTCCTGGATAAAGTCGGGCTTTCCGGGGAAGAGAACCAGCTTGTGAAAAATTTCTCCAAGGGGATGTCGGAAAGGCTAAATCTGGCCCAGGCAATTTTGCATGATCCCCAGCTTATGATACTCGACGAGCCTTTTTCAGGCCTTGATCCGCTGGGGAGGATACAAATGAGGAATATCCTGAGCTCTCTCAAAAAGGAAGGCAAGACCATCCTGCTATCTTCGCATGAGTTGTCGGAAGCCGAGCTCGTATCGGATGATATATGCGTTATGAAGAGCGGAAAGCTCCTAAAATGCGGACCGCTTGCCAAGATACTCGAAGGGAGGGCTGACCGCAGCCTGGAAAATTATTTTCTGCAAATGATAGGCGGGTAACGTGCATAACATACTGTCCATAGCAAAAGGCGTATTGAAAGAACTTGCCAGGCGCAAGGACCTTTATCTTATATTTGCCCTGCTTTTGATCATTCTTCTTTATTCGGCGTCGCTTTCTTTCGGCGGAGAAAGTAATTTCCAGAGGTATTTTAAGGAGATAGGGATATCTTTCACATATATATTTTCGGTCATAATAGCGATCACATTCGCTTCGAGGCAGGTCCCGCAGGAAGTAGAGACCAGGTCGATATACCATATATTGGCAAGGCCTGTTTCCAGGCTTGAATTCATAATCGGAAAATTTTTAGGGGTATTTTTTGTTTCCGCCGCCAGCTTCTCGCTATTTTACGCGGTATATATCATATCTTTGGTATTGCGCAAAGACTTTTCAACGCCTCCAGTCCTTTTCGTTCAGGGATACATACTGCATCTTTTTTTACTCTCTTTCTTTACCTCGTTGACTATTTTCTTCTCGCTCTTTTTAAGCTCGGCGTCAAATGCCGTAATATCCCTGGTCCTTTATTTTGGGACCAATTGGTTCGGGGCGACTTTCCCGGCTTATGTGTATTTGCCCCATCCGGAACTATTCGATATTAGAGATAAGATCATACACTCATGGGATGTTGTGCCGGGATGGGTCATATCTTTCCTTGCCTTGTATGCTGCTATTTACACGCTTTTCTTCCTTCTTTCAAGTTACGCGGTATTCCGGAGCCGGGACCTATAGATGACCACGATGAAACGGCATGTTTTAATTATCCTTATCATCCTGCTCTATGCAGCCACGATCCCATTAAACACGGCTTTTAAAGGCTCACGTCTTGAAGACAGCAAAGAACCGGACATCATACAGAACATGTTCGGAGGGATGCGTTCTTTTGTGGCGGATTGGGCGTTCATGAAGGCCGAAGAATATCATCATCGCGGCCTTTCGTTCGTGGAATCGCTATCGTATCATCATGGCCAGTCCACCCTGATGGAGGAAGCCCATGGCCCGAAAGAAGAAGAGCATCACCATGCGGAAGGCGAGGTCAAGGACGATCTTTTTTCAAGAATATACCGGTCAGTAAAAGTTACGGAAGATTCCCACCTCGCTCCGTCGGAAGATAAAGAGGTCCTGCCATGGTTTTACACAGAGGTCTTGTTCAATCCTCATGACATACGCGGGTATGTCCTTGGGGGGTACTGGCTGGAAATGATGGGGCGCTATGAGGAAAGCGTAAAGTTTTTGAAGGATGGGCAGAAGAACAATCCTGATTCAGCGCAGATATGCGCTTCTCTCGGAGGATCGCATTATCGCAATAAAAACATAGAAGAAGCGGTTTCGTGCCTGGAGCGCGCACGCGCGCTATGGCTAAAAGGAGCGCCGCCGAATGTAGTGAGCAATGACTATATGGTAACGGATCGCTTAATGACATACGATCTCCTGGGGTATATATATGAGACAAGGGGGCAATACGAAAAGGCTCTCGAGGTCTATAATGAGTATGAGCGTTTCGGGCTGCCCTCAACGATGGACGAAAAGATTATTAAGTTGAAAAATCTGAT
>CAZHPY010000077.1:0-7288 GCA_964534705.1 uncultured Planctomycetia bacterium | reverse complement strand
GCCTGAAGGGAAACAAAAGAGGCGCTTCATTTCGAAGCGCCTCTTTAAGAAGATATCCTGCTTTTAGCTTACTTTTTTACCTTATTCAGCATATCCTGCATTGCCTTTGCAGCTATGTCTTTACATCCCAAACCGAATGAAAGAGCAAGCGCAAGGCCTATTGCCGCCAGGATAATATTGACCGCAAAAGCTATGAATGCAGTCGCTATATTAAGCTGTTCAATGGCGATTATGACCGCGAATATGATAAGTACGGCCTGCGTAACTTTAGCTAACAGCTTTGCAGCGCCTATTCCGGCATTGCTGGCTGCGGTACGCACTATCCCTGCCACGAAAGTGGCCAGGAACGATCCTAAAACAAGTACGAATATGGCGACTATTATATTCGGGATGTAGGCGACTAACCTTGACAGCAGGTCGCTTGCAACCGTAAGGTTCAAAGCGTTAAGGGCCGCTGCCAGAACTGATAACATTACTATCCAGTATATTATCACTCCCAGAAGCTCGGAGAGCGTCCACTTTATTTCACCCTGGGCCAACATATTAGCTATACCAGCCTTATCGCTTACAACGTCAAGGCGGACGGCTTTTAACGCCCTTACTACTACAGCCTCAACGAATTTTGCAATTATCCAACCGATTACTAATATTACGATGGCGCCTAATATGGTAGGAATATAACTCCAAATTTTAATTAACATCGCTTTTACAGGATCGGCAACGATTAGAGCCAATCTGTCCATCATGACACCTCCCTTTCTTATGTTTTAACCTATTTTTACGACAACCTACCTAATATATATTAGATAAGGATACCATAAAAACAAGTTTTGGCAAGTGCCGGGAGTAATTTTTTTATACCGTTATCCGCACTTTGAGTATCCGCAGGACTTGCAAACCATACATCCTTCTATATGCCATAATGCGCCGCCACAATCCGGACATACGCCGACTATATTCCCCGCCTTTTTCATGGTACCTACCTTATTATTACCGCCTGAACTCTCGGTTTTTAAGGGATTTTCCGTGTCAGGTTGGATAGCCGGACCGTTTTTTGTTTCTGGCGATAGCTTTCTCTGCTTAGCGTCCTGGGCCCTTTGTTCAATAGCCCGCGCTATTGCATCGCTGCATGAGAATATCCTGCCGCCTTTTTCCCAGCTTGGAGATGGGCACCGTATGCCCCTTAGCTGCTCTACAATGGAACTGATCTCTATACCGCTGCGCAATGCCAGCGAAAGAAGCCGGCCTATTGCTTCCAACTGGCTCATCGCGCACCCGCCTGCTTTACCCATATGCATGAATACTTCGAAAGGTTGCCCCTGTTCATCCTCATTTATAGTTATATAAAGATTACCGCATCCCGTGGCTATCTTTGTGGTTGTTCCCAGTATTACAGGCGGACGTGGCCTGGGACTTATCTTTATCTTTGACGTTAATTCGGCCGACTTCTTTTGGCCCGATCCAGGGGTTGAGGCAATATTCAACACCTGTTCTTCGCGTGACTTATCCCTGTATATAGTGACCCCTTTGCACCCGCTTTTGTATGCCAGCATGTAGATCGTCCTCGCATCTTCTACGGTGGCATCCGAATGCAGGTTAACTGTTTTTGAAACGGCGTTATTAGTATACTTCTGGAAAGCCGCCTGCATACGTATGTGCCATATCGGCTCAATGTCATGGGCCGTAACAAAAAGCTTCTGTACATCCTCAGGGATCTCGGGAATACCTTTTATACTGCCCTTCTGGGCTATCAAATTCATCAATTCAGGCTTATAGAAACCTCTTTTTTCAGCTATCTCCTGGAAATAAGGATGGACTTCCACGAGTTTTGTATTATCCATTATATTTCTTATATAGGTAATGGCAAAGACAGGCTCTATGCCGCTGGAAGAATTGGCTATAATGGATAACGTCCCTGTGGGCGCTATAGTGGTAAGCGTGGCATTCCTTAAAGGCTTTGAACCTGCTGCTTCATAAGTGCTTCCCTTAAAATTAGCGAATGCGCCTCTTTCTTTAGCCAGCCGCTCGGATGCTTTGCGTGACGCGTTAAGGATGAATTTCATGAGTTTTTCTGCGAGGGAGATAGCCTCTTCGGAATCATACCTGATCCCTAGCATCAAGAGCATATCGGCAAATCCCATAACGCCCAGTCCTATCTTCCTGTTGGATTTTGTCATCTCATCTATTTTCTTTATAGGATAGACATTCATGTCTATAACGTTATCGAGAAAATGGACGGCCTTGCCTATTGTGTCGGTCATCTTATCCCAATCTATCTTCTTTTCTTCCGTCACCATTTTGGCCAGGTTTATTGAACCGAGATTGCAGCTTTCATAAGGCAGGAGGGGCTGCTCTCCGCATGGGTTGGTCGATTCTATCTCTCCTATTTTCGGCGTTGGGTTGTCCTTGTTCACCCTGTCCAAAAATATTATTCCCGGCTCGCCGTTCCGCCACGCCATCTGTATAATAGTATCGAACACCTTTTTAGCGTTCAGTTTCTGTACGGATTTTTTGGTCTTCGGGTCGATCAGGTCGTAATCTTCGCCGGCCATGGCTTTCTTCATGAAATCTTCGGTTATGGCTACGGATATATTAAAGTTCGTTATTTCCTTGTCATTTTCTTTGCATGATATGAACTCCAGGATATCAGGATGATCCACCCTCAATATACCCATATTCGCGCCGCGCCGTGTCCCACCCTGCTTGACCGCCTGGGTCGCCGCATTAAAGACTTTCATGAAAGAAACGGGACCGCTCGATATGCCTCCAGTAGAACGGACCGGAGAATTTTTCGCCCTTAACCTTGAAAAGCTGAACCCTGTACCGCCACCGGATTTATGTATAAGTGCCGTATCCTTTATCGTTTCGAATATGGATTCCATTGAATCGTCTATCGGAAGCACAAAACATGCGGATAACTGCTGGAGATCCCGCCCTGCGTTCATGAGGGTAGGTGAATTCGGCAGGAACTCAAGAGACGCCATCATCTCGAAAAATTCTTCTCCTGTCTTAGCAACGTCTTCCTTTTTCTTGCCGTAATTGAGGTCTGCCTGCGCTATATTATTTGCCACGCGGCGGAACAGGTCCTCGGCCTTCTCAAGACAGTTGCCGGAGGCGTCTTTTTTAAGATACCTTTTCTCGAGAACTTTCATCGCATTGGATGACAGCTCTCCGTTTACATCGATCCTTTTATTCATTACTACTACCCTCCCATTAATTAATTATTTATTTATTTCGCACGACCTAGGAAAGTATATCACACATTAATATAAAGTCAAGAAAAAATACTATATATTGTGGTTTTTGAAAGTGTGGATACTATTAGTAGATGTTACTGATACTGCTATCCGACGGGATAACTACTTATTTTTTTTGGAGGAAAGTTCGTCCCTTATCTCGCTTAAACCGGCTATTACCGCTATTGTTCCGGCCAGTATGAGCATGGCCGGGAAGGCTCCTCTTAAGACAGTGAGGAAATCACCCCACCATACTATAATGCCTCTTACTCCCAGAAGTACTATGATTGCGCCTACTACAACACCTAGATATTTACCCATGGATAGAATCTACCATATTTTATTTTTTTTCGCAAGAAAAAAAATGACCTAAGCCGGCGCTGCAGGCTGTCTGCGCTTTTCCGTTACCTGAAAATGCATATATTTCCCCAGCATAAGACGGGTCTGCGCATCGATAGCCGGCGTAGAACCGACGCAAGCGGCAAGGAAAGGAGCCAGTAGCCACTGCGTAAACATGATGAGCCTTTTTTGAGGCTTCACATCTTTCGGCCTTGGCGGCAATAATCTTATGCTCATCAACATGCATATAAATAACGTAACTATTGTTACCCTGAACAATGCCGCGGCGATACTCGGAAGATTATAACCCATCATGGTCTGCCTGAAGATAACTCCGCCAAATATAAGCGGCAGCGGCGCTATGAAGGTAACTATTATAGCCCAAACGGCCCACGTGTAGTGGCTCTCAAATAAATTAAAACCGCGCCGTATCTTTTTGATAAGCGGTATCTTTTTATTCTCAAGGAATCCCATCATCAAATACGGGAAATTCTCCACGCCCCAAGCCCACCGGCGTTTTTGTTTATACTGTTTTATTAGCGTTGGTATCAACGCCTTCTCCGTCGCTATATCCAGAGATACTGTCACATACATTGGTATAACCGAATAATCGCCGTTAAAATACAAAAAACATCTCCAATATATGACTGAATCATCCGATATCATGTCAACCGGCCAATAATCGACATCAATAAGGGTCTTGAAGCTCATGCTGTGGCTCGAAAAAGTGACGAATTTCTCAAGCCGCATCGTTTCTATCATCTGCATGAAGCTCGAGCCCAGCTCTATGACACGCGCTATGGAACGGGCATGCCATATGTTATTATTATAAACTGGGATAGGCTGGTAACTGGACTGCGTCCTATTCGGGTTAGTGATATAATGGTATGCCAGGCATCCGAAATACTCTTTTTCAGCGCACGTATCGGCATCGAAACACGATATTATGACATGCTCATGATCTATTTTCCTTGAATCAAAAAATTCTTTCAGCACCTTCGCGCCCCATGTGGCATTTGCGCCTTTGGTCTTTGCCTCGCCCTGCAACCCGTTAGGGTGCCTGGTGATAATAAATTCAAAAAATCTGCCTTTATACTGCTTCTGAAGCTCTATTGCATCGTTCCATACCTCATCGCCGCCTCTTTCTTCGATCGTAAGAGCAACAACCATCTTATCCTTGCCGTAATTGCATTTTATAAGCGCTTCGATAGATGATGTTAATATATCCAGGCCTTCTCTGTATACCGGGAAGAGCACGGCCTGATATACATCGGGAAAGCTTAAGCCGTCAACAGACTTTAGCTCGTTACATCTTTTTATCCAGTCTATCTTCTTTTCGACTTCAAGCCTTCTATAAGCAAATATAAGCAGCGTAGTAAAATATCCCACGCGTATTACCCAGTAAAGGTCAAAGACTATTATGAATATCGCTACCCATAAAGGCCTTATCACCGAAAGCGCCGCCAGCCCTATGATAGTAGACCAGGTCATGAATCCGGGCACTATCTCGAAAAATCTCCGTAAACGTTCATTTCTTCTGTTCATATATGATATCAAGTTCTTTCTTCACGCGCTGCATAAGCTTATCGAAAAATTTCTCCCTTAAGTCAAGCCTTAATACGCAATCTTTTCCATCCCTGATGTCGCTAAAATACAGGGAATCGTTATTGCTGTCATAGTAAAGGCCGCGGGGAGCCTTGCCGCATTTGTGTAAAGTCACTGTGTTATTGTCCTGCCCCTTGCCCATCTCAAGCACATTTATGTCCCTGCCTGCCACGAAAACAATGTGATTGGAGCCTGAAAGCCAGAACGCTTCCTTTACTTCTGTGTAACTCTTCAAGACCTCTTCCACTGTAGCTGATTCCCCGTCTTTTCCCATCTCACGGCCGTTCAAATGTATGACCCAGATGCCGTTATCATTAAAATATAATATTTTTTTCCCGTCCGGCGAAAACACCTTGCCCGTTATATGCCTTGGCCAATCGGAATAATCGGATAGTTTTTTTAAATTGGTCCCGTCGATATTAGACTTGTAAAAACCGTTCTTGGCCATGTGGTATATCTGATTCCTGGATTCGGGTATGATAGAATCCACTGTTTCTACGTTTCCTATCCTTGCTATATCCTGAAGTATAGGAAAAAGGATTATACTATCAGCCCTCGTAACCATATTCGGTATGACCGAAAGGTTCTTTTGCCATGGATAGAACCCTTCCCTTTTTACTTCAACCGAATAGGTGCCGGGTTTCAATTCTTCTATTCTTGCGGGCGTTATATCCGTAAAAAGCTTTCCGTTAATATATATAGATGCGCCCGCCGGAGTACTCGTTAAAGAAAGTATACCTGTTTTATATATCTTGAATTTATAGAAATCTATATGATAACCAAGGGAATACGCCAGGACGATAGGGAGCAGCGTAAAATACAAGGCCAGCGAAAAATAGAATGCAACATATCTTATTATTGTATCGCTTTTATTCACGGTTATTTTGCCTATTGTTTATGCCTATTATACTATAAAAACCTTTATTATAAATTAGATATCCTTAATTGGCCGCAGCCGGCATCAATGTCTTCACCCTTGGATTTCCTGTGCATGGCTTCTATGCGATGGGTTTTGAGGATACGCATAAAATTTTTTACTTCTTCGGGAGAAGGCGCTTCATAGCCTTTTGCGCGTATCTGGTTATAGGAGATCGTATTGACCTTGGCGCGCGTACCCTTTAGCAACCTGACAAGCTTCATCGCATCTCCTTCTGAAGAATTAACGCCTTTCAGCAGGACATATTCAAAGGTTATTATCCTGTTCGTTTTTTTGGTATAGTTTCTGCATGCCGATACAAGGTCTTTCAGGGAATATACCTTATTTACGGGAACCAGGCTCGAGCGGACCTTATCATCTGCCGAGTGTAACGATACTGAAAGCTCTATCTGGAGGTCCTCTTTACTTAATTTCTCCATGGCAGGTATCAGGCCGCAGGTAGAGATGGTGATCCTGCGCGCCCCTACGCCAAACGCATCCTTATCGTTCAACGTTCTTACAGCCTTCATGACATTCTCATAATTATCCAGCGGCTCACCTATGCCCATGAAGACTATATTAGTGATAACGACTCCCTTGTTATGGCTTTTAATGGTTAAGATCTCATCCAGGATCTCTGATGCTTTAAGGTTCCTCACAAAACCGAATGGCGCGCTTGCGCAGAAGCTGCATTTGAATTTGCATCCGACCTGCGAAGAAAGGCAAAGCGTCACCCTCTTAGGTTCAGGAAGGAAAACCGATTCTATCGTATTCTGGTCTTCAAGCTTAAAAAGATACTTTATCGTCCCGTCAATAAGGGAATGTTTTGAGTCCAAAAGGGTCAGCCTTGTCATGTGGAAATGGTTCTTAAGCTTATCCCTCAACCCCTTACTTAGGTCGGTCATCTGGTCAAAGGACGTTACGCCTTCCTTATATAGCCATCTGAATATCTGCATAGCCCTGTAAGGCTCTTCCCCGATCCTTACAAGCTCCGCCTTCAGCTCACCCTTCGATAAGTTCTTTATGTCTATCTTTTCCATAGGCCAATATTATACCATATATAACCGATCGCTCCAACCCAGACGGCGGTAACTCCGATGGTCGCCTTCGATCCTCAAACCTGACCCTTACAGTTACGTTCGCACAAACCACCTAATGCTATTAGTCAATAGCCTGTCATAGGTGGTACGAA
>CAZHPY010000076.1:3820-7330 GCA_964534705.1 uncultured Planctomycetia bacterium | reverse complement strand
GCGTCGCGTTTCCCGAAGATATAAACGCTCTCTCGGAGCTTATCAGGGAAGCAAATGAAAAAAATATGCCGGTAACCGTGTCGGGTGGCGGCACTGCGACCACGGGGGCAAGAATACCTTTTGGCGGCATGGCCGTCTCGCTTGAAAAGATGGACAGTATTCTTGAGATATCCGAAAAAGAGGGCTTTGCCAGGGTTGAAGCAGGCGTGCTCGTAGAAGAGCTTAAGAATGAAGCTGAGCGCAAGAGGCTGTTCTATCCGTGCCATCCTACGGAAAGAGGGGCATTCTTAGGCGGCACCGTTGCTACGAACGCGTCAGGCGCCCGTTCATTCAAATATGGCCCGACCAGGCGTTATGTGAAACGGCTGAAGATGGTGCTGGCAAACGGCGAAATATCTGAAATAAGGCGCGGCGAAAAGTTCCTCACTAAAAATGGCCCCATACCCGTCCCGTCTTATAAGATCCCGCAGGTAAAAAATTCCGCCGGATACTATGCCGGCGAGGGGACGGACCTTATAGACCTTTTTATAGGCCAGGAAGGCACTTTATCGATAATAACAGAAATAGACCTGGCGTTGGCCAAATTGCCGGATAAAATATTGAGTTCCTTCGTATTTTTCAAGAAAGACGCCGATGCCTTAAATTTTGCGATGGAAGCGAGGAAAATGGACGCTTTATCGATAGAGTATCTGGACGAAAACGCCCTCGAACTTTTGCGCGCAAAGAACAGCAACGTCCCGTCATACGCAAAGGCGTCGATATTTTTTGAGCAGGAGATGGGGCCGGCTAACGAAGAAAGCGCTTTTAATGCATGGTTAACGTTGATATCAAAACACAACGCGGATCCTGACGGCACATGGGTGGCGATGACGGATGAGGAAGCGGAGGCCTTTAATAAGCTGCGGCATTCCATCCCGGAATCCGTGAATGAAATAGTAAGAAGGAACGGCTTCAGGAAATTCAGCAACGACATCGCCGTTCCGGAAAAGAATTTCATGAAGATAATGGGTATTTATAACGATACCCTTAAAGCCGAAAAGATCCGGCATATTATATTTGGCCATATCGGTGAATGTCATCTTCACGTGAACCTTCTCCCTACGAATGAGGATGAGTTCAAAAGGTCGGAGCAGCTATACCTTGAATTCATGAAAAAGGGAGTATCATTAGGGGGCACGATATCCGCCGAACATGGCATCGGCAAGATCCGTTGTAAATACCTGGAGATCATGTACGGTAAGAAGGGTATATTGGAAATGGCGCGCATAAAAAAGCTATTCGACCCTAACTGGATCCTGGGGCTGGATAATATTTTTCCAAAAGAGGTAGTGAGGGAAGTGTGAGAATAGAATTGCCGTACGGTGTAAATTCCATAAAATTTTCTTTGCCCGACGACATGGTCCTGGGCGTCCTGAACAATAAAGAACATGAGCGCGGCAATGCAAAAAAGCTTCTCCTGAGAAGCTTAAGGCAAAAAGATTTTCCTTTCCGCAAAAAGAAAGCCGTCATAGTGGTCCCGGATTCAACAAGGTACGCTCACTTGAATGAGATCCTGCCGGTCCTTACTGAAAAATTGACTTCCCCCGGGAGGTCTATCGATATAATAATAGCTACCGGCTTGCACAAAAAACATACTCCTGAGCAGGTCATGAAGCTTTTAGGCGGCCCCATTGCAAAAAGATACAGGATACTCCATCATGACCCATCCGAAGGAGGTATTACAAGATTCGGCGCCACCAAATATGATGTGCCGGTTACATTGGATAAGGCATTGCTAAATTACGACCTGATAATCTCAGTAGGCGTGGTCGAGCCGCATCTTTACGCCGGCTATAGCGGCGGCGCCAAGACGATAGCCATCGGCCTTGCCGGCGCGGACACGATAAATGCTACGCACTCTATAAAATTTCTGGATGACCCGGCAACGAACATCGGTTCTTTGGAAGGGAATAAGTTTCAGGAGACCTTATGGCACATCCTTGATAATATACCACCCGTATTTTCAGTCAATACCGTAAATGACCAGGACGGGAAGGCGTTGAAGATATTTTGCGGCCCGGTAAAGGATGTTTTTGAGAAGAGCGCGGCTTTCGCCAGAGAGGTGTTCGAAATTGAGACAGTCGATAGATGTGATATAGCCATATGCGGCGTAGGCTATCCTAAAGACGTTAATCTGTACCAGGCGTCAAGAGCCATAAATTATGTTTTAAGCGTTGACCGTCCGGTCGTGAAAAAAGGCGGGGTCATTATAATAGCGGCTGAACTGAAGGATGGCATAGGAGATAGTATGGCTGAAAATAGGTTTTACGAAGAGCTAAAAAACATGACTTCAGCCGCTGAATTCATAATCCGTATTAAAAAGGATAACTGCGTTGCGGGCGAGCACAGGGCTTACATGGTGGCCAGGGCAATGGCAGACTATAAGGTCATGTTCGTCAACTCATCGCCAAAAAGTTATATGGAGGGCCTGCCGGTCAAATTTTTCAATAATATGGAAACCGCGATCAGGTCAGCAGGGGAAATTGTCGGCAAAGATCCGAAAGTATATATCATACCTCACGCCCTTGCAACTATTGCAAGATCAAAGGCAATTTTTGCTTGAAATTTGGTATAATTTAAGGTAATATTAATCCAGACAAACCAATTTAGGAGGAATCTTTGATGAAGAGCAAATACCTTTTTACTATTTTAGCCGTTTTTATTTCAATAACCCTTGTTTCCGCTCCCGCGTTCAGCCAGACAGATGATTCAACAAGGAATATATTGAAGAACGGCCTTCTTGGCGCAGGCACAGGCGCTATAGCTTCCGGCGCATCCGGCGGAAATGCGGGCCAGGGCGCTCTTATAGGCGCAGGCACAAACGTCATCGGCGGCGCTCTTTTAGACATGATAACGACCCCTTCAGCGCCGGCAAGACGCTCAGCGCCACCGCCGCAATATGATGACCAGTATTATCCTGATGATCAGGGAGACTATTATTATGAAGAACCGCCGCAGGAGTCAGGCACCCAGAAGGTCCTTAAACAAGGCCTCCTTGGCGCAGGCACAGGCGCTCTCGCGTCAGGAATGTCTGGTGGTAATGCCGGTAAAGGCGCTCTTATAGGCGCAGGTACCAACGTCATCGGCGGCGCTCTATTGGATGCCATAACCACTCCATCTCAGCCAAGAAGAGTGTATCGCAGGCCGCCTCCGCAACAGGCTCCTCAGCAAAAGCAGCAGTTGTATACGACTACCACAAGCAGTTCGGATGAAGAAGTCGGCGCGCCCGGGACGCGTAAGAAGGTCATAAGAAAATACGACGAATCAGGAAAAGTAGTTTCCGAAGAAGAGACATATTACTAAAAAAGAATTTAAGTCCATTATCAATATAGCAGCTCTCTTCCTGGCCGTTATTGTCTATTTCGGGATGAGACTTCTACCGCACCAAGGCGGTTCCGCTTCTTCACCGCAGCAAGGTTCATTTATATACGTAACAAAAGCCATAGATGGCGACACCTTAAAGCTTTCTAC
>CAZHPY010000076.1:0-3720 GCA_964534705.1 uncultured Planctomycetia bacterium | reverse complement strand
AAAGGGCTTTGGAATGAAGTGGCTACATCAAACCTTTTTTGATATAATATATTAAACATGGACGAATATAAGGTTTATAAAAAAATAGAGCTTGTCGATCCTGTGATGGTGGCAGGATGGCCCGGCATGGGCAGCGTTGCCCTGGGTATGGTCGATTATCTCAGGCGTAAACTGAAGGCTGTAAGATTTGCCGAGATAAAGGTCGACCCTATGACAGTCCTTGATGCGGTTGAAGTCGCGGATGGGATAGCCAGGATGCCCAAGCCCCCCTCAAGCACCTTTTATTACAGCAAGAACCCGGATATAGTCATATTTGAAGGGGAGGTCCAGCTTGCGGGCATGGAAGGCCTGCAGATGCTCAATAAAGTCATTACCGTGGCTGAGGAATTAAAAGTGAAGAGGATATACACAGGCGCGGCGTTCCCGTTGCCGATAGGGTATAAGGACAATCCCGAGGTTTACGGCGTCGCTAATAAGGCCCATCTTCGCGATGTAATAACCAAGAACGGCGCAAAGCTGATGGAAGACGGCCACATATCAGGCCTGAATGGCCTTATACTGGGTTTTGCCGAGAAGAAGAACATCGACGCAATATGTTTACTGGCCACGATGCCCCAATACGCTATAAGCCTTCCTAACCCAAAGGCATCCAGCGCTATAATCGAGACGCTTTGCAAGATGCTGGGCATACATATCGACCTCAATGAGCTGCAGGAATATATAAAGGACATGGAAGAGCGCATGGCCATCATAGAAGATAAGGTCAAGGATGTCTTTACGATAGAAGAAGAGTCGCCGGAATCAAAGCCTCACGAAAAGAAGATACCCGGTTACATCATGGAGAAGATAGAAAAGCTTTTTATTGAGGCGAAAGACGACAAGACAAAGGCGTCTACGCTTAAAAAAGAGCTGGATAGGTGGGACTTGTATAAGCTGTATGAAGACAGGTTCCTTGATCTGTTCAAAACGAATCAGTAATGATAAAAAAAATAATCATAGTCCTTGTCTTAATAGCCGTAACAGCTCTTGCGGCGCTATACTTCTACAGGCATACAATAATAAAACATTACACCGAAAAACTAATACGCGAAAACCTCCCCGGCTACATCCAGATAGAAAAGGTCAATTTTGATTTTGCGAATAATAAGATATCCCTGAATAATTTCAGGGTCCTTGGTCCTCCGGGATTTAGCCCTAAATATGTAGTCGAAGTAAAAGAAATAAGCTGCAAATACGGCATTCTGGGCAAATGGATCCCCATGGGCCTTGAGATACACAGTGTATTATTGAACGGGGCAGACATACGTGTGGAGCGGCTCCGTAACGGCAGGGTCAATGTCGCGGAGATGGAGAGATTTATCCAATCCTTCCCACCCAAAGCTTCTAAACAGTCTACTGACAACTCCAAACTATCTACCGTCAACTCACAACTCACTACTCACAACTCACAACTAAACCTCTCCAATCTCATCAAAATACCCAACACTCTCGACATACGAAACTCCCGATTCATATTCATCGATAAAGTCCCATACACAAATCCTTATTTTACGACAGTTGAATCGATCAATGGACAGGCATCAATACAATTCGCCGATAACTATTCAAAAATAACCAATCTATCATTTGCGATAGCCGGTAACTTGAACGGTAACCAAAGAGAGACTATCCAGTGGACCGCCTCGCTTGATCCTACAAGGCCCAAGCTGACCATGTCTAACAGGTTTGAGGTTTCAGACATCGATCTATTGGTATTTCAGCCATATTATGACCAATTTTCACCTTTTGTATTTAAAAGGGGAAGGTTCTCGGGGACGCTTGTCTTTGATTTTAATAACGCGAATATTGGCTCTACGAATGAGATACGCCTGTCAAACCTGGCATTTACCGTAAAGCCCGGCATGGAAAACAGCCAGATGTGGGAAACCACTGTGCCGGATCTTCTGAATTATTTTACGACTGCTTCCGGCGATATAGTATTCGATTTTAAGATAAAAGGGGACATGAACAAGCCGGAATTCTACCTTGGACCCATATCAAAACGGGCGCTTACTTCAATGGCTTTAAATAAAGTCACCTCTTTTGCGCTGGAACAGATATCCAAACAGGGCGGGGGATCCGGCAGCGATATAGATAAGGCAAAAGAGGCGATCGACATGTTCAAGGGCCTCCTTAAGAGAAAATAATGGAAAGACTCGAAAAGAATTTTATCTGGATGGCGGCTGCCAACATAATCGGCAGCTTTTTTAGCATCAGTTTATTTATTTATCTTGCCCGGACGCTCAGGGTGGAAGCATTCGGTTCGATATCCTATGCCCATTCCTTCATATTTTACATGATCAACTTTGTCGACCTGGGCCTTTCCACTTACGGTATAAGGGAAGTGGCCAAGAACAAGGCAAGGGTGTCCGAATACGTATCAGAGATAGTTTCATTTAAGCTGTTAGTGGCAAGTGTGCTGTTCGTTATAGTTGTGGCTTCTACGTTCCTGGCATCAAGCAATGCTAATTTCAGGATGCTGATGGCGGGAGTCTCGCTCTTATTGTTTGTGGCGGCAATGTCATGCGAATGGGCGTTCCAGGGGCAGGAGAAGATGCGCATGGTGCTGGTATCCTTCGGCGTTACAACGATGCTACAGTTCTTATTGATATACGCATTCGTGAAGGGGCCGGAAGGATTATTAAAGAGCGCCCTTATTTATTCCCTGGCCGCGTTCGTAGTTCCTATAGCGTTCCTGCTGCATTTCAAATACAGGCCCAAACTGGAAACAAGTTACCTGAAGCAGATCAGGATCTATCTATCAAGTTCTATTATAATATGGTCCATAGCCATTTTTGCGCAGGTGTATAACGGGTTGGACATAGTCCTCTTAGGTGTGTTTAAGGGGCCGGAAGAGGTCGGATTTTTTACCATAGCCCGCAGGACAATAGGAGGCGCGGTTCTTCTTATGATATTCCTGGCAAATGCGCTTTTGCCGCGGCTTTCATCAACCTTTCTGGACAAGGATCTGAAGCAGTTTACGGAAGCCACTCATAAATTCCTTAAGATATCAGTATTCCTGGCTATTTTTATAATATTTCCGCTTCTTATTTTCGCAGATAATATCATATCCTTGGCTCTTGGGGATGAATATTTGCCGGCTGTCATGCCTTTCAGGATAATGGGGATGGCTTTTATCTTTGTTCTCTTTAATCTGCCGTATTCAACCGGCCTTGTTGCCGGCGGTTTCGAAAAAGCGGTATTAAGGCAGGTGCTTGTAAGCGCTGCGGTCAGCGTATTATTAAACCTGTTATTAATGCCGAGATTCGGCATGATAGGCGCTTCAATATCGTATTTCTTCGCCGAAGGTGTGGCCCTTATCTGGATCCTCTTGGCATACCATACCCACATCGGTATCCGCCCATCATTAAAAGGCCTCTACGCCCAACCATGAATTCATTCATTCGTAATACAGTGTTTTTCATAGGATGGCTGCTCTCGCCCCTGACTTTCTGGAACGACGCATTCATAAACATCCCGTTATCATATGTCCTGGCCAATGTCTTTGTGCATTTTTTCCCGAAGAATTTTGTCTATACGACAGTCATCTTCTACTGGCTGACCAATTTTGTGGGGTTGTTCATGATGTATCTGAGCGGTAAATATATATTTAAGAGTGGAAAAGATATCAGAAGGGAAATAGAGATCCTTATTTTAACTACGCTTGTCTATAGTACAATT
>CAZHPY010000075.1:0-7345 GCA_964534705.1 uncultured Planctomycetia bacterium | reverse complement strand
GCAATCAGTTAAGTGGAGACACAGAAAAGTTTTATGGGTTCTTGAGGAGGGGGGGGTAGGCGCACAATTGACATGGCTATATAACTATGCTATTCTAATATAAATACAAAGGAGGAAGTAATGAAGAAGCTGTCGGTTATTGCAATCGTATTATTATTTTCGTTCGTTTCATTATCGGCTTACTGCGCTGAACCTGTGAAGAAGCCCATCCTGCAACAGCCCCGTACAGACAGATCGAAAGCCCCCGGCACAGGTGCGGGAAGCATGGTATTTATACTTGGCTCTATATCGAAGATCGATACTTCAGACCCGGATAATGCAAAGTTAACCGTAGTTAATGACTCCGACCAGAAGACGCACGTGCTGGAGCTGGGCCCGCGTCCAAATATAGCAAAACTGATCGATACCAGCGAGCTTAAAGAAGGCGAGAAAGCAAGGATCGTGGCACGCGCGGTCAACGATAAGGAGATCGCGGTAAGCGTAGTTACCGGCAAGATACGCCTGCCAGCTGGGCCGAAAACCGGTTTAACGCCGGCGAAACCTGCTGCACAGAAGGAAGAGACCAAGAAAAAATGAACGAAAAAGAAAAGATGCTAAAACAGGAGTTGGAGCGCATGGAGTGGGAATTCTCCATGCTATATGAAGTCTCCAACGCAATGCGGACGACCTTAAAGTTGGACCAGATATTTTATATAATACTGACAGCGCTTACGGCGCATGAGGGATTAGGCTTTAACCGCGCCATGCTCTTCCTGGTCAATGAAAAAGAGAACGCCCTGGAAGGCATTATGGGTATCGGGCCGCATTCCGCAGAGGAAGCCGGTAAGATCTGGCAGTCCCTGTCGCAAAGGGAGATGACGCTGGATGACTTTGTCTCCGCATACGATAACTTTAAAAATGACCCTGAATCCAAGCTTAACAGCATTGTCAAGGGGATGAAACTTCCTTTGCGTGAGGATATGGGAGTGCTGGCGCTTACCATACTTGAGGGTATGCCGTTCGAAATAACGACTGAGGAGGCCAAAAAAAAGGTCGATCCCGAAATATTAAGGATGCTTAATACAAACTTCTTTGTAACTGTCCCGCTAAAAGCAAAGGACAGGGTCCTTGGCGCCATACTGGTCGATAACGTATTCAACAAGAAGCCTATTACAAAATCGGATGTGCGCGTGCTGACCATGTTCGCTAACCACGCCGGCCTTGCAATAGAGAACTCCCGTATTTATGAAGAGATAGTATATCTTTCCAATACAGACTGGCTTACAAAGCTTTGGAATTACGGCAAATTCCAGCAACTCCTTTCGTTCGAAATAGAAAAAGCGAAGGTCCACACTATATCAACAAGCCTGGTAATGATAGATGTCGATAATTTTAAAAATTATAATGATACGCACGGCCATTTGAAGGGCGATGAGGCGCTAAGGAATATTGCGTCGATATTGCACGGTAAATCGAGAAAATGCGATATAGTTGCCAGATACGGCGGCGAGGAATTTGTTATAATAATGCCCGATACCTCGAAAGATAACGCAAAGCTATTTGCGGAAAGACTGAGGAGCGAAGTAGAAAAATTTTATGCCGAAGATGCGCGCATTTCGTCTGATAAACGGCTTACCATAAGCGCCGGCATAGCAACTTACCCTGAAGACGCCTCCAAAAAAGATGAGCTGATATCAATGTCGGATGCCGCGTTATATCAAGCCAAAAAAACCGGAAAAAACAGGATCTGCATCTTCAATAAGGCTACGACTGTATAGGGACTTCGGGTGGGGATACGCTTTCCCTGGCTTCTGTTTCCTGCGGACTTTTTGTTTTTGCTTTACTTTCCATAAACTTCACCGACACTATCTTTGTCACACCGCGCTCCTGCATAGTTATACCATACATAACATCGGCAAGTTCTATAGTCCGCTTATTGTGGGTGATTATTATAAATTGGGATATCTTCAGGAAATCCTTCAACACGCGCGAAAATCTCTCGACATTTGACTCATCGAGAGGCGCATCTATTTCATCCAGCACGCAAAATGGGCTCGGCTTCACTTTAAATATGGCGAAGAGAAGCGCTGTAGCGGTCATCGCCTTTTCACCGCCGGACAGAAGCATCAGGTTTTGCAGCTTCTTCCCCGGAGGCCTGACTATTATCTCTATGCCGGACTCCAATACATCCTGCTCGTCCATCAGGACAAGTTCGGCCTGCCCGCCGCCGAATAAAAGCCTGAAGAAATTCTTGAATTCCACCTGTATCTTCTGGAATGTATCTATGAACAACTCTTTTGTGGTCTTATTTATCTTTTGTATAGCCTTCATCAAAGAATCCTTGGCATTGACAAGGTCTTCCTGCTGATGCGTAAGGAATGAGTGTCTTTCTTCAAGCTCCTTATGTTCGTCGATAGCGACAAGGTTTACCGGACCCATCTTGTCCAGCTTTTCCTTGAGCTCGGCGACCTGGGTCTTCAGGGCGTCCCAGTCGATGCCGTCCTCGAGTTCCATATGGGTTTCCTCAAGATCCACCTTGTAGGACTGCTGCATCCTTTCCCTCAGGTTGGTCTTCTTATACGAAGCCTCCGCCAGTTTAACGTCAAAATCCCTTATCTGGTTCCTCAGGCCTTCTACCGCGTTTTCCCTGTCTTTGAGCTGTAATTCATCGACGCTTAACGCGTCAACCATGTGCGATCTCTCTTTTTCAATAGTAGAAGATTCCTCATTCAATATCTTTAATTCTGCAGAAATACCTTCATTCTGTTTTTTTAATTCTTCTATCTCTTCCCCTAGGCCTTTTATCCTTGACGCATAATCGTTAAGAGTGGCCTCTTTTGCGGATTTGCCCTGTTTTAATTCCTGAAGATCCGCCTCTTCATTCGCCATGTTGCTTCTCAGGTTTTCCTCTTCCCTGTCCACCGATTGATTTTCTGCTACAAGAGTCGCTATCTCAACGCCTAATTTTTCCCGGGCGTCCCTTTTGTTTATAACGACAAGCTGGGACTCATGCAGATATTGCTCTGTGTCCGTCTTGCCCTTTTCTATTTCATTGAGTTCCGTATTTAAGGAATTCCCTTTTTCAGAAAGCTCGCTTATAGTCTGGCGTACCTCGTCCAGTTCCAGGCCGGCTACCGATAATTCATCCTTTAGCCTCTTAGCCGCTTCCGCCTGACCATCGCATTTCATCCTCATGTTTGAGACTTTCATCTCTTCCGAATGAAATACCTCTTCGAGAGAATCAATGTCGCTTGCTACGCCATTCGCCGCCATCTTCTTTTCATCGGCCTGGGACCGCAGTAAGGCCACCTTTTCTTCCGTCTCTTTGAGTTCGGACTTTAGGTTTTCCAGTTTATTCTTACGTCCTATCAGAAGCGACTCTTCTCCTTCAGATGAACTCCCGCCTGAAAAAACACCGTTGTGATACATCAGTCCTGAACGCGTTATGGCCGTGATCCCCGGCGAATTCAACTCTTCCGGAAGGGCTTCAAATGAGCTTATGAGATGCGCCCCCGAAAATAGATGCTCGACCATGTCCTGGTATTCCGTATTGACCTTAATAAAATCCTTAAGCGGCACGGCATCCTTAAGAACCTTCCCGCCATCCGTCCCATTAGCTTTTTTTAGCCTGCGCAGGGTCTCTAGCGAAATGAAGCTGGCCTTGCCAAGCCTGTTATTGCTAAGATAATCTATGGCCCCTCTTATATCATTGTCGCTTTCAGCAACAAGAAGCTGCGCGTTATCTCCTAAAAACATGTTAATGGCTTCTTCAAATCCCTTTTCCACCTTGATCATATCTGCTACTACGCCAAGTATCCCTTTAAAGGCAGGATCAGCCTCATCTATCTTTAATAATAAGCTCTTTACACCCTGATAGAAACCCTCATGCTTCTTCACAACGTCTTCCAGAAACTCGATCTTCGATCTTGAGGCTGCGATCTTATTCTCTTCCTGCCCTATCGCTGATTCAAGCGATTCGACCTCTTTTACCGCAATATCTTTTATATTTTTTTTGGATTCGATACTGTTTTTTAACTCCAGAACTTTATGTTCGGCTTCCCCGTATTCCCTTAGCATATCCGCCAGCAAAGAATCCACTGACTGCAATTCCTTCTCAACGGTATCTTTCTCTATCAAAAGACGCCTTTCCCGCGCTTTTCTGTTCTGCAGGTCCGCGCCTAATTTTATAAGTTCATTCTTTATCTTTGTCTCTTTGGAAAGATGCTCGATCGTCTGGAGCTTGGAAACCTTTATCTTGCTCTCCATCTCATCGATATCTTTTGACAGTGCGGCTAATAACATGTTCTTCTCTTCTACAAGTTTCTGCCTTTCCGTCTTCAGCGCCAGGACTTTTTCCAGGTCCGTTTTTAATTTGCCGATCAAATTTTCGACTTCAGCGATCTTTGCCTGGATAGATTCGATCTCTTTCTTCAGCAGGTCTCCGGCCTGGTCGATCTCCTTTATCCTCTCACCGTCCATCGTTATACGCTGCGTATTCATGTCCAGCGAACCGGACATTGTCGTGTATTTATTCTTTAACTCTGAAATGCGGCTTACTATTTCGTCGAGAGACTGCCTGTACCGCGATATTTTAGATGTTATTGCGCTGATATCGACCCCGACCTCCCGTTCACGGGCCTTCAGGTCTTCATTTTCCAGGGCAAATGTTTTTTCCTGCGTCTTTAAATTTTTATAGTCAAAAAACGCGTTCTTGATCTCGAGGTCCTTTAACTTGTCAAAATCCTCCTTGTATCTTTCAGCCTTCCTGGCCTGCCTTTCTATCGAACCGATCTGCCGCTTAACCTCAAGGATGATATCATTTATACGCAGAAGGTTCTGTTCCGTTTGCTCTAATTTCCGGAGGGCTTCCTTCTTTTTAGCCTTATATTTTGTGATACCGCTGGCTTCTTCGAATACAAAACGCCTGTCTTCAGGACGGGAACTCAATATGAGGTCCATCTTGCCCTGTTCTATGATCGAGTAGCTTTCCGTACCGATACCGGTTCCCATTAATAACTCCGAAATATCCTTCAGCCTTACCGGAGTCTTATTTAACAGGTACTCTGTCTCACCAGAGCGGAACACCCTGCGGGTTATGGTAACTTCATCATAATCTATGGGTAATATTCTTTTTTCGTTAGAAAATATGAGGGAAACTTCTGCGAAGTTTATGGGTTCTTTTGTATCGGTGCCGTTGAAGATAACATCCTGCATGTTGGATGCGCGCAGGCTCTTGGCGGATTGTTCTCCGAGGACCCAGCGTATCGAATCGGCTATGTTGGATTTCCCACAACCATTTGGACCAACGATAGCGGTAACGCCGGGCTCAAAATTGAGCTTTGTCTTTTCAGCAAAAGACTTAAAGCCGAACAGCTCTAAGGATTTAAAATGCATATAATTATATTATAAAGAAATAAGTATAGTCCGTATAAATAAACACTAACAGTACAAAAGCATACAAAAGTATATCACAGGATTATAAAAAAGGCAACTGCTACTTTTTGAGGATTTTACGGAATTCTTTTGTTAATGCGGGAACGATCTCGAAGACGTCGCCTACTATGCCATAAGTGGCAACTTTGAATATAGGCGCGTCCGGATCTTTGTTTATGGCAACGATTATTTTTGAGGACTGCATTCCTATGAGGTGCTGTATCTGGCCGCTTATACCACAGGCAATGTAAAGTTTCGGGCATACGGTCTTTCCTGTCTGCCCTACCTGGTGAGAATACGGCATCCAACCGGAGTCAACGGCTGCGCGTGATGAACCTACGGCGCCCCCTATGACCTTGGCAAGCTCTTTTATCATCCCGAAATTATCAGCGCCTGCTATACCCCTTCCGCCTGAAACGATAATATCCGCCTCGGCTAAATTTACGGTTTCTTCCAGCTCTTCAACTATATCTATTATATTAGTCCTTGAACTTAAAATATTGGGGGAATAATTTTTCTTTATCAATTCAGCCTTATGGGACCTGTCAAGCTCGGGCTCCTTCATGACCTTATGGCGTACGGTTGACATCTGCGGCCGATGATTAGGGCTTATGATAGTGGCCATGATATTACCGCCAAAAGCAGGGCGGGTCTGCAGCAACAATCTTTCCTTTTCGTCTATGTCCAAGCCGGTACAATCCGCGGTCAAGCCTGCATCAATTGTTATAGCTACACGGGAAATAAGGCTTCGCCCTATGGTAGTAGCGCCGCAAAGCAGCGCCTCAGGCTTATACTCTCTTATTAATTCGACCAATACCTTTGTATAAGGATCATCCTGATAGCTTTTCAGCTGAGGCGCATCCACAAGATATATCTTATCGGCACCGCGCCATGCCAACTCATCGGCTTTCCCTTCTATCTTATCGCCCAAAAGCACGGCGCAGAGTTTTCCGCCGAGTTTTTTGGCTAATTTCTTTCCTTCGCCAAGAAGCTCGTATGATATTGTCTGCACAACGCCTTTTTTCTGTTCGCAGAACACCCATACGTCTTTGTATCCGCTCAGGTCTTTTTTTACAGCCGGCTTTTTTTCAAGAAGTATAGCGCTGAATTTACACGTATCGGGGCACGCTCCACACAGGTTGCATTTTGAAAGGTCTATTACAGCCTTCTTGTTCTCAACCTTTATGGCGCCAAAAGGACATACGCGGACGCATAGCGTGCATCCCGTACATTTTTCCAAAACTACCCTTATCCTGCTTTCTTCGCCCATATTAGTTCTTACTTGTCTCTTGTCTCCAACTCACTATACGCGCTAAATAACTACGTCTCTCAATAACTCTGCGACCTTCTGGCTGACCTCGCCAGTATCCCCTTTTATCATCTCACCGCCTTTTCTAGGCGGCGGAGTAAATATCTTAACGACCCTCGTAGGAGAACCATCCAGCCCCAGCTTTTTCGGATCAGCATTTATATCAGCGGCTGTCCATTGTAAAATTTTCGCGGACTTTGATCTCATCATGCCCTTCAATGAAGGCAGGCGGGGGTTATTTATTTCCTTCACAACGGTAAACAGGCATGGGATAGGAGACTCAACGATATCGTATCCTTCTTCGGTCATCCTCTCTACCTTTGCCTTATTATCTTTGATCTCTTCTATCTTTTTTACATAAGTAACCTGCGGAATATCGAGATGCGTCGATATACCTGGCCCTACCTGCGCCGTGTCGCCGTCTGACGCCTGCTTGCCACATAGTATGATATCAAAAGCGCCTATCTTTCTTATTGCGCATGAAAGCGTATAGCTTGTAGCCCATGTATCAGAACCGGCAAATTTCCTGTCGCTTACGAGAATGCCCTCATCGCATCCAAGCGATATGGCTTCACGCAAAGCGGATTCAGCCTGCGGAGGGCCCATAGTAATTACGGTAACTTT
>CAZHPY010000074.1:0-7479 GCA_964534705.1 uncultured Planctomycetia bacterium | reverse complement strand
TTATGGGTCGAGGATGGGGGTGGGGATGAGAGAAAAAGAAACTAGAAATTAGCCCGTTTGGGCGACGCGATGTAGGATCTCGGAAATAAAGGTCTGGTAGCGGATTCCGAGCTTTTGCGCCTTCTCCTTTATCTGCTTGAGGTCCTGGCTATTTACCCGTATATTCAATACCGTATCTTTCCTGCGGGCTGCTAACATCGCAGCGATCTCATTAAATTTTTCTTTCGATACGGGTACGTATTCGCCGCGTAAAAGCCTATTTTCTATATCTTTTTCATATCTGGTAAGCTTAATTCGTCTCATAATAGTTCTCCTTTTTTATATAATTTTGTATATTTTCTACAAGGGTATAATGTTTTTAAGAATATATAGCCGTTTCCTTCTACATATGGTACGACCCAAATATAGCTCCTATATTTAAAAAGCATTACATCCTGACTTTCTCTTGTGGGATGCCGCTTAATACCTATTGATTCAGCCTTTAATATTTCTTCAAAAGATACACCGCGAGTTAACTTGAGTCGTTTATTCTTTAGCTCATTCCATCTGATCTCTTTCATATTGTATATACATTTGTGCTACAAGTCAAGTGGAAAATCTGTTTTCCGCTTATATATAGGCACAATGTCCTCCTATATATAAAGACGCTAAAAGTGCCGAAATTCTTGCAAAATATTTTAAAAAATTTAGATTTGCAGGCGGGCTTTACGGGGTAGCCGCTTTCTCCTCAAGAACCCATAAAACTTTTCTGCACGGGGCGATATCAGATGCGGGTGGCAGTTACTAAATAAGGCGGGCCTTGTGGGGTCCAGCCTTAAAGCGGCGTTGAATAAATTTCCACACCTTATGGCGATATAGCAAAAATTTTAAATTCCTGAAAGAAGTTAAAATTTTGTGGAAATTTTTCCGAGACAATTTGGATGCCTAATCCAAATTGCCGTCCGCTGAAGGCGACCCCGCAAGGGCCGCCGATCGGGTGGTTTGTGCGAACCCATAACTAAGGCTTAGGGTGGAAGGATTATTCGCTACTGTACTTGCGCTTCTCGGAATCGTATGTCTTCATCGTCGCATCCAACTGCGCATAGCACGAATCGACTTTCTCGGTCAGCTCTTTGAGTTCTCGCGAAAGCTCGCTTCTGCGAAGGGCGCCGGGAGCGCCTTTTGCTGAATGGCCGACCAACTCTTCGTTGACGGCCTTCACTTTCTCTTCGAGAGTTATGATCTCATTCTCCAGGCTCTTGATCTTCGCTTCGAGGGGCTTCAACACTTTCGCTTTCATCGCGTTAAATTCGGCTCGGGCCTTTCTCGCTAGCTTACTGTTCTGCCCTTTTACCTGCGGCTCCTCTACGCTTTTCGGCGGCGTTGCAGAAACCGGTTGTGGCGTAACAGACGGCGCAGTTTGCTGCGCTTCCGGAGCAGGCTTAGCCTCTTCCTCTTCATCCCAGCCAACGCTCTCCAGGAATTCCTTATAAGTACCCGGATATAAAAATGCCCGGCCATTCTTAAAGACAATGAGTTTCGTCGCAACTTCGTTCAGGAAATGTTCGTCGTGCGCTACTACAAGCGCCGCGCCATCAAAATCTCTTACGGCGTCCATCATGGCCTGGCACGATTCGATATCAAGATGGTGCGTCGGCTCATCCAGGAAAAGGATATTTGAAGGCGCTACCAGCAACTTTCCTAAAAGAACGCGGCTGCGCTCACCGCCGGAAAGGATCTTAACCTTCTTCTCGGCGTCGTCGCCCGGGAACATCATCGCCCCGCATATCCCGCGCACGCGTGATTTATCGATAAAAGCGCTGGTGCTGGCGATCTCTTCTTCCACGGTAAGTTCGTCATTAAGGTCCGCTGTATTTGCCTGCTCATAATAAGCCGGCAGGGCTGCCGTGTGCGTCTTAACACTACCGCCGACAGGCTTCAACCTCCCGGAAAGCAGTTTTAAAAGCGTGGTCTTTCCTAAACCGTTCTTTCCTACAATGCATATCTTATCATTCCTGTTCACGGTAAAGTTAAGCCCCTTTATAAGGTATGGATCCTTGCCATCATATGAGAACGTGAGGTCATTAATATCCATGATCTGCTGCGCGCGGAACAGTTCATAATTGAACGAGAATGAAAGCGTCCGTATCTCCTCAAGTTTCTCCAGCTTATCCATCTTTTCGATCTTCCTGATACATGACTGCACGCCCTTTGCGCGGCTTGCCTGAGAGCGGAACCTGTTAATATACTCCATAAGCCGCGCGCGTTCCTTCTCATCCTCTACGCGCTGCTTTTCGTGCAGCACCTCATCCGCTTCGAGCTGCGCATAATACTTCGCGGTAGATCCTTTCATCTTACGGACCTTTCCGCGGTGTATGCCTACGATATGCGTCGTAACGCTGTCGATAAGGTCCCTGTCGTGGCTTATCACGATCATTTCATTTTTCCAGGACCGGAGGAACTTCTCGAGCCATCGTATCGAAACTATATCCAGGAAGTTCGTAGGTTCATCGAGAAGAAGCATATTTGGCTCGGATACCAGGACCTTAGCCAGGACTATACGCATCTGGAACCCTCCGGAAAATTCCGAAGGGTTACGGCTAAGGTCTTCTTTGCTAAAACCCAGGCCGAAAAGGATCTTCTCCACCTTCCATTCAGAACATATCTCTTCTGGCCTTAAACCCTGACAGCCTTCTTCCAGCACTGTGGGCTTGGTAAACTTCAGGTGCTGGGCCAGATATCCTATCGAATAATTATTGGGCATGAATATCTTGCCTTCGGTGGGCTCCTCTTCACCGGAAATGATCCTGAATAGGGTCGTCTTCCCGTGGCCGTTACGCCCCACGAGCCCTACCCTTTCACCCGCAAGCACATCAAAGCTCACGTCGGAGAACAGTTCCCTTGTCCCATATTGTTTAGTTATATTTTTTACTGCTAACATTGTCTAGCTTGCCTTATCATGAAATTTTAAGGGGGGCAACGCAATTATTTTTCCGGCATTGCAGATGCAGGCTTCAGTGCGGTTACCTTTATTTCCAGGCTATTGAGGGCTTTTTCTGCAGCATCTATCTCCAGCTGCTTTGCCTGGACCTGATCGGTCAGGGACTTTATAGCGGCATCTTTCTCCTGGATCGTTTTATTAAACTGGGCCATTTCGCTATTTAATTTATTGATCTTGCTGAAACTCATTAAATTACTGACTAATAAAATTGCGGCGGCAACGGATACTACCATTAATAACTGTTCTTTTTTCATAATCCCTCCTTTATTATCGTATGCCTATTATATCATATAATGGCAAGTTCGTTTACTTGTTAAGCCGATTTTTGATATAATAGCCTAAACACCATTATGCAGGGATATAAATTTGTAGCTATAAATAAACTCAATATCGCATATCGCGAAGAGGGCCGTGGACAACCGGTAATATTGGTCCACGGATTCGCTTCATCCTCGTATACATGGCTCACGCTCGTAAGATCATTGCCTTCCGGATTCAGGTATATAGCATTAGACCTTAAAGGTTTTGGCCGCTCCGATAAGCCGCGGGATAAATATTATTCGGCATATGACCAGGCAAAGATATTAACCGAATTTATCAATAAACTGGGCCTGGACAATATTGTTATAATAGGCCACTCCTTCGGAGGGATAGTAAGCCTTGTCTCACTGATATCAAATAAGATAAAGAACCGGGTAGTCAGCCTTGTCCTTATCGATAGCGTGGCGTATTTTAACCACATACCCGATTTTATAGCAAAATTGAGCATACCGGTGGCGAACATACTCGGGCTGGAGCTTCTTCCGCCGCGTAAGTTAGTGCTGCAGGTACTGGAAGAAGTATTCTACGACCATTCAAAGATAACCGAAGAAATGATCAGCGCATATGCGGAAAATCTGGTTGACCTTGAAGCAAAAAGGAGCCTGATAAGAAGCGCGTCTCAATTTGTATCTAAAGATATGAAACATATCCACGAAAAATTTAACCAAATACAGGTTCCGGTGCTCGTAATAAGCGGCGGCGCCGACCGCTTGATCCCCATTGAAGAATCATACGCATTAGAACATGACCTTCCTCACGTAGAGTTAAAAGTCATACCTAAGTGCGGACATTCTCCGCAAGAAGAATGCCCGCAGGAAACAGCAAATATCATTTCAGGGTTCCTGGCAAGATCCAGGCCGGCTCCGCTCTCCTTCCTGGCCAATATACTTAAGTGGTGGAAACGGCTTAAACCGAAACTAAAAGAGGATGGATGGAGAACTGCGGCGCAATCATATTTAAGAACGGAACATTCGAAATTTATTTTAGCCGCTTTCAGGTTGGACCTATGGTCTGATATTTCCCCCCGGGGTGAGATGGACTTATCCGCCGCAAAGAAACACCTCATCGAAAGGCTGGCATTATTTTTAACAGACTACCCTATCACGCACCGCCAGTTGCGCTGGGGAATATTTTCAACCAAGAAAGAAAAAAAGGACCTGGTAGATATCGTCTGCGCTGAATTCAATGATAATGGGATGCTGGATAATATTAAGCCCTGTCTTTATAGCTCCCGGGGTACATTCGAATATATCAATGAAGGCCATATAAAGCAATTAAATGAAGCGATCGTCAACGCATACAACAGGCTGAACGATATTAAAGATGAATATCGCCCTATGCGCTTAAAGAAAGACCTGGTAAGATGGATACATGGACACCTGCCTGTTTCAAAGAAAGCAACGGAAGAAGCCGTTTATTATCTGGAGAGAGTCCTTAATAGCACATTTATCCATTTTGAGATATTACCCCCTGACGATGCGCAGAGCGACGCATCCCGTTTTAAATACCCTGATCTTATAAAGCGTAAACATCCCGGTTTTGGAGTATTAAATATATGCTGCAGGTTGACGGCGGATCTCAGAGAGGCGGATCTATGGTTCCAGATCTCCCACATTCCCATAGATGGGGTCCCCATGCAGGAGGTATTAAATTCCCTCAAGATGCGATGGAATACCTGCGGCGACCTGACCTTTCCTTCGATATCCCACAAAAAAGGTGAGATGACTCCTGAGTTGTGCTCTACCAAAAGCGGACCGGAAGGGCGATATCATGCGGACCAATTAATAGACTTTCGCCCCTTATTGAAGATAAGAGAAGAACTAAACGGCCGCTATTCAGCTAAACTGTCATCGCCTATCACGATTATTAGCATGCTTGGTTGGGGTCTTGCGCATCACGATACCTTTTATGGGCACAGGTTCCTTTTTCCGATCGACCTTCCGCCAGTCAATAATAAGGAACGGACCCTGGGCTTCGTGAGTATTCGCCCTTCTGATTATATTGATAACGGCGCCCTGGAAAACAGCTTTTTAGAATATGAACTGGAATTTAACCGCAAGCTTTACAGGACGCAGAACAGGATAAACGGGCTCTACAAGTTATTTGAAACGTTTGCGTTATTACCGTCTCCCGTATATTGGCTAATGCAAAGATTTATGAAAAATTTATTTTCTGAAGTGCTGGGTTCCGTAGTCATCACGACGATCAAAGACGCCGATTTTTTTATAGCCCCTTTTAGCGACGTTATTATCGATGGTTTTATTGCCTTCGGCAATTTTTCCATACCGACAAAAGATAGTAAGGTAGCGGGGATCGTGAGCGTTAAGACCACAAAGGATAAGGTAGCGCAATATCTCAGCGCCATTGAAGAAGTAGCCGGAGATTTTGGTAAATATTTATGAAATGACTAAAAGGCTACCGGCTGGGCAATTTCCGCAGATCGATGTCCCCGAGCTATCTCTTTTCGCAGTATCTCTTTCTGGGTAGATTTTTTTTGGACAAATCCAACCATACGGCTCACCAGGTCTCTAGACAAAGCATGCGGCCTGGGTAGATCTGTTCCAAGCACAGACTCTAGTTGACCCTGATCAAAAGAAGGCTCTTGCCAGAAATATCTCTCGTAGATCCGTGTCGAGCGGGCGAACCGGCGTTCAAGCGACGACAGGTCCTGGACATCTTCCTTGGAACACCATGACAACTCGGGCCAGCATAGAAAACCCCGGACGTATTTCATAAGGTTTTTAAGAGAGATCGGTTCAGGATGCGTAAGATGGAACGATCTTCCCCATGCTGGATCGGTATCTACCAGCATCGAGATCATCTTTGCCACGTGATCGACAGGGATAAAATTTTTTGTGGTTTGCGGATCCCCAAGGAGGCGGAACTTATAATCGGTAGCGGGATCATCGGAACCTGCCCTGCCATGGATCAATCTATGTACCCATGATAAGCGGCGTATGAAATCGAAAAAATGATGTTCTTCGCACATCCAGCCGTTCCTCGAATCTCCTACGATTATACTTGGCCGGAAGATCATGGTTTGAATGTTCCCGGAAGAGGCCGCAATACGCACTTCGTTTTCAGCCATGGCCTTGCTTCGTTCATAACTGCTTCGAAAACTTCCCGACATATCGAGCTCGCTCTCCAGGACCAGGCCTGTCCTGGCTCCCGCTACATAAGCCGAACTTACATAAGCCAGGGCCTTACGGCGCGTGTGCGAGGCGAACTCTATTGCCTTGCGCGCGGACCCTATATTGACCTCTTCATATATATTCCAATCTGTTTCCAGCGCAGTACAGGCCAGATTATGCAGTATTATATCTGAGCGGCGAGCATACTCCATGTAGGATCTTTCATCAAGGCCGAATTTGTTCTGGGTCGCGTTACCTTCGACTACAAATAGGGTCCGTCCCGCAACCTGATCGTATGGGAACGATGGATCGTAATCAAGTAATGTTTCTTTTAAACGGCTATGCGCATCCATGCCGCCTTTTGCGCGTACAAGCGCCGTTATGGTATGCCCTTTTATGAGCAGCTCCCTTAAAAGGACTGTACCTAAAAACCCGTTAGCTCCGGTCAAAAATATATGCATAATTTATTTTCTCACACATCTAATATAAAACCAACTGCAGAATTCGTATTTTTTCTGACTTTTTTCCACCAGAATTGCCTATTATACAACAACTACTCAGGGCTGTCTATTATTTATATTAGGCACCTTCCGCACCTCGTCAACGAAGGTTTTGAATAATCTCTGGTTTGCATCGCTAAAAATAGCCTGCAGCTCTGGATGCCATTGCACGCCGACTACAAAACGGTCACCGCATAATTCCACGCCTTCGATATCCTCTTTGCCGGCAACTGCGGCTATGCGTAACCGTCCGGGATCGGCTATCATCTGGCGATGGAATGAGTTAGCATATACCGGCTTGCTTCCAAAAATATCCCACAGGCGCGTGCCAGGCCGTACAACCACACGGTGCCAGGCACGAATCCCGATCGTGCTAAAACGATTTTTCATGCGCCATGCTCTATGGTCCTGGCTTTTAAGCCGTCCGCCCGCCCATACAGCCAGCAACTGGGCTCCGCGGCAAATGCACAGCACCGGAATGCCTGCCTGGGCCGCCTTGTCCAGCAGGGTAAACTCGAAAAAACCCCCCCCAAACACACCCAACACA
>CAZHPY010000073.1:0-7584 GCA_964534705.1 uncultured Planctomycetia bacterium | reverse complement strand
GGGGCTAACATGCTCCACCCCCATCCCAAATATCAAATCCGGGTTCATCCAATGCCACCCGCAGCTGATATCGCCCCGTGCAGAAAAGTTTTATACGCCCTGTCGTCAATAGTCGCAGGCGAAGGGGTAGGTTTGAGGACCGATTACAGAAAGACTTCGTAGATCTTGTTCCTGGACGTTTCTCCGGTGACGAGAATGATGCGGGACTTTGGAATGGCAAAATGTTCGGCTAATACTTCGCGGACCGCGTAATTTGCCTTGCCGTCTTGAGGCTTGGCTTTTACCGATACCGAATAATTGTTCTCGGAAAGCTTTTCTAGCTTCTCCTGTTTAGCGTTAGGCTTAACTTTAACCGATATCTTCATGCCTTAATTATATACTACTACCGGGGTTTCAGTAAAATGTTTTGTCAAATCATGCCTTTTAGACTATAATTTAACTATATGATATACGACCGCTTTCAACAGGAGGCCATTGAGCACATAAATAATGGCCATTCGGTTATTGTTTCCGCACCCACCGGAGCCGGTAAAACTGCCATAGCAGAGCATGTAATAAGAAAGTGCCTCGAAGAGAATATTGGCGTCATATACACAGCCCCTTTAAAAGCCCTCTCAAACCAGAAGTTCCGCGACTTTCAGGTAGAATTCAAGGATAATATAGGCATACTTACCGGCGACGTTTCTTTAAACGCTAACGCGCCTGTATTGATAATGACAACGGAGATATTCAGGAATAAAATACTCGACGAGCCTGAAAGCCTTGCCCAGTACCAGTGGATAATATTCGATGAAATACACTATATAGATAATCCCGAACGCGGGACCGTCTGGGAAGAGTCTCTTATTTTTCTTCCGCAACACATTAAAATATTGGGTTTGTCGGCCACTATCCCCAATATAAGACAATTCGCTTCCTGGATAGAATCAATACATAAAAAAGAGATCAAGGTTGTAATAGAAGAAAAGAGGCCTGTTCCGCTTCATTTCTTCTATCAGTGCCATAACCAGATATTTGACAAGATAGAGACTCTTAGAAAGTTGAGGATGAAGAGGCCCAATGTCGTTGCAACGCTGGTCCATACAATAAAGACCAAAAATGGATTACCGTGCATATACTTTGTATTCGGCAGGAGACGCGCTGAAGAACTTGCTTACGAACTATTCAGTTACAACTTCCTTAACGAGGATGAACGAGATCAGATCATGGACCTTTATCGTTCTCTTTGTGAGAAATATGACCTGACGCATGATAAAACAGCTTCTTCATTATCCCAAATCATATCAAGGGGCATAGCATATCACCATGCCGGTATGCTGCCTACGCTGAAAGAGGTAGTAGAAAGATTATTTACAAGCAGGCTGCTTAAGGTGATATTTACGACAGAAACTTTTGCTCTTGGTATTAACATGCCCAGCCGCTCGGTAATATTCGATGACCTGAGAAAGTTTTATGGCACTTACATGCGCAACCTCAAGACGCGGGATTTTTACCAGATGGCAGGGCGTGCAGGCCGCCGCGGCATAGATAAAGAAGGTTTTGTATATTGCCGCGTAAATCTGCACAGGATAGATGCCCGCGAATTGTGGCGCATCATATACGGTAAGCCGGAAGAGGTAAAAAGCCAGCTTAACAACTCTTATGCGACCATACTTAATCTTTACGAGAAATACAAAGAAGGCCTGTTCGATATATATCCTAAGTCGCTGCATTATTACCAGAGCAAAAAGAATATTCAAAAAGAGGCGCTGCGCCTGATGGAATCAAAATTAAAACTGTTAAAAGAGCTTAAACACATAGAAAATGACCTGTTAACTTCCAAAGGACAATTCGCGAAAGTTATGTACGGTTACGAGCTTCTTTTAGCCGAATTATATGATGAGAAGATATTTGAACAACTGGATGAATTCGGCCTTGGCATACTTGCAGTAGCGTCGGTATTTGAACCGCGCAAAAACCAGAAACTTACCAATCTTACGAAAGAGGCACGGCCGCTTTTTAAAAATTGCCATGATATATTCGAAGGAGTACGTTACAGAGAGATCAAATATAAGATCTATCCTTTCAGCAAAGCGCCGCATTTTCATCTATCCAAGACCACGGAAATGTGGATGCGAGGCGAAAAATTCGCGAATATACTGCGCTTTACCGATACGGACGAGGGAGAAGTGGTGCGGTATTTCAGGATGGCAATACAGATATTACGTGAAATGCTCGACTCTCCCGCCTCTTCCTATATTCTGAAAGACAGGATAAAGAACGCGATACGCCTTATCAACCGCGACGTTGTCGACGCTGAAAAGCAGCTCCGCGAAGGATAGAATATAAGTTGAACTTTTTTGAATTTTGAGCTATAATGTTTCAAAATAAACAGGAGAAAAATACCATGAAGAAGATAACTGCAATCATTATAACCTTTCTATTTGTAACTACCATGATCGGCCAGGGCTTCGCAGCCGATGTCGAAGGAAAACATAAGGCCGAAATGGATGAGCTCCAGAAAAAATTCCATTGGTGGCCTACCGATGCAAAACCGAATCCGGTAAAAGATGAACGCGGAGGATATTGGTGGTGGCCTAAGGAAAAAGGCACTTCCGGCCCGCTTTGGGGCAACAGGGGATATATCTATGTCTATAAAATAATCTTTGATTATAAGGAAGGCCTGGCTGAACCCAAACTAAATGAGATGCGCGCATCATTGCTGGTGAAAAAAATACATAAGAACGTGAAGATATACTTCGATTTCGATAAGGCCGATATCCGCGCGGATGCTGTCCCCGTCCTGGATGAGGCGGTGGTTTTGCTGAACAAGAACCCCCAGACCGACATATTGATCACCGGCAACTGCGATATCCGCGGCTCGGAACAATATAATGAAAAACTCGGATTACGCCGCGGCGAAGCGGTAAAGAAGTTCATGACAGCGCAGGGTATACCGGATGACCGTATTAAGATAATCAGCCGTGGAAAGCTCGATGCCATAGCCTATGTTAAGGACCTTTTGGGGATGGCTAAAGACCGTAATGCGCAATTCATGGTGGCCGAGGTTGAAGAGATAAATATCCCGTATGCAGGTGACGTGCCTGAAGGCGCCGTTAAAGAGGAAGAAGGCAAGTACGTAGAAGAGAAGGTGGAAACGGTCGAAAGCCAGGTAAAGGTATCGACAAAAGAATACGTCATTCAGAAAGACGACTCTCTTTGGAAGATAGCGGCAAAAGAGATGGGGAACGGCGCCAGATGGAAACATCTTTATGAATTGAACAAAGACAGGATAAAGGATCCCCAGAAATTAAAAGCCGGTACAAAGATCATCATACCGGTAGAGTAAAATATGATAACAGCTGATTCGGTAAATACGAAATTATCGGGCCTCTTAAAAGAAAGCTCCATAGAGCTGGATCTCGAAGGCACGAATAAGGCGGCAATAATAACCGAATTAGCTGAGATCGCCTGCAAGTCAGGCGCCCTGAAGAATAAAAAAGTTATTGCCGAAGCGATATCGGAGAGGGAGAGGCTGGGATCCACAGCTATCGGCAACGGAGTGGCCGTTCCTCATGCAAAGATAGACGGAATAAAGCAGACCATACTTACATTCGGCAGGTCGTCCGAAGGGGTCGATTTTAATTCACTTGACGGAGAAAAGACGTATCTTTTTTTCATGCTTTTATCTCCGAAGGATGACATAGGAATACACTTAAAGATATTGGCGAAGATATCGCACCTCATAAAAGACCGTTTCATGGTCGGCCTGTTCAGGAAAGCTAAGCTCAAGAAGGAAATTCTTTCAATAATCTCCAATCTGGAAAAATCAGGCAAGTAAGAAGGGCGCATGCCCAGGATTGGGTAAAACCTCTATGCAAAGGAGATTGTGCCGTGAAAGACACTAAAATAAATTTACCTGAAAAAGACATACCCGAAAGTTGGTATAACGTAGCCGCGGATTTGCCGTTCAAGTTACCTCCGCCGATAAATCCTGCCACGAAAAAACCGCTGGCGAAGAATGACCTTAAGGCCATATTTCCCATTGCCCTGATCGAACAGGAAATGAGCGCGAAAAGATGGATAGACATACCCGATGAAGTAAGGAATATATTACGGATATGGCGGCCCACGCCCCTGAAAAGGGCAAGGCGCCTGGAAGAAGCCCTTAAAACACGGTCAAGGATCTATTATAAAGATGAGAGCGTATCGCCTACAGGAAGCCATAAGACGAATACCGCCATAGCCCAGGCTTATTATAATAAAAAAGAAGGTATTAAGCGGCTGACAACCGAAACAGGAGCAGGGCAATGGGGTTGCGCGCTGAGTTTTGCATGTAATGTTTTTGGGCTCGGCTGCCGTGTTTACATGGTAAAAGTAAGTTTCCATCAAAAGCCGATGAGGAAATCATTGATGCATTTGTGGGGAGCCGAAGTCATGGCTTCTCCATCGGAGTTTACCGAAAGCGGCAAAGGGATACTGGCGCAGGATCCACATTGCCAGGGAAGCCTGGGAATGGCTATTTCCGAAGCAGTCGAAGAGGCCGCTAAGAATAAAGACGCAAACTATTCCCTTGGGAGCGTGCTAAACCACGTCCTTCTTCACCAGACTGTTATAGGCCTGGAAGCAAAGAAACAGTTAAGGCTTATGGGTGAAAAAAAGCCTGATTATCTGATCGCCTGCGTTGGCGGAGGGAGTAATTTCGGCGGATTCGCATTCCCATTTGTTAAAGACAGGCTCAAGGATGACAGCATAAAGATAATAGCCGTTGAACCTTCAGCATGTCCAAGCCTTACCAAAGGCGTTTATGCGTATGACCATGGCGATACGGCCAGCCTTACTCCTTTACTAAAGATGTTCACTCTCGGCCACAAGTTCGTCCCGCCCGGGATCCATGCCGGAGGGTTGCGATATCATGGTTGTTCTCCATTGGTAAGCGCGCTAGCCGCTGAAGGATTGGTCGAGGCGAAATCATACCATCAACTGGAAGTGTTTAACGCGGCAGTTTTATTTGCGCAGGCAGAGGGTATGGTGCCTGCCCCTGAAACAGCCCATGCAATAAAGTGCGCTATAGATATGGCTACAAGGGATAAAAAAGAGAAGTGCATTGTATTTAATTTTTCAGGCCACGGCTTTCTCGATCTGTCTGCGTATGATAAATTCTTTGCGGGAGAGCTTAAGAACTATGCTTATCCGGCAGCAGATATAAAAAGATCCCTTAAAGACCTTCCTAAAGAGATATACGCATAAAAAATCCGGTTTATAAACGACTAACAGTGCATTTGTTAACACATACAAAAGCAAGCTAGTCATTCATGTAATTGTATGATATACTATATATGTAGGAAAATAAGATGGCAAAGTATATAAAGTAGCTTATTTTTTTTATGTACTTTGTTAAAAAATTTAGAAAGCTTGCCAAATGGCTTGCGTCAGTGAGAAGCTATAGGCAGGAAGGAAGTGTTAGATTATGTCAGACGCTAGATCTAATACACCAAAAGTGTTATTTATAGGCTTAAAAAAGGCGATAAATAAGTTGTCTTTTTTTAAGCCATTTTTTATATTTTCTTTGTCCCTCTTCTTTTTTATCAATTCCATTGGGGGCGATTTACTGTTGTGCGATTCTTGGGCTGCCAAGGCTGCTCCAGGGCTTCCTAGCGTCGGTCCTGAAGATGCCGGCGGCCCATCGCCTCTGAAAATACTGAATGCCGATACATTCACGATCCCTCAGGAGCTGGGCTATGTCCAGGAAGCCATCCAGGTGCCCGGAGCGGAGAGAACGGTTATACATATCCAGGATGCGCACTGTAATTATGCGGCGCAAAGGCAGATATCCGAGATCCTGGGTTATCTTATATCAGAATACGGCATCGATTACGTGAACTGTGAGGGCGGCGAAGGCAAATCTGATCTTACGGTCTTTACCGCGATAAACGAAAAGGATGTCCGTGAGAAAGTGTCCGACTTCTTTGTCAGGCAGGGCGTCGTTAATGCAGCGGAATATTTTGCCGTTAATAATCCGGCGAAGGCAAAGCTTTGGGGCGTTGAAGACGCAGGCCTTTATATAGAGAACCTTAAGATCTATCGTGAATCCCTTGCATACAAGGACGAGGTTGACAGGTATATCAAATCTCTTTTTCACATATTGGGCAATCTGAAGAACCGTATTTATTCCCCCGGACTGATTGATTTTGACGGCTACTACATGAAACATAAGGATGGCCAGGTGAGTTTCAAGGAATATGTAATATACCTGATAGCCACGGCAGAGAAGAGGTCTGTGGATATAAAGTCATTCCCTAACCTTTATCTTCTTGCGCGGACGCTTAAGGAAGAAGACGCCATAAACTTCAGGAAGGCGAATAATGAAAAGGACGAGATCGTAGAAAAGCTCAAGAAGGTCCTGTCAAAGAAGGAGCTGGAAGACCTGGTGGAAAAGGTCGCCCAGATGAAGCTGGAAAAGATATCACAACCGACCTTTTACTCGTATCTGATCAAAAAATGCAGGTCTGTTAAAATGGATATAAAGGACTACCCGGAATTGAACAAATATATAATATATATCTCTATATATGGAGGGGTGGACAAGACCAAGATATCCAAAGAGATGGAGATGCTCGAGGAAAAGATAAAAGATTCATTTTATGAAAATGATACTCAAAGAGAGCTTGGCCTTCTCTCAAAGAACCTTGTCTTGGAGAAAAACATTTTTAATATTTCACTTACAAGAGAGGATTATATCTACTATGAGGAACACAGGCGGAGTTTTGATGTGTCAAACTTTGTGCGTTTTATCGACAGGTACGCGCCGCTCTATAAGATACAGGCCAGGCTCGATGAAAATATATCCAGGCTGGATGTCTACCGTGAAAAGATAGAAGCATTTTACGAGTGCTCACTCAAAAGGGATAAGGCATTCGTAAAAAATATAAAATTCACCGACCATGACAGGCCCAATTCCATCATAATCACAGGAGGCTTCCATACGGAAAATCTCAGGGAACTTTTTAAGAACGAAAAGGTCTCCTACGTATCTATTTTACCGAAGTTCACAAACGAGAAGGGGTATGAGAGCCCATACCTGAAAAGGCTGGCAGGCCAGCGCACGGCGTTGGAAAACGTCATAGATACGGCGATACCGGCTGTGTTGAACCTTCAGGTAGTGAATATATTGTCCACAGAGCTGGCGTTAAGGGTGGAAGGGAAGGAAAACCTTGAAAAGTTCAGGCTAGCCGTATCGATAATGGCGGCAATAACAAAAGGCCAGAAATTTATCCTTAAGGTTAAGGCCGGGGCCGTACAGGGAAGGGAGCAGGAAAAGGAAAAATTCATAACTTTCGCCAGGGCTGAAGGCGCAGAAGCCGTAAATTACAGGGTATCGACGGTGTCAGCGGCCGGGTATAATGCTGAAGTGACACGTGTTGCGCCGGATGCCTTTGAATATAATGAAAACGCGCCGCCGGTCACCGGCGCTCCCGTTGAGGAGGCCGTGCCGTCACTGATCCCGCGCGCAGACAAATCAGCGCAACCCGCGGTTCCGCTGCAGCCTGTAGTAACCGGTCCGTCAACGCAGGAACAGTTGTTGCCGGACCGGTTACTACAGGC
>CAZHPY010000072.1:0-7608 GCA_964534705.1 uncultured Planctomycetia bacterium | reverse complement strand
GCCGGCGAGCCCGAAGGGCGATATGAAGTGGCGACAGCCAAAGTAACCGATAACGTATTGCAAAATTATCTAGGTGTAGACAATGGGATGCAAGCCGAGATCAATACGTTATTACAAAAGGCCATTACTCTTGAAGGTGTAAATGACGCCGTTAAAGCGAAAGTTGCAATTCTATTAGGTGATGAATCCGCCAGGAAAGAATTACTAGATGGTACGACGCTGAGAATAGTCCAGGGTAATGACCGGCTCATGCATTTTGCTGAAGCGCCGGATATGATAACCATTGATATAGAAGCGTTGAAATATGAAGAATTGCTCTTCCTGGAATTCATACATGAATTGTTACATGCGAAGCTTGCCGGAACGCCGGTAAGGGCAGGGCCTATTGATGAAGAGATACAAATTTCTACCCAGGAAGTAGAATTATTCTTATTATTCCCTCAGGATATACAAACCAGGATCCTCGAAACACTCAAAGCAGATAACGATCTGGATGATCAGCAATTCTTTAAGATACTCGAAAAAGCCCAATCGCAGGGCATAAGCGCCACTAAACAAGAAATCATAGATTATGTCCTTGCTAATTTACCACAGCAAGGCGTCGGAAGCCGCATAGCAATGTCCTATAATCCGGAGGAATATGAAGTTGTGGTAATGGCGCAGGACGGCTACAGTGGCAGGATGCTGTATGACGGGCAAGCCAGAAGATTTATAGTGGACGGCACGCCGGTCCCATACACCGAAAACGCATTAGCCGTAAGGGCACCAATAAAGGATTATATTGATAAGTATAAAGCCGCCAATCCGAGACGTGAAATAGCGGCGGTAATTCCTCATGGCAACAGCATGACCAATGAGTGGTTCGTGACGTTCGCTGGCGGCAAATTATATTATCCATGGGGCGAAAAGTACCAGGAAAAGGCTTATACATGTTTTGTCACCTGGAAAGACGGTCATGTTTCAGTAGAGGACCTGCGTTTTGAGCAGGATGCGTCCGGCGCCGTTACGATCAAAATAGCGACTTCGGATATCGCGATCACCTCCGATATTATTTCTGCTGTTTCCGGCCAGCAGATCGTTAAGAATGGTCAGGCTCAGGACATTGCCGGGGCAGCGTTATACGACAAATTCACCGACGTAAAGCAGGTATTTTTATATCCCAGGTTTAAATATGCTGCAGACGGAAGAGATATGTTCTTTGGGATGGACCAGATGTATAAAAACCAGGATCTCTTCAGAAAAGCATTCGCCAGTGAGTTTATTGAATTCAGCAAGGCGGACCTGGTCAACAACAACATTTCAGACGATGCCTTCAGGGCCGGGATGAGAGATGTAGGCTACAAAGAAGGCGAAGATTATATAGTAAGCCCTGATTTGATACGTATAAAGATAAAACTCAATCCTTATTCTCATAATTTAATAGGCGTTAAGGCTGACGGTACGATCGTCGCGATCACATGCCCGGGCGATTCACAAAAACATATCGGCATAACCATAAGCGACCTCCAGAAGTTCATTATAGTCAACGGCATTAAAGACGTTATTATGCTGTCGAATGGCAGCGATATACAGGTCAGGGACGCAGATAATAATAAACTAGTAGCTTCAGCGAATGCCCGCGATACGGCGCCTACGGTAATATTGATCGTAAGAAAAGATATACGGGATCAATATTCCCGGGCCATCCAGGCCGGATCTATACAAGGAACGTTCGATCTCTTCTACGGTATAACGGATCTCGGTAAGCTTAAGGACATAAAAGGCGGAGCGGCCTGGCAGCTGGCGGACGGTTCATACATGGACCAGCTGACACATGTCAGAGAAGTTGTGCATGCGGCAGAAATGATCGCCGATAATAATTATGATTATTTTAACCAGCGCAGGTATCCGAAGGATGGAAAAGAGTTCAACAGGGATTCTTTCGCTATGGTCAAGGCGGCTTACGATGAGCTCATGAGCGACGCGTATTACAATGAGATACTGCAGGTCTTCATTGCCCTTCACGATTATGGCAAGATATGGGGCGAAGACCATTATATAAACGGCGCCAGGGAGATAGCGCCGTTATTGCGCAAGATCGGCATGGATGAAGGCAAGATCAGGCTGATGCAGGCGCTCATATTAAGGCATTCAGATTTCGGGGAATTATATATCGGGGAGTCGGTGCCGGCGGAAGACATAAAGTTCTTAACGGAGTCCGGGTTCGATATCGATAAATTCCAGAAACTGCAGTTGATCCTGCATGTCTGTGACGTTAATTCAGTAGGCCAGGGCCGCCTTACCGCAAATCAGCTGGAAGATTTCCTAAGTTACGTTGATATGAATAATCTGCAAAGGATCCAGGGAAATTGGTGGGATCTGCGGCTCAAAGGACTCATGGGAATTGAGTCTATGCCCGTGGAAATTGCAGGATCAATGGCGCTTTTAACAGAGACGGAGCAGGGCGCCACAAAGGAATTCCTTAACAATATAAAGCTCAGGCGTTATGCCTTCCTGGTAAGGGGGCTTGACCATAAAAATGTCCTGCCGTTCATGTTCTTAAATCTGCAAATGGCGAGATTAGCTAGAGACATGACAGGAAGAAGCATTAATTTCATGTGGAGCACGTCTGATAGGGTAAGTTCAAGATTCAACGAAGCCCTTTCAGGCTTGAGCTTGGACGATCTGAGACGGGCCAGACTTACTGATATAAAAGAAGATGAAAAGTATATCAAGGCAACGATCGTTGTATCTAACCCGGGTATCACATTGACGGTACCCCTGGTGTTCGAAGAAGAAAGCGGCAATCTTATTGTTGATACTGAAAAAGCTGCTGTTGAGAAAGTCCCGGCGCCGGAGCAGCCAATACCGGTAGCCAGGGCCGAGAAAGAGGAACAACTCGAGATAGCGGACGTTGGCAGCGTAGGCACCCAGAATGAAGAATATAAGCAAAGGCATACGAGACCGAGAATAGAAAATGATATAGTCAGCGGTCGGTACGTACGTCTTATATATGAGAACGGTGAACTCAAGATAGACAACATGATGATAGGCAAAAATGCTTCGGCGATAGATACGGATCTAATGAAAAGGATAATAGGGTTAAACGCAGACAGGTCATTCAAGCGGTTCTTCAGGGATCGCGGCAGGTCGATCTCATCGCTTTCGCTGTATTTGCTCGAGCCCTCCGATGCGCTCAGGACCATCCAGCATCCTCATCTCCTGACAGTCGTGGGCAAACAATTCGAGATCGCGGCTTCTGGGACAAACCAGGGCGCTGAACAGGCAATTTACATTACAAGACGAGCGTTTACGGACCTGAATATAGATCTTATAAGAGATGTGCTCAAGACGCAGGTCCTTATGGCCGTTGCCCGTTATAAAGCATGGCATAGCGCCCAGCCCAGGCCCATAGGAGAGTTTACGCCGGAAATGCACAGGCTTTTGGAGAGGGTCAGGACCAGCAGGATAATAAAAGAGGAAATAAGGGAAGTTAATAAGTATGATATACGCCAGGGCGAACAATATTCTTTCGATATCCATACCTGTGAAGACATGGTAAGGTACCTTGGGATAATAAAAGATAAAATGCCTGATTTTGCCCCTGCCATTACAAATTATGAAAGAAGCGAGAAGTTCCTTGAGGCGATGAGGAATTATGATTTTGATACCGCTATAGAATACTGGGGATACATAACATATGAATTTACAGAGCTTCAAGGCCGGTCAGACGCTAATTCACAGAGATTCCTGGTCCTTCCGGAAACAAGATTATTCCTTGCTCTCGCAGGCGTCGTCAACGAGCTTTTTGAAAATTATATACTTCGCCATGGCGTGTATAACCAGAACGGCGAAGAATACGGAAAGGCTGTAGGAAAGATAAGGGTTATCAGCGATGTCAATGATATAGACAAGGAGTTCGCCAATGCCAAAGGTGATGAGATATGGGTCATACCATATTTGCCGTTCAGAAGGCCTGATATACCCGGGGCAGGGTGCATAGTCAGTATTGCAGGCAACAGGCATGCGGTAGATACTGCCAAGGCCCAGGCAATACCGCTTGCTGTTATACCGAACGCGGCAGAGATGCTCAAGGGGCTTGATAATTATATAGGTATGCTGCGAGTCGAAAAAGACCGTGACGTCCGTTTCAGGATCGCGTTTAACGGCGAAAAAGGCGTGCCCAGAAAAAAAGGAGATATAAAGGTAGTCGTTCCAAAGGCGCGCGTTGATTCGAAGGTCATGTATGACCTGGGCGAGATAGACCGCAATTTTGTCTCTTTCGCCGGTACCAAAGCCGCCACTTTGGGCGACATGATGAACGCGGGTATAGCTGTTCCGGAAGGCAAGGTTTTGACCTTTGCATTCTGGAATAAGTTTAAAGAGTTCAATAATATAGACCAGAAGATAGCCGCCATCAGGGAGAAGATCAAGGTGGAAGGCGGTAAGGTACTTACCGATGAAGAAGCCCTAAAGGTTTTATTAAACGATATAAAGAAGGTCATAACCGAAGGTAATTTCCCGCCGGAATTGGCTGGCGAAGTGGCCGCATATATCAAAGATGCCCAGGCAAGGTATGGCGATATAGGGTTCTACGTAAGGAGCTCATTTAATTTTGAAGATCTGACAGAAAGGACCATGGCAGGCCATTATGAGTCATATCCGGATAAGGATTTCCTTGATACAAGCACGCCTGAGAAGGTCCTTGAAGCCGTGAAGCTGGTATTTGCGTCGATGTGGAATGAAGTAGCATTCAGGGCGAGGGTGAATGATAGGGTGGCGGATGAAGATGTCATGCCCGCGGTAGTGATCCAGGTTCCTGTCAAGGCGCGTATGGCAGGGACGATGTATACGGCAAATTCCTACTCATATTCCCGTAATGAAATAGACATAATGGCCAGCTTAGGGCAGGGCGCCGCGGTCGTTGGCGGCCATGGCAGGCCCGCCGAGGTCATCTTGAACAAGATAACAGGCGAAATAAAGGTCTTGCAGGGCCATTCCTGGGTTGACATGGCTTACCTGTTCATAGACGGCACCTTCCAGCTGAGATATGTTACGACTGAAGAGAGAGAGGAAAAGCTGCTTTCAACGGATATAATAAGGCAGCTTGGAGCGCTTGGTGAAAAGATAGAAGGCTTATATGATTTCAGGCCGCAGGATATAGAGTGGTGCGTAGATAGGGATGGCAAGGTATGGATAGTCCAGTCAAGGGCCATGCAGACGGAACAATTACCGACCGAGAAGATGCTGGATGATGAGGTCCTGAAGATGCTCGGCAGTCAGGCCGATGAAGCCCTGTTATTAAAACTCATGCACGCAAGGAAAAGAGAGGATATTGCTGCGTTATTCGAGAGCCTGCATCTGGAAAGTACTATACAGGACCTATTGAAGGACCGTAAGATGTGGCTTGAAAGACTGATAGCTGCTTCTTATCTGTCCAGCCTGGCGGATAATGAGGATTTCGTAAATAAAATTAATGTCGAATATGTGGAAAAACTCGCGGCATTCCTGCGAAAAGCCGGCGCCTTCCAGGACATGGTGTCCATTACGAACGTGCTGGCCTTTACAAGAAAGGTTTCTGTTAAGGCGAAGTCAGGCCAAATCAAATCCATAATGAAGGGGCTGGTAGATTTTATAGAAAGCCTGGATTCAGAAGCCATGATACATACCGTGAATTTTGAAATGATCAAGCTGCTGACCGCTCACCAGAAATATGAAGGGGCATTACCTAAATTCAGGCCGATCGCCGGGATGAAAAATTATCCTGATATAGCTGACAGGTCTATCATGCTCCTTAACAATATTCCGGGACAGGGGTCGATCGGCAAGCTCAGAGAATTTGTCGATACGCGGGAATTCCCCGACTGGATAAGAGAGTATGCGCGCAGGCTTATAGATAGATTGGAAGGGCAGGCCCCGAAAGAGGGCGGGTTAGCCCAATTACTCGCCGCCAATCTTTTCAGGTCCGAAAAAGCAAACTGGATAATGCGCGGCTTGTTAGCTCCATTCTTTGCCAACATAGGCCATGAAATAGCTCATCTCGCCTACATTATATACGGTGTTCTTACAGGCAAAATAAATCCGGCTATGTTAAGCAATCTCGACCTGAGGCGCGACATATTTAAAGGCATACCCATTGAAGTAAGAGGCCCGCCGGCGCTGCTAGGCATTACCGCTAACCTCATTTTTGGTGTTGCCGGAGTTATTATATTAGCCATATTCGGCGACATGCATATCGGCATTAAGGCCTACTTCTTACTCTTCTCTGCGGTTAATTTCGGCGTATTCCTGGCGGAACTCATTCTACCCATATCAAAAGAATATCGATATAAGAGCGACCTTTATAAGGCATTAGGCCCGATCGTTTTGGTCGGTATCCCGCAGGAAATGTCAGTGAGGCCGGATGTTATCAGCGCAATAAAAGATAGCCTTGGCAGGCAGGCGCAGATCGTAACAGTCTATAGTGAAGATGAGTTAGCCGTCCTGGCAAAGCAAAGAGACATGACGGCAGTATTTGTAGACAAGGATTTTACAGTGGAAGCGATCAAAACGGAAAAATTCAGGAATGATATTTATTCAATAAAATTGGCAAAAGAATACAATGTCATCATCGGCATGAACACCATAAGCGCCAAGACCAGGGAAGAGATCAAGGAAGCAATAATAGCGCTGCTTGGAAAGCTTGCCGCCGTTGATTTTGACAGGGCTGTTAAGGAGTTCAGGGGAACAACCATAACGGCTGAAAAACTTCAACAAATAGACAACATAAGGACCCTGGTAGCCAGGCGAAAAGCCGAGATAAAGAGTATCTGTAATAATGCACCATTGCCGACGGCTGCGGAAGTAAAGAAGCGGGTAGGCGTAGCGACTACAGAAAAAGTGGCGATGTCAGACATGTACTTCGGCGAAAATATGGGCATTGCCAACAACGCGGGAATAAAGAACGCCTTTATCTACGGAGACGAGTTTAAGAGCGAAGAGGAAGCGCGTAAGTTTGTCCTGGCCGCAGGTTATACGGGCCGCATGGAAGACATCGCATTCATAAACAAAGGCAGTCTTACATACGAACAACTGGCCGCCGAAGTCGCCAAGCAGGCCGGTATAGGACAGGAGAACGTCGGTATAAGATCTGTGTCCGGCGAGCTGAAACTGGAAGGTGACAGGGTTACGACAGGAGTATTGCTGGAAGTAGAGTCGATAACGATGAACGGTGAGAAGGTGTATGTGGCCATCAATTCTTACCAGGCGTTGCTGAGACTGCTTACTGCTGAAGGCGAGATCGAGATACCGGGCGTATCAAAAGATGATGTAAAAGGAATATTCAGATATCTGCCTCGCACAGTGCCCATAGATTATGAAAAAGAGATCAAGGGTTACATCGAGGCAATAGCAGTAATACGTACCGCAGCGTAAAAAAATTATGTAGCAAAACGGGGATTACCCCCTCGTCTGCCTTCGCTCTCTTAAAGGGTCAGCCAAGCAACTCTTTGAGAGCGGAGGCGGGCTACATAACTTTTTCTTCGCACACTTCTCAAAAGTCACCGCTAATTCCTCAGTTGTTAAGAAACAAAAAAGTAATATGATATTAATTGACATATTGCAGTATTGGTGTAAAATAGAGATACTAAA
>CAZHPY010000071.1:0-7655 GCA_964534705.1 uncultured Planctomycetia bacterium | reverse complement strand
TGTGTTGGGTGTGTTTGGTGTGTGTGGGTCCCAGACTTTCTTTTATATATAATATATCTCCCTGCGGAGTTTCATTTTGCTGTTCGGGCGCGCCGAAATTCATGGAGGCAGCCGGAGGCGGCACCCCCTGCGGGGCGCCTATTACCTGCGCCGGCGTTTCAGCCACTTTTTCGACTTCAAGCGGCAGCGGCCCATGGGCTATAGTTTTATATTCCTTCTTATCGGGATCAAAATACGTAAAGATGGCTTTTGGCGTCTGGTAGATATTATCTGATTCGGGTATCAAGACCTGCTTAAATGTCTTCCTGCCGGGTTCGGTCTTCGCCTGAGGTTCATAGATCCTGAAGCCTTCGGTGTTCTCAAGCTTAGGTATAATAACGGTATTAAAATTGCCGTTACCGTTTATCTCCATCTTTAGCGTGATAGGGTCTCCGTCTTTGACCTTTCTAGGCACTGCATCGAATATGAATTGATAATCGCCGACTGCTCCGGAAAAATCTGCCGGCCGTCCTTCGGTAGGCAGCGGAGACAGGACCATCTGGACCTCATCCGATTTCAGCTCGACCGGATAGCGTTCATATCTTGTGAAAAAATCATCGAAATACTGCCCGGTGCCGCCGGGCTCATTAAGAAAATCGTCTGTCAAGGGGGATGCCTGTCTTGTCCGTTTTCTGACAATAAGGTTACACTTCAATTTCGCCGGCCCTATTTTATAATCACCGGCCCTTGTCCCGAACACAGTGGTTTTAAATTCAAGCACATCAAAAAGAAGCCCGCCCATCCGCTCCCGGTATTGCTTCGGTTCTTCAAATTGGGCCTTTGAAAAACCTTCCTGGCTGAATGTCGGAAGCTGTATATCGCTGATATTGAGATTGTTACCGTAAAATTTTATGGTAACTGGTATTATCTCATTTACGTAGGCCCTGGTCTTGTCAATTTTTAACGTAAGGAATAGCCTGTCTTTGAGGTCCAGGGAATCTATCACGTCCTCCTGGCTGCCGGCTGCCTTAGGCTCTTCCCGGGCTTCTCTTGGTTTTTCCTCTGATACGGCAAGGAACGCCTCGTTGGACCTGTATGTATTGCCTTCGTATTTAAAACTGAACGGCCCGAACTGGAATCTGCCCATTCTCAGCGGCTGTATCTTATACATATGCGTTATTGATGTTGACACGCTTCCATTGATGACTGTCATCATCGTAGACGGGCCGAGATAGCGGACATCACAGCCTTCGATATTCCCTATATCCGGAGCAGGAACGTTCTGGGTCCCGTAAAACGTAAGGCCCAGCTGCGCTGATTCGCCTATGGCCACGGTTTTTTTATCTATGCTTGCCTCAAATTTAATATCTTCGGCATGGCCTAAGACGGCTGCCATTACTGCAAAAACTAAAATTAGCACACCAATCCTGAAATATTTCATATCACCAGTTCTTTTCGGGTTCAGGCAGAGGGACTTGTTTTCTCCTCATTCGTATTGATTGACCTGTTGCTTCTTCACCTTTATATCCTTCAAGCAGCATGCGCGCCTCCTGCTCCGTCATTTCTTTTTGCTCAGGGCCTGGCTCCTGGTAAAATTGCATATCCTGCCCTTCCTTCTCTTCGGCGGACTGCGGTTGGGGTTGCCCTTTCGCCTCCCGCTGCTCCTGCTGCTTTTGTTCTTCCTCTCTCTTTTCCTGCTCTTCCTGAGACTGCTTCCGCTCTTCTTCTTTACGCTTTTGCTCTTCCTGTTCCTGCCTTTGTTTTTCCTGTTCCTGCCGTTCTTTCTGCTCCTGCTCTTTTTCCTGCTGGCTCTTTTGCTGCTTTTCCTGATCCTGGCTTTGCTGTTGTTGAGATTGCTGCTCACCCTCTTTTTGCTTCTGCTCTTCTTTCTGTTGCTGCTGATCTTTCTGCTGCTCTTTTTGCTGCTGATCCTGCTGGCCTTGTTTTTGATCCTTTTGATCCTGTTTATTCTGCTGCTGATTCTGCTGCTGTTGGTCCTGATCTTGCTGGTCCTGTTGTTGCTTCTGCTTTTGATCCTTTTGGTCCTGTTGATCCTGCTTCTGGTTCTGTTGCTGATCCTGGCTTTGTTGCTGTTGCTGCTGTTTTTGCTGTTGTTTCTTATCCTGCTGCTTATCCTGTTGCTTATTCTCCTTCTTCTCTTTTTCCTGCTGTTTTTTGAGGGCCATCAATTTCTGGTCTACAAACTCATAATTATATTTTGCGTCCTTGTCAGCCGGGTTAAGGTCTATCGACCGTTTGTAGAATCCCAAGGCGGTTTCATAGGCCTCCTTGGCCTTGTCTGTATCTGTTTTTTCTACGGCGCTCCCGATCCTGTACTGAGAATTCCCTATATTGTAGTCTGCGACCGGTAAAAGGCGCGCCTGCCCGGAAGCAATGGCCTTATTATATGAATCTATCGCGCCATTATAATTATCTTTTTTATATAACGCGTTGCCTTTATTGAAAAGAACGGCGCCATTGCCTTTTTTCTTTTCGAGAGCGCTGTCATACGCTTTTATGGCTTCGTCATATTTTTTGCTATTATACAATAAATTGCCATTTTTTACATCAGTGGTTGTGGAGGCATATGAATTTACCGGCACCATCAATAACAAAATGGCCAGGAGCAGCCTTCTCATCTTCAACGTTTCCTCTCTGAAAATAAAGACTCTATCAATAAGAGCGCTATGGCTACCCCTAAAAATATCTGGTAGCGTTCCTGATAATGCTTTTTCATTTTTGTTTCAAGGTCGTGTTTCTCCAGCTTGGAAATGACTTTATCATATAACAATATAAGCCCGAAATCGCTTTGAGTAGCATGGACATAGCTACCTCCCGTAGCAACGGCGATCTTTTTTAACAGGTCCTCATTTAATTTTGTCTTTACGGCCTGGCCGGCCCTATCGGCCATATACACCCTTTGGCCGCGCTCATCTATGGCAGGGATCAGGTCTCCTTCACCCGTCCCCACTCCTATACAATATATGCGTATGCCCGCCTGCGCTGCCTCATTAGCGGCTTTCATGGCGTCCCCTTCAAGGTCTTCCCCGTCGGTGATCAAAACAAACACCTTGAATTTTTTTTCAGGGCCTTTGAACGCACCTATGGACTCTTTTATAGCTCCTGAGATAGAGGTTCCTGGCCTGGGTATTGTTTCGGTATTTATATCGTCCAACGCCAGAAGGAATCCGTTGTAATCTATCGTGAGAGGGCACTGCAAAAATGCGGTGCCTGCAAAAGCTATCAATCCGACCCTGTCACCGTTCAGCTTTTTTACAAGGTCTTTTACGGCAAGCTTTGCCCTTTCCAGCCTGTTGGGTTTAACGTCCCGCGCAAGCATGCTTTTTGAAACATCGATCGCGATAAGAATGTCCAGGCCTGTCCGCTTGATCTCCTGCCATTCAAACCCCCATTGCGGGCGGGCAAGCGCAAATATGCACAACAGAAATGCGCTCCCCGTCAAAACCATCTTCCACACCTTCCTGGCCATGCTGACACTAGGCGTTATCCCTCCCAGCATGTTCTTATCTGCGAACCGCTCCATCAGCGACTCTCGCCTTTTCATGGCCCAGACATAGAACGCTATTACAAAGAAAGCCGCGAATAGCAATACCGATATGTAGCGCATGTCGCCGTAATACATCTCAAGGCACCTTTAAAAAAACCGTATTTGACAAAAAGATCTCTATCAACAGCAGTATTATCCCGGGAATGAGAAAATAAGGAAAAAGTTCCGTATACTCCCTGTATCCCAGGTGTTCTATATTAGATTTCTCAAGCCTGTTTATTTCATCGTAGATACGTCTCAACTTTTCTGAGTCGGATGCAAGATAATATTTACCTCCGGTCAGGTCGGCGATCTTCTTCATGGATTCCTCGTCGATCTCTATTGGAATGTTCCTGTAAACGGTCCTGCCGTAAAAATCCTTTAACGGATACGGTGAAAGCCCTTTTGTCCCGACCGCGATCGTATATATCTTGATCTTTAAGGCTTTTGCCGCTTCAGCCGCCACGATCGGCGAGATGTTCCCGGCATTATTCACCCCATCTGTTAACAGTATTATTATCCTGCTCTTTGTTTTACTCGTTCTCAGCCTGTTTATCGAGCTCGCTATGGCAGAACCCACGGCGGTACCGTCCTCTATCATGCCCACGCGCACCCTGTCGAGATTTTCGAGTAGCCATCCGTAATCCGTTGTCAGCGGGCACACGGTATATGCGCGGGCAGCGAACGCTACAATGCCTATCCTGTCATCCTTCCTCTTCTGTATAAAATCCTTTACCACTTCTTTTACAAGGTCATACCTGTTTACCCTTTTCGCGCCGATCATAAAATCTTCGGCGAGCATACTTGTAGATGTATCCAGGGTAAGCGCTATATCCACCCCTTCCGAAACGGTCTTGGAGCCTTCGAGCATGGCCTGCGGCCTCGCCAGCGCTATTACCATCAGGGCCAGCGCAACGATCTTTAAGACTACCAGTGATTTTCCGAACCGGACCCGGGCGGTGGTCTTCAGGTCCTTGAGAAGCTCTCCGGAGGAAAATATAAAGCTCGAACCCGACCTGCGCCTTCGCTCGATGATCAATATGAGCGGCAAAAGCAGCATAAGCCAGAAGACCGCGGGATCTTTAAACAGGAACATATTCCCCCTTTGTCTCTTCTATGAACTTTTTAGCGGACGTAAACACAGAATCTATCTCTTCTTTTGAGGGTGTATGCCTGGCAAACTTTACCAGGTCGCACGCCTCCATGAAGGCCTTCAGCAGCTCTTTATATCCGGCAAATATCTTCCAGGAAACGCCCAGGCTGGACAAGAATTCCTGCGTAGTCATTTCAGGCGCCCTTAATTTAAACACGGTCTCGATATATTTCCTTACCGCATCGGAGATAGCGACATAATATGCCTTTACATCCCCTGTCTTAGCGAATTCCGCCCTCGCGGCTTCAAGGGCTTCGACGGCAAGCTCGTGCGGAAGCTTCGGCGGCTTCTTCCTTATCAGTTTTTTGAGCAATTTGACGGCCAGCCAGGCCGCTATGAAAGCTGCCATGAACCACATTATCAGTTTCAAAAAACTGAACGGATAGATGGGCCCTTTTATATCTCTTATGTCCTGGAGCCTGACATTTCTGGGCAGGACGCTTTCTACCGTAAAAGTTATCTCGCTTGTCTTAAGCGTTTTCCAGTTACCTTCGCCTTTTTCGCGGTATTTTATCTCGATGGGAGGTATCGCGCGTTTTCCTATATGGTAACTGGTTATATCAAGCCAGAATATATAAGAGCGTCCGCCGAACAGAGAAGCCCGTGTTTCTTTGCCGGAATCCTTTATTTCGCATTCGTCTATTTTATTGTCTTTGAATTTGGGGAACTCGAATTCAAGATCAAGCCTTGAGGATATCTCTGCATTATAGCGGATACGGTCCCCTATGAGTATCCTCTGCCTGTTCACCGTTGTCTTTATAGACGGGATGTCTTCGTCCACGGCAAACACCATGTTTACCGTCAATAAAACAGCGGCGGCCAAAAACAAAATTTTAAAATATCTCAAATGCGCCTCTTTCGCATACGGAAAAATTTTATGAATTCTTCAATATAAGACTTGTCCGTGCTTATATCTATATGGTCAACGCCTACGGAGCCAAAGAGCCTTGTCCTTTCATCCCGCATATCCTTTGCTTTACTGGCGTATTTTTCCCTGATCTTAGGGCTGGATGTATCTATGAGATACGGCGTACCGGTTTCAGCATCCAGGAGCTCGATTATACCGGCATTCGGCAATTCGCCTTCCCTGGGATCGGTTATAGTAATGGCGACAACGTCGTGTTTTTTATTAGCTATGGAAAGAGGCTTCTTAAAATCCTTCGCAAAAAAATCGGAGACAACGAACGTGACCGCCCTGCGCGTAATGACATTATCCAGATAACGGATCGCTCCCGCTATATCGGTCCCCTTGCCCTTAGGGGTAAAATAAAGAGCCTCCCTGACCACCCTGAGGACATGGGCCAGGCCTTTTCGCGGCGGCACAAATTTTTCTATCCTGTCGGTAAAGATGATCAGACCTACGCGGTCATTATTCTGGATGGCGGCAAAAGCGAGCACTGCGGAGACTTCGGCGGCAAGCTCCTTTTTAAACCTCTTCGTAGTCCCGAAGCTTGATGAGCTTGAGGCGTCCAGCAGTATCATTACGGTGAGCTGCCTCTCTTCGACGTATTTTTTCACGAAAGGCGCGCCCATCCTGGCCGTAACGTTCCAGTCTATCGACCGTATCTCGTCTCCCGGCTGGTATTCCCTGACCTCGTCAAACTCTATCCCGCGCCCCTTAAAGACACTTTCATACTGGCCGGAAAGAAAGTCCGTGACAAGCTTGGATGTGGTTATTTCGATGCGCCTGATCTTGCGCAATACCTCTTTTGGCAGCATATTAAGGCACTTTTACTTCATCAAATATCTTTTTGATCATGTCTTCCGAAGTCTTATCTTCCGCTTCAGCTTCGTAACTTGCTATTATACGGTGCCTGAGGACATCCATGCCTATAGTCTTGATGTCCTGTGGAACGACATAGCCGCGCCCCTGGAGGAATGCATATGCCTTCGCGGCGATGGATAAATATATGGTTGCGCGCGGCGATGCCCCGTATTGTATAAGGCCCACCAGCTCCTTGAGCCTGTATGCTTCAGGATCCCTGGTAGCAAAGACTATATCAACGATATATTTTTCTATTCTTTCATCTATGTAGATCTCGTCAACGACCTTGCGCGCTTTCATTATATCGTCCGGCGCAACAACCGGCATTACCGATACTTTTTTATCGGTAATGGCCATACGTTTCATTATCTGGTATTCCTCTTCCTTGTTCGGATATTCTATCTTTAATTTAAGCATAAAACGGTCGACCTGTGCTTCCGGGAGAGGATAGGTGCCTTCATGCTCTATGGGGTTCTGCGTGGCGAGCACGAGGAACGGTTCATCCAGTTTAAAAGTATTTTCGCCTATCGTTACCTGCTTCTCCTGCATAGCTTCCAGCAAGGCGCTTTGCACTTTTGCCGGAGCCCTGTTTATTTCATCGGCCAGGATAATATTCGAGAATATGGGCCCTTTCTTGGTAGTGAATGCCCCGTCCTTGGGATTGTATATCAGCGTTCCGATCAGGTCTGCCGGCAGCAGGTCTGGCGTAAATTGTATCCTTTGGAATTTAGTTTTGATCGCCTGCGCTAGGACCCTCACAGACAGTGTCTTTGCGAGCCCCGGCACTCCTTCTATCAATATATGGCCGTTGGCCAGAAGGCCAACAAGAAGCCTTTCAAGAAGGTATCTTTGCCCTACTATCACCTTTTCCATCTCGTGGAAAAGTTTCTGGACAAACTCGCTCTCTTTTTTTACCTTTTCATTGATCGCTTCAATAGATGTTGCTGGCATATCATCCTCCTTTTGGATATATACCATATAATTATATACTAAAATCAGAAAATCTCAAGCCCGGTCTACTCTTTCCCTTCCAGCAGACTCAGATACTGTTTACTGCCAGGCCGAAGGGTATTGTTCGCGGCTTAGAATTTTTCGGGTCCTGCCGCTGTTCAACCTTTTCTTTCTAGGGGCTCGCAATGGGGTTTACAATAGACTGTTTTTATAGGCGGGGTATCTATATGCCGCCAGGATTAGCTCCATCTCCTACTATA
>CAZHPY010000070.1:0-8120 GCA_964534705.1 uncultured Planctomycetia bacterium | reverse complement strand
GGCTATCGAAAAAGATGTGAGGAATTTTGAGCCTAGATCCACGCAGCATGACGATCAGGGTTATATCGTCATGCTGCGTGGATCTAGGCTCAAAATTCCTCACATCTTTTTCGATAGCCTTAAGCAACTTATCCGACGGAAGGTCCTTGTGCCCCTTTATAACTGACACAAGCCGCTCCTGCCCGTACATCCTGCCCTTCTTATCCATAGCCTCGGTTATCCCATCGGTATATAATACAAATATATCGCCCTTATCGAACTTAATACTTTTGGAAGCGTATGAAGAGTCGAGGAGCCCCAGGGGCATGCCTTCACTTACATCCAACAGGTTTACCTTAAGCTCGCTGCTCAGATGGACCACCGGCAGGTGCCCGCCGTTGGAAAATTCTGCCGTCCTTTCCTTCATATCGAATATAATATAAAACATGGTCACAAAAAGGTTGGATGAGGATTCTTTGACAAGCTTTGAATTCAGGTTATCCAGGACTGCGTGTGCTTTTGCGTCAGGCTTTGCAAAAAACTTGAATTCGCCGGTGACCTTTGCCATAAAAAGGCTTGCCGGAACCCCCTTACCGGAAACGTCTCCGATCATTATCCCTGCTTTTGAGCCTGAGAACTCCGCAAAATCATAAAGATCCCCGCCGACCTGGCGCGCCGTAAACATTACGGCGTTTATTTCAAGGCCTTCGATAGAAGGAGGATTTTTAGGCAGCAGGCTCTCCTGTATCTTCTTTGCTATACCGAGCTCATTTTCCAATATAAGGCGTTTTTTCCATTCTATGACGTACTTATAAAGATTGAGGGCCAAATAAAGCACTATTATGACCAGGACCGGATAGAACAGGTCAATCCAAAGGCCTAACGCGTTAAACAGCAAAATGGACCCCACAATGAATAATAGAGAGACAAACACCAGGATGATAAGGCCCTTGAACGGTTTTGTCTTCAGCGTGGCTATGATTATTAACGCGGTGAGGAAGGCGAGCATGATAAGGTTCGTCTCTCTTGATACGCGCCTTATGAAATGCTTATTTAATACGGAATTGAATATTTCCGCGTGAATGCCGAAACCGGGATATAGCGTCTCGAAAGGGTTTGGATGCAGGTCTACCGTACCCGCAGCGGTCAAGCCTATCACGCATACCTTGTCCTTGAATATGCCAAGATCCAGTATGGGCGCCTTCCCGACAATGGGCGCCAGGTACGACTGTATAACATCAGAATATGAGTAGTGCTTATATGCCTTGCCCCAGGGAGCCGAAAAATTAACTATCAGATTCGAGTAATCGTCAAGAGGCACTTTAATATCGTTCAAAGAAAGATATTTGCCCGGGACAAGCACGGCGTTTTTAAGCGGCATACCCAGATAATCGCATGCGACAAGAAATGCTATATGGGGATACCACTTGCCTTCCCAGCCTACCAGTGGCGGAACCCGCCTGAATTTACCGTCAATATCCGGTAGGATATTTATATGCCCTTCTCCTTTAGCGGCCAGGCTGAGCCTTTCCAGGTTCCGCGCCACATATCCCTTTGCCGCCACACAATGCTCTTTTTTGTTTTCCTCTATATCCAGCACGAACGGCAGGTATACGTTCCCCGCATCCTTTATGGCGCCTTCAAAATCGTCGTCATATTCACCCGGTTCGCTGAAAAAAAGATCAAAAACGATCGACTTTGCCCCCGCCTCTGAAAGGGCCTTTACCAAAATGGCATGGTAGCTCCTGGATATAGGCCATTGTCCAAGATTCTTAACGGTATCATTGCCTATTTCTATCAGGATGATCTTATCGGTAGTAGCCGGCTGGGGCCTTAAACGGAATCTCATGTCCAGCGTTTCGAGTTCGTAATTATCAGCGAGCCTTAGATAGGAAACCGCGAGGATAGAAAAAAATATTACGGGCAGGATGAAGAAAATAAAAATTCTACCTGAATATTTTTGCTTCATTTTTATAGTTCTCTTACTTCTTTGACAAAAGCTTCCAGGGATTCTTCTTAAGGTCTTCGCTGAAGGCGTTAAAGTTCACGGATGTCTGCTCGAGATTGGCAAGGATACCATCGATCCTGGACTTATTGTCTTTTACTACGCCGTTCAATCCTGCAGCAAGCGCTTTAAATTCGACCAGCGTCTTATCCAGGTTATCGGCAATGGCATCTGCCTTTTTCATAAGCTTCCTCATCTCTATGGGGTCTTCGCCTGCTATCATATCCCCGTTCTTCGCGAAAGGCCTTTCAGGAGACCCGGGAGTGAGCCCTAAAAACGCGTCTCCGACGATGCCGCTGGTCGATATGAAGGCTATGGAATCATCGTGTACCTTAGCGGTCTTATCCAGTATAAGTGTCAGCTCGACCTTTGTTTCAGGCGCATATATAAATTTTATGTTCTCGACGCGGCCGATCTCTATACCGGATAATTTGACTATCGAATCCGCCTTTATGCCTTCCGCATAATTAAAAAGCGTCTTGAGCCTGTATGGCTTACTGCTAAAATTAGCCGTTTTGACCCAGAATATTGATGCGACCATTATCGCCGCTACGACTACAAGCCCTGTCTTTAACTCATTCGTTATTTTCATCTTATGCCCCTTTCATCAATTGCTCCAGATAATCATCTTTTTGCTGGAAAAATTTTATCGGCCCGTCCGGACTGCCGGAAATGAACTGCTGGACCATTGGATTGTTGCTCTTTTTTATCGCCTGCGGCGTACCGACCTCGAGAACCCGGCCTTCATATAACATTGCCACCCTGTCGGCTATAGAAAAAACGCTTTTCATGTCATGCGTTACAACGACGCTGGTTATTGAAAGCTTTTTTGAAAGGTCCAGGATAAGCTTGTCTATTACTCCGGAAACTATAGGGTCAAGCCCGGCCGTAGGTTCATCATAAAATATTATTTCGGGATCCATGACTATTGCCCTGGCCAGCCCCACCCTTTTTCTCATACCGCCCGATAACTGGCTTGGCATAAGGGCTTCGAAGCCCCTTAATCCGACCATCTCCAGTTTCATCTTTACGACCGTATCTATAACGCTCTTTTCTAGCCTTGTATGCTCTCTTAGCGGGAGACTGACATTATCGCCCACGGTCATCGAATCGAAAAGCGCGGCCGACTGGAAACACATCCCTATCTTTTTCTTCACCGCGTCCATCTGGTCCTCGTTCAACGCAGCCAGGTCCTTTCCAAGCAGGAACACCTTCCCTGAATCGGGCTTCAGGGCGCCTATTAAGTGGCGCAGAAAAGTGCTTTTGCCGCACCCGGACCCGCCCATTATTACAAACGTTTCGCCCCTGTATATATCCAGGTTTATCCCGTTGAGTATGGTCCTGTCCCCGAACTTCTTTACGACATCCTGCGCTTTTATGACTATTTCGTTCCCGTCAACCATTTATCACGGCCCCCACTATTTATTCATGAAATAAAACACACCCGTAAGGATGCAATCAAACAATATGATAAGGATAAAACTTGTGACCACGCTTAAGGTCGTAGATTTACCTACACCTTCAGCCCCGCCTTTTGTGCGCAGCCCCATATAACAACCTATCATCGCTATCGTGATCCCAAAAACGGCGCTCTTTATGATACCCGTCCAAAAATCCTTCCATAGCATGAACTGGAATGAAAAAGTTATATACCTGTATGGATTCAGATGCAGGTTAAATACCCCTACCAGTAAACCGCCAAGTACGCCCAGGATATCCGCAAAGACCGTCAGGCATGGCAGCATTATTAATAACGCAAGCAGCCGCGGCACCACAAGATAGCGGACCGGATTAAGGGCCATCGTTTCCAGGGCTTCTATCTGTTCCGTGACCTTCATCGTCCCAAGCTCAGCCGCTATGGCAGCGCCTACCCTGCCGGCAACTACCAGCGCCGTTAATACCGGCCCCAGCTCCCTGGCTATACCTATACTTACCATCGGCGCTACATATATATTTGCGCCAAAACGGGCCAACTGGTACGCGCTTTGCATGGCTATTACTATTCCGGTAAAAAAAGCCACAAAAAAAACTATTATAAGAGAATCTATACCGGCAAACACCATCTGTGAGAATATGCCTTCGGGCTTGGGAAATCTCTTTTTGAACGGCCCCACGATTATCCAATAAACGGCCTCAAAAAATAAAGCCAACACTCCTGCCGTGTGCCGGCTCGTACCCAATATAACAACCCCTATCTTTTCTATAAAGTTCATAATGCGTCTTTTTCGTCCGCTATTATCTCGAACAACTTCTCCAGCTTGGTTATCTCAAACAAGCTCTTTATTTTTGGCGACAGGTTGGAAAGCTTCATCTTCCCGCCATATGTGCGCATGTCTTTCAATATTTCCACCAGCGTTGCCAGGCCGGATGAATCAACATACGTCACTTTGCTGAAATTTATGACCATAGCAGGAGTCTTTTTCGAAAGTATTTTCTCAAAATTCTTCTTTATGTCCGGTGACGTGTTAATATCTATCTCGCCCTCAACATAACAAACGGTCAACCCATTTTTATCTTCTGTTTTTATTGCCATCGACGGTCTCCTTTGTTTTACATATACTTGGTAAGTTTTACTTTATTCCCTTTTTCATTGAATTCAACTTTATCCATAAGGCGGCGGACAAGATAGACACCCCGGCCGCTGTTTTTCATGAGATTCTCTTCATGCGTAGGATCGGGCAGCGACCTGTAGTCAAACCCGGCGCCTTCGTCCTCGACTTCAATGGTAAACCTGTCGCCGGAGATCCTGTAGTTTATCTTTACCTTGGACCTTTTATCTTTTACATTACCGTGCTCAATAGCGTTACGCACGGTTTCTTCCACGCAAAGCCTTATATCAAAAAGGACCGATTCGTCGATATTACGGGTTTCTAATATTCTCAATATTTTAGAAGATACCTCACGTACATATTTTACTTCACTCGGTATCGCGATATTTTCTTCTACAATATCATTTTGTCGGTTCATTAAAAATTCCGATCGACCTGAATTTATCATAACGCATTTCTACCAGTTTTGTCTTAGGTAATTTTTTCAGGATATCGAGATCTTTTTTTATGGTGGATTTTATATTTAACGCGACTTCCTGGGGGTTCCTGTGCGCTCCACCGAGAGGTTCCTTTATCATACCGTCTATTATGCCCATCTCCAGCAGGTCTTTTGCGGTAAGTTTTAATGACTTAGCCGCATCCGGAGAGCGGCCGCGCTCTTTCCATAATATAGCCGCGCAGCCTTCGGGCGATATGACAGAATAATATGCGTTTTCCAATACATAAACTTTATCGCCGATCCCTATACCCAGCGCACCGCCTGACCCGCCTTCGCCTATGACAAAAACCAGTATCGGGGTTTGCAGGGTAGCCATCTCGCGCAGATTGTAGGCGATCGCCTCTGCCTGTCCACGCTCTTCGGCCCCTATGCCAGGATACGCTCCGGGAGTATCGATAAATGCGACCACAGGCAATGAAAATTTTTCGGCCATATTCATAAGCCTCATGGCCTTTCTATAACCTTCGGGATGGGCGCTTCCGAAATTCCTCACCAGGTTTTCCTTGGTGTCCCGCCCCTTCTGATGGCCCAAAACCATTACCCTTTCCCCATTCAGGGTCCCCAGGCCGCCGATAAGCGCCTTGTCATCCGCAAAATGCCTGTCTCCGTGGATCTCTATAAAATCTGTCATCATCATGTCGATGTAATCCAGGGTATACGGCCTTTTTGGATGGCGCGCAAGCTGCACCCTCTGCCATGGCGTAAGGTTCTCGTATATCTCTTTCTTTATCTGGGCGAGTTTGGACTCCAGCTTCTTAAGCTCCCCGGACATGTTGAGGTCCTCGCGGGCCGTAAAGCCTTTGAGCTCCTCGATCTTTCTCTCTAATTCTATTATGGGTTTTTCGAAGTCAAGCCCCGGCATGTGAATGGCCAAGGTTACCTCCTTAATCGACTATTACAACTTCAGTGCCTTCAGGCACTATCTGGTAAAGCTCTTCTACTTCTATATTCTTCATCCTTATGCAGCCCGAGGTAACCTGTTTACCTATTGATTGCGGTTCTGTAGTGCCATGGATACCGTATCCCTGGGCAGAAAGCCCAAGCCATCTCGTGCCAAGTATGTTTTTGGGGCTGTCCGGCTGTATCACGGTCCCTGCCGTATACCATGGCGGATCGACGATCTTATTTATGATCTTAAAATTTCCGACGGGAGTGGAATTATTGAGCCCTGTCGAAACATGATAGGTCTTTATTACTCTATCTGCTGATTTCAGCGTAAGTATGTTCTGGGATTTGTCTACGATAATGTTGAATTTTTCATTATGGATTTTTATTTTCTTGCCCAGCGGAACAATGGACGGGTTCTTTAAACCGTTAGCCTTCATTATCATGTCCTGGGTATTGGAAAATTTCTTTGCTATTTTAGCCAGCGTATCGCCTTTTTGTATCTCATATGAAATGGAATCCGGCGTAGAGATCGGAGAAAATAGTATTCCCACATTCGTATTTTCAAGTCCTTCCTGGGCCTTTCCTACATTGGTCGAGCTTGGGAATTTTTCGATTATCTGCTGGTAAGAATCGCGTAAGTTTAAAAGATCCCCTGATTGTTCATATTTTGCGGCAAGATTAAAAAGGTTCTCTTCCTCTTTAGACGCCTTTTCTATATTGTTGGCCACTACGGATACCGGTTGTTGGCCGGCAGGCTTAACCGGATGTACGGCTATCCTGTATATGATAAAGATGCCTGCAACAGCAAATATAAGGACCGTGGCTATTATTAATAATATTTTTTTCTGCATTTATCACCTATACAGTAAAAGCGAAACAAATATCCCCAGCGCAATTCCGGCAAATACCTCAACAGGTGTATGGCCTAAAAATTCTTTTAGCTGCTTATCGTCCAACCTTTTCTGCCAGTATATATCATCAAGCATTTTATTCAATATTTCCGCCTGCTTGCCGCTGGAATATCTTACTCCCTGGGCATCAAATAATACTATAAGGGCAAACACCAGGGTTACGGCAAACAATGCTGAGTCGAATCCGTAGGATACGCCTATGGAAGTGGCAAGCGCTGACACGCCTGCAGCGTGGGAGCTTGGCATCCCGCCGGTACCGACAAACCACCGGAAGTTAAAGCGCTTTTCCCTGAATACGCCAAGGACTACTTTTATCGATTGCGCTACCAGCCATGACACTACAGTGGTGCCAAATATGTAATTTCTGCTGAATTCTAATAGGTCGTTATACATCTTTAGGTCATTATTATATTATATTAGCTTATAATATTCAATACTAATAGGCCTCTATCCCCTGATAAGGGCCATTGCTTCGGATCTTGTCTTTTCATTTTTCCTGAATATGCCCCTGACAGCGCTGGTGATCGTAAGAACACCCGGTTTTTTTACACCGCGCATGGACATGCAAAGGTGCTCCGCTTCAATTACAACCACTACACCTTTTGGCCTAAGCTTCTTCATGATAACATCGGCAATGTCCGTAGTAAGGCGCTCCTGGACCTGCAGTCTTCTTGCGAATATATCCACAACCCTGGCGATCTTGCTTAAACCCGTTACCCTGTTATTGCTTGGTATATAAGCTACGTGCGCCTTACCTATAAATGGCAGGAGATGGTGCTCACAGATAGAGTATAAAGGGATATTCTTAAGCAGGATTATTTCATCATGGTCCTTCTCGAAAATTACCTCAAGTTCTTTTTCGGCATTTAGTTTTGTCCCTGCCAGGATCTCTCCATACATCTGCGCTACGCGTTTGGGCGTATCCTTTATATCGCGCCTTTTCGGGTCCTCACCGACCGCTATCAATATTTCAGTTACGGCTTTTTCTATTTTCCTGATGTCCATCTTTTGTCCTTTCCTTATTTTCCTACACAAAAATCCTCAAATATCCTGTCCAGCACATCGTCTGTAACCGACCTGCCTATTACCAGGCCAAGATCGTATATAGCCTCTTTAATATCAACTGCTATGAGTTCCGGGTGAGAACCATCTCTTATAAGGCCTTGCACCGATAACATGTTATTCAAGGCCTTATCGATAAGCTCCTTGTGCCTGGCATTGGTTACTATATGAGCTTCTCCCTGCGTAAACCTGCCGCTGAATACGCTATCCAAAACGGTCTTTTCAAG
>CAZHPY010000069.1:0-8364 GCA_964534705.1 uncultured Planctomycetia bacterium | reverse complement strand
TTGAAGAGGGAGAGGCAGAAGTGCCTTTTCTCTTGCAATTGGAGATATTTTCGATTATAATGGGTGCGATTTTAATGGATAATTGTTAACAACCTGTGTATAACCTATGCATTTATAGAGGAAATCGTGTTGAAAGCTGTGGATAATCTATTGGTAGGGTATGACTAACAACGACTCATCTACCTGGCTAAGAACCAAGGAATTTATAAAGAAAGATATCAATAATGACCAGATATTCAATATTTGGTTCGGTCCCATCCGATTAGTCTCCATGGGAGAAGATTCTGTCATTTTAGAGGTCCAGAACAGGCTTTTCCAGGAGATGCTCCTCGACAGGTATTATAAGCTGATCGTTGCCAGCCTTGCAAAAGCCTGCGGCAAAGACATGAAAGTGGAATTCGTACTAAAGGATTTCCCCGGCGCGCCGAAAATCCAGGGCGCGAATGAGCAGCAAAAAGCACCGGCTAAACCGTTTTGGCCTTTCTCGCGCGACAAACAGGACGCGGGGAAAGAGATCGGCCTGAATACAAGATATACTTTTGAGAGTTTTGTCGTCGGCCCAAGCAACCGGTTCGCGCATGCGGCCTCGACGGCCGTCTGTGAATCGCCGGCGAAGGCTTATAACCCCTTATTTATCTACGGTGGCGTCGGTCTCGGCAAGACACATCTTATGCATGCCATCGGGCACAGGGCGCTTCAGAGATTTCCGAAAACGAAGATACTGTATATATCGAGCGAGGAGTTCACAAACCAGCTCATAGCATCCATACAGAACAGGACGACCGTGAAGTTCCGGGAGAAATACAGGAACGTCGACATTCTCCTGATCGATGATATCCATTTTATCGCCGGAAAAGAGTCCACCCAGGAAGAATTCTTCCATACCTTTAATACTCTTTATGACGCGCATAAACAAATAGTGGTTTCAAGCGACCGTCCGCCTAAAGAGATCCAGTCTCTCGAAGAAAGGCTTGTTTCACGCTTCGAATGGGGGCTGGTAACGGACATACAGCCGCCGGATTTTGAGACGCGCATGGCTATTTTAAAAAAGAAATCGGAAAGAGACTCCATCAACCTTTCCGACGATGTTTATTACTTCCTGGCAGAAAAAGTAAAATCCAATATCCGCGAGCTTGAAGGCGCCCTTATACGCGTAGTCGCCTATGCGAAGCTTATCGGGAGGGAGATTACCGTCGATATGGTCAAAGACGTATTAAAGGATATGATCCGCGAAGGAGAAAAGAAGATCACCATCGACCTTGTCCAGAAAAGGGTATGCGAGTATTTCGACATCAAGTTGTCCGACATGAAAGTGAAAAAACGCAGCCGTGGCATCGCATATCCCCGGCAGATAGCCATGTATCTGGCACGCCAGCTTACGGATTATTCTTTGCCTGAAATAGGCGAGTATTTTGGGGGTAGGGACCACACCACTGTAATGCACGCGTATGACAAGGTCCAGGATGATATAAAAAATAAAAAAGGCGTGAAAGAAGTCATTGAAAAACTCATTGACAACATCAGGTCGTCTTAGTTGAAAATTGTGGATAAAGCTGTGGGCTTTGTGAATAACTTTGTTGTTTCTAACTTGTTGCTGTTAAAGGTGTTGTTGAGTTACTAACATTGTTAACAGCCCTACTGATTCTACGGCTATTTTTATATCTAAGTATAATAACAGAAGAGGTGAATGGATGAAGTTTGATACAACCAAAGATGTTCTTATGAAAGGGATACAGGATGTCCAGAGCGCTATAAACCCTAAAACAACCCTTCCCATACTCTCAAACATACTTTTAGAGACAGGAAAAGACAATCTATCACTTACTGCAACCGACCTTGATATAGGCATAACATCAAACATACAGGTAAAACCAGGCACCGAAGGGGCTATAACAATACCAGCGAAGAAATTTTTTGATATTATAAAAGAATTACCCGATGGAGCGGTTTCTATATCGGTTAAAAAGAACAATCTTGTGCACATAGAATGTCCCAGTTGCATATTCAAAATAATGGGACTGCCAAAAGATGAATTCCCGCAACTGCCGGACTTTAAAGATAAAGATTCTATAGTCATACAACGTTCAAAACTAAAGAAGATGATCGGGGTGACAAGTTTTGCGATAAGCCGCGATGAAACAAGGTATGTTTTGAACGGCGTCCTATTTGTGATAAAATCATCTTATATAAGGATGGTGGCAACGGATGGCAGGCGGCTTGCCATGGTAGAGGAAAAGACCCAATCACCAAAAACACAGGAAAGAAAGATCATAATACCGGCAAAAACCATCGCCGAGCTTAGCAAACTTCTTGGTGATGAGGGTGAGGTAAAGATGTGTTTTGGTAATAACCAGGTCTTATTCGATATAGGCTCTACAAAAGTGGTATCGCGCCTTATAGAAGGGGAATTCCCCAATTACGAACAGGTCATACCAAAAGAAGTTAAGGACAAAATAGGTATATCGCGCGCTTCGTTTTTAGCAGCGACAAAAAGGGCGTCCCTTTTTACAAACCCGGATTCTTTGGCGGTAAAAATAGAGTTATCCAAAGATAAGATGGTTTTGTCTAAAAGCGCGCCGTATATAGGCGAAGCCCATGAAGAGATCGCCGTGGATTATAAAGGAAAAGAGCTTGCAATAGGGTTCAATCCGGATTATCTTATAGATGTGCTGAAGAATATAAGCGATGAGATGGTGAATTTCGAGATCGCTGACGCTGACAAACCCGGCGTCATAAGAATAGGCAGCGAATATGTATATGTAGTGCTGCCGATGCAATTGTAATTTATGTCCGGTAAGCCGGAAAACCCTCTCGAAGGGGTATTAAAGAACATAATAACCGGCATAACCAAAAAAGGCGGCTTAACAGAGGAAGATGTAAAGGCCGCCTGGGAGAGCGCCGTAGGCGAGGCCGCGGCGAGGCATTCAAAAGTGCGCTCGTTAAAAGCAGGCCGCCTGGTAGTGAATATAGACGGCTCAAGCTGGTTGTATGAACTGACGGTCCAGAAAAAAGAGATAATAAAAAAAATAGGGGAAACATTAAAAAGCGGTAAGATAAAGGATATAACGTTAAGAATAGGTGATATAAAATGAGCGAGAAACAAATAAAAAGCAAAGAAGAGAGGATGAAGGACAAAGAAGCGGCCGTGAGGAAGTACGACGCTACTACGATACAGGTCCTAGAGGGTGTCGAAGCCGTAAGAAAAAGGCCGGCCATGTATATAGGAGACACGACATCGCGTGGTCTTCACCATATGGTCTATGAGGTTGTCGATAATTCTATAGATGAGGCGATGGCAGGTTATGCTACATCAATAGAAGTCATAGTGCACGCCGATAATTCGGTCACTGTAATAGACGACGGCCGCGGTATACCGGTCGACATACACAAGACACAGAAAAAACCCGCGCTTGAAGTTGTCATGACCACGCTGCATGCCGGCGGCAAGTTCGATCACAAGGCGTACCGCGTGTCTGGAGGATTGCACGGCGTCGGGGTGAGTGTTGTTAACGCATTATCGGAATGGCTTGAGGTTGAATCCCGCCGGGACGGTAAGATCTACCACCAGGAATACGAATGCGGCAGGACAGCTTCCAAGGTAAAAGTTATCGGGTCCGCAAAGAACACCGGGACAAGGGTAACATTTAAAGCAGATAAAGAAATATTCATAGCCGGCGTAAATTATTCATTCGATATCCTATCCAATCGCCTGAGAGAATTGGCATTTTTAAATAAAGACTTAAAGATAAAACTTAAAGACGAACGGGCAAAGGGCAGGGAGGCTGAATACCAGTTCTCCGGCGGCATAGTATCATTCGTAGAATTCCTGAATAAAAATAAGAATGTTTTGCACAAGAAGGTAATATACTTCTCAAAAGAGAAAGACGGGATCCAGGCAGAAGTAGCTATGCAGTATAACGACGGCTATGCAGAGAGCATATATACTTTTGCCAACAACATCAACACGATCGAAGGCGGCACTCATTTGACCGGGTTTAAATCGGCCCTTACCAGGACGCTCAACCAGTACTGTAAAGAAAAAAAGTTGCTGAAAAACGAAGAAGGCTCGGTCGCAGGCGACGACGTGAGGGAAGGCATAAGCGCGGTGATCAGCGTCAAGGTCCCTAATCCCCAATTCGAAGGCCAGACAAAAACAAAACTGGGTAATTCGGAAGTCGAAGGTATTGTCGAATCCATCGTAAACGAAGCTCTCGGTTCGTTCCTCGGAGAGAACCCGCCTGTTGCCAACAAGATCATCGAGAAAGCAGTGCTGGCTGCGCGGGCGAGAGAAGCTGCAAGAAAAGCGCGCGAACTCACAAGGCGCAAGGGCGCGTTGGAAGGGGCATCGCTCCCGGGTAAACTTGCGGACTGCCAGGAGACAGACGCATCGTTATGCGAAGTGTATCTGGTCGAAGGTGATTCTGCAGGCGGCTCAGCAAAGCAGGGGCGCGACAGGCGCTTCCAGGCAATACTGCCGCTAAAAGGAAAAATACTGAATGTTGAGAAAGCGCGCCTTGACAAAGCATTGTCTAACGAAGAGATCAGGACTATTATTACGGCTATCGGCAGCGGCATAGGCGAAGAGTTCGATATAGCCAAATTGAGGTATCATAAGATAATAATCATGTGCGATGCCGATGTGGACGGTTCCCATATAAGGACGCTGCTTTTGACGTTCCTGTACCGGCAGATGCCGCTATTGATAGAGAACGGCCATGTATATATAGCTCAACCGCCGCTTTATAAGATCAAAAGAGGAAAAAGAGAAGAATATATCCAGACAGAAGATAGTTTTAATAATCTTCTTCTTGAGCTTGGATCGGAAGGTATGACCCTTACGCGCGCCAAGGACAAGCATCAGTTTACTGACAAACAACTGAAGTCCATCTTGGACGAGCTTATCGAGCTCGAAAGCCTCAGCAACGCTATAGAGAGAAGTGGAGTAACTTTATCAAAATATATTAGTTTTAGGCATAAGAAGACCAAAAAACTGCCACTTTATATGGTAAAAGTGGAGGGAGAAGCCCAATTTTTATATAATGATGACGAATTAGCAGAGTACGTGGGCGAGGAAGAAGAACCTAAGGCAAAGGCCAATGGTAAAAAAGAGGAACCCAAAAACGGCAAAGAAGAGAAAAAGCCGGCGGCCAAGCCCAGGTCAATGGACTACATAGAGTTTTATGAAGCCAGGGAAATAGAGAAGATAGTTGATAAGATAGAAAAGCTGGGCGTTGACATAGAGGAATATGACACAGCGGGGGAAGGCGAGGAAGAGAAAAAGAAGTCCAAAAAAGAATTAAAAAAACCCATCTTTATAATAAAGCAGGAAAAAGAGCAGGAAGGATTCTTTAGCTTAAAAGAGGTGCTTGGCTACGTTAAAAGCGTAGGTAAACAAGGCATGACGGTCCAGAGATACAAAGGTCTCGGGGAAATGAACCCTGCGCAGTTGTGGGAAACCACGATGGATCCGGAAAAGAGGACGCTCCTTAAAGTCACTCTGGAAGATGCCGTTGAAACAGACGCGATATTTACGGTTTTAATGGGTGAGGCCGTTGAACCAAGAAGAGAATTTATAGAAAAACACGCCCATGAAGTAAAAGTGCTGGATATATAAAGGAGAGACATGTACACAAGAAATGAAAAAGTAGTACCGGTATACCTGGAAGAGGAGATGAAGGACTCCTATATAAACTACGCGATGAGCGTTATCGTCGGGCGCGCCCTACCCGATGTACGCGATGGCTTGAAGCCCGCTCACAGGCGTGTGCTCTTTGCAATGAAAGAACTGGGCGTGGAGCACAGCAAGCCTTACAAGAAATGCGCAAGAATAGTTGGAGAGGTCTTAGGTAAATTCCATCCGCACGGAGACGTTGCGGTTTACGACACCCTGGTAAGGATGGCACAGGATTTCAGTTTGAGATATCCGCTTATCGAAGGACAAGGCAACTTCGGCAGCGTTGACGGCGATTCAGCGGCGGCCATGAGGTATACTGAGGCGCGCCTGAGCCGCATAACAGACTACATGTTGCTCGACATAGATAAGAACACGGTCGATTTCGTGCCGAACTTTGACGGTTCCCTTGAGGAGCCCGTAGTATTGCCGGCCTGCCTGCCAAACCTGCTGATCAATGGTTCCAGCGGTATAGCAGTAGGTATGGCAACAAACGTACCGCCTCATAACCTGACGGAAATAGCGGAAGCCGTAATGTTCGTCATAGACGATCCAAGCTGCGACCCCAAGGATCTTTTAAAGAAGGTCAAAGGCCCCGATTTCCCGACGGGCGGCATAATACGCGGCTACGAAGGCATTAAGAATGCTTATACTACCGGTAGAGGGCTGTTGAAAGTCCATGCCAAGGCGTTCATAGAAGAACAGAAGAACGGCAAGGAAATGATCGTCGTAAAAGAACTGCCGTATCAGGTCAACAAAGCCAACCTGATCGAGTCGATAGCGGAGTTGATACAGGATAAGAAGATCGACGGCATAACAGACCTAAGGGACGAGTCCGACAAGGACGGGATGCGGATAGTCATCGAAATAAGGCGCGGCACTAATTCCAAAGTCGTATTAAACCAGCTTTATAAACATACCCAGATGCAGCAGACGTTCGGCGTTATAATGCTGGCGCTGGTAGAGGGGCGCCCGCGCGTCCTTAATTTAAAAGAAATACTCGAAGAATTTATACGCCACAGAAAAGAGATCGTTACCCGCAGGACAAAGTACGATCTCGAAAAAGCGCAGGATCGCGCGCATATCCTGGAAGGATTAAAGATAGCATTAAAAGAGCTAGATAAGGTAATTAAGATAATAAGGGGCTCTAAGGATCCGCAGGAAGCAAAAGCGGAGTTGATCAAAAAGATAGGGCTCTCGGACAGGCAGGCGCAGGCGATCCTTGAGATGCAACTGCAGAGGCTTACACATCTTGAACGCGACAAGATCGACAGCGAATACCTGGAACTGATAAAGAAGATAGAGTTATTCAAATCCATACTGGAAAGCGAAAAGAAGGTCCTGGAAATAATAAAACAGGAGATGAAGGAATTAGTGGAAAAATTCGGCGATACCAGGCGGACAGAAGTGTTGCCTGAAGCAGAAGAACTGGAAATAGAGGACCTTATTGCCGAAGAGGACGTTGTTATAACCATAAGCCATGCCGGCTACATAAAACGCCTGCCGGTTTCCAGCTACAGGAAACAGCGCCGTGGCGGAAAAGGCGTAACAGGCGCAGATATGAAAGAGGAAGACTTTGTAGAGCACCTCTTTATCGCGTCAACGCATGATTATATCCTGTTCTTTACCGATAAGGGTATAGTCCATTGGTTAAAAGTGCACGAGATACCCGAGGCAGGGCGCACTTCAAAAGGGAGGCCGATAATAAATCTGCTCATGCTTGGTACCGGAGAAAACATCAGCGCCTTTGTTCCCGTGAGGCAATTTAAAGACGGCGAATATTTGGTCATGGCCACAAAGAATGGCACGATAAAAAAGACCGCCCTGAACGCATATTCAAATCCCAGGAGAGGCGGGATAATCGGGATCACCCTGGAAAAAGAGGATGCACTGATCAAGGTCCAGCGCACAGACGGAAATGCCGAACTTCTTCTTGCAACGCGCGAAGGAAAGGCGATCCGGTTTAAAGAGACGCAGGTCCGAGATATGGGCCGCGGCGCAAAAGGAGTGCGAGGGATAAAACTGGGTAAAAAAGACCTGCTTATCGGCATGGAAGTGGCAAAGGCGGACCAGACTATCCTTACGGTTACCCAGGAAGGTTTCGGCAAGAGGACGGAATTTAAAGAATATCGCCTTCAGTCACGCGGCGGCAAAGGTATAATCAATATAAAAGTTACCGGTAAGAACGGCGAAGCGGTCGGCATGAAAACGGTGTCGGATAAAGATGAAGTGATGCTCATAACCGAAAAAGGCATGATCGTGCGCTCGCCCGTCAAGGATATAAGGGCCACAGGCCGTTCAACACAGGGTGTAAGGCTCATGAAACTTGACAAGGGTGATAAAATATCATCTGTGGCAAAGATAGTGCCTGAGGACGAGGAAGCAGAAGAAGCGAAGATAAAAGAGGCGGAGTCCCAGGTAAAAAAAGAGCCGGCAGCCGCTAAGAAGGAAGAGCCCGCTGTAAAAGAAGAAAAGCCTAAGGAGCCGGTGAAGAAAGAGGAACCAAAGGCGAAAGAAGCTACAAAGAAGAAAGCTATTAGAAGAAAAAGATAGAATAAACGCCCCCATCGTCTAGCCTGGTCTAGGACATCAGATTTTCATTCTGATGACAGCGGTTCAAATCCGCTTGGGGGTGCCAAAACAAAAATCTCCCGTACTTAAACAGTGCGGGATTTTTGTTTCATAGGGGAAAA
>CAZHPY010000068.1:0-8454 GCA_964534705.1 uncultured Planctomycetia bacterium | reverse complement strand
TGTGAGGAATTTTGAGCCTAGATCCACGCAGCATGACGATATAACCCTGATCGTCGCCAGGGTAGTTTAACGCGCTTACGTTGACATTTCTCATTCCTATTGTTATAATTATCCGTTAATATAATCTCTGAATTGTGTGGGGCTGTAGTGAAGCGGGATCACGACACAATGGCATTGTGTAATCACGAGTTCGATTCTCGTCAGCTCCACCACTAAACGATTTTGCCTTCGGGGCCAAAAAGTGCGGACTTGCTTTTTGCCCCTTCGGCCGCCAGTGTTAAGCGACATCGGGCTAATCGCCAAAATCGTTTTAAGGAAAACCTAAATCGGTTTTCCTTAATATTCCTTTCCCTTATGTGGAATCGATAGGGAATAGAGCCGGCAGCTTTATCGGCAGATAAGGTTAGTGGCGTGACACAAACGGCTGTTTTGTGCCGTAGGAGGGGATGACAGGGAGGCCCGAAGGGCCGACCGTAATCAAGAGGAACCATAGGTTCCCCTTATGAGGAGTCCCGCTCTCCTCGCTAAACTATTGTAGCGGGACGACGCTGGAGTGGTGGAATGGCATACACGTCGGTCTCAAAAACCGATAAGCGCAAGCTTGTGAGGGTTCAACTCCCTCCTCCAGCACCAATGAATAATTAAAAATTTTATTTTATGCGCCGCATCGGGGTTCATGTTTCTATAGCAGGGAAGATCTGGGAGTCCTTAGAACGCGCTAAAAGGCTGAAGTGCAACGCAATGCAGATATTCAGCCGTAATCCCAGAGGGTGGCAGGCTTCAGAGCTTAGTACGGCGGACATCGAAAGATTTAAGTTCCTAAAGGAAGCTTACGATATAAGGCCGGTCGCAGTCCATATACCTTATATCATCAATCTTGCATCACCCGACGAGAAACTTTACAAGAAATCCATCATAGCTTATATGGAAGACCTGGAAAGGATCGACCTTTTAGGCGCCGAATATTTTGTCACCCACCTGGGAAGCCATGTGGGGACAGGCGAAAAAGGCGGGATAGCAAGATTTTCAAGGGCGATCAACGATATTATAAATAGCGTAAACCCCAGGGCAACAATACTGCTAGAGAACACGGCTGGTTCCGGTTCATGGATAGGGTATAAATTCGAACATATTAAGCGTATAATAGGCGCCATTTCAAAGCCCGATAAAGTAGGCGTATGTCTCGATACGGCGCATACTTTTGAGGCGGGATACGATATAAAGACAAAAGCTGGGCTGGAAAGAACGTTAAAAGATTTTGACAGGCTGGTAGGGACTGAGCGGATAAAGGTGATCCATTTTAACGACAGTATTTCAGCCCTTGGCTCCAATGTTGACAGACATCAGGGTATCGGTAAGGGCATGATAGGATTAGAGGCAATGGGCAGGATAATCAATCACCCCAAATTAAAAGACGCCGCAATTATAATGGAAACGCCGAAAAAATCGGATAAAGACGATTTGAGGAATATAGCAATTGTTAAAAAGCTATTGAAAGGTTAGCGGTCATGCAAGACGAGAAATCATATCCTTTTGACAAGATAGAGGCCAAATGGCAGAAATTTTGGCGCGATAAGGGCCTTTTTAAAGTAGATACGGCCAACTACAATAATAAATACTATTGCCTTATGATGTTCCCGTACCCGTCGGCAGCGCTTCATGTCGGCCACGGCAGGAACTATATCATAGGAGATGTCGTAGTGCGGTACAAGATGATGCGCGGCCTGAACGTCCTCACCCCTATGGGTTTTGACGCCTTCGGCCTGCCCGCCGAAAACGCCGCCATAAAAGGAGGCCTGCATCCGGAAGTCTCTACATTGAACAATATCAGGACGATGAAGAAGCAGCTGAACCAATGGGGAGTGGAATACGACTGGGACAGGGAAGTCATCTCCTGCCTGCCGGAGTATTATAGATGGACGCAATGGATATTTACGAAACTTTATGAAAAAGGGCTCGCCTACAAGAAAAAGGCGTTTGTTAACTGGTGCCCTTCCTGCAAAACGGTCCTGGCGAACGAACAGGTCGTGAACGGCGGATGCGAAAGATGCGATACCGAAGTCCTGCAGAAAGACCTTGAGCAATGGTTCTTTAAGATCACCGCATATGCCGAGAGGCTGCTGGACGACCTTGATAAACTGGAGCATTGGCCGGAGCGCGTTAAAATGATGCAAAGGAACTGGATGGGCAGGAGCGAAGGCGTAGAGATAGATTTTGCGGTTGAAGGCCTGAACGAGACCCTTAAATGCTTTACCACAAGGATCGATACTATTTACGGCGCTACATTCATAGCCGTTGCGCCTGAGCATCCGATGGTAGGAAAACTTATCAGCGGCGTTAAAAATGAAAAAGAGGCTGCCGGCCTGATACAGAAGATGCGCGAAGAGAGCAAGATAGATCGCGCTGCCGCCGAGGTAAAAAAAGAAGGCGTGTTTACGGGCAGGTATGTGATAAATCCAGTGAACAATGAAAAAGTGCCCATATGGGTAGCTAACTATATTCTCATGGAATATGGGACGGGAGCCATAATGGCGGTGCCCGCCCATGACCAGCGTGATTTTGAATTTGCAAAGGTGTATGATTTACCCATAAAGGTTGTAATAGATGACCCGAAGAAGCCGTTGGACGCAAAAACCATGAAAGAGGCCCACATAGGCGAAGGCGTAATGGCTAATTCCGACAGGTTTAACGGGATAAGCTCGGAAACAGCGATCGGGAAGATAGCGGATTATTTCGAAGAAAAAAAGATGGGCAAGCGTTCAATACAGTATAAGCTGCGGGACTGGCTTATATCGCGCCAGCGTTTCTGGGGCGCGCCCATACCGGTAATTTATTGCAGCCGTTGCGGCACATTAGCGGTGCCGGAGAAGGACCTCCCGGTGCTTTTGCCGAAAAATGTGGAATTCAGGCCTACAGGCGAGTCGCCGTTAAAATCTTCGGAACAATTCGTAAATACAAAGTGCCCGAAATGCGGCGGTACGGCAACGCGCGAAACAGACACAATGGATACATTCGTTGACTCAAGCTGGTATTTCCTGAGGTACATAACCCCTCACTTGAAAGACAGGCCTTTTGATACGGAGCTTGTAAATAAATGGCTGCCTGTGGATCAGTATATCGGCGGGGTCGAACATGCCATACTGCATCTTTTGTATTCCAGATTCATTACGAAATTCCTTTATGATATAAAATGGGTGGGTTTTAATGAGCCTTTTAAAAATCTCTTTACCCAGGGCATGATAATCAAGGATGGGGCGAAGATGTCCAAATCAAAAGGCAACGTTGTCAGCCCTGATAAGCTCATAGCGGATTACGGCGCGGATACCGTCAGGCTATATACGTTGTTCATAGGGCCTCCTGAAAAAGACGCAGAGTGGTCTGATCGCGGTGTTGAGGGCGCGTATAGGTTCCTGGGTCGGGTATGGAGACTCGTTGAAAAGTGTCAAAGCGTCAAAGCGTCAAAGTGTCAAGGGCCAGAGAGTCCGGGTAAAGAAGCAGAGGCGCTGAAGAGAAAGACGCACCTAACGATAAAAAAAGTTACTGAGGATTTTGACGGAGGGTTTCATTTTAATACTGCCATAAGTTCTATAATGGAATTGGTGAATGAGGCGTATGATTACCTGGGCAAACAAGAGACAAAGAGACAAAGAGACAAAGAGACAAGTAACAAGAGTCAGGATACGGTTTTAAATGAGGCGGTTGAAGCGGTCATTATACTGCTGGCCCCATTCGTTCCGCATATGTGCGAGGAATTATGGAGCATGATAGGGAAAGAGAACAGCATCTTTAAGGCCTCCTGGCCTTCTTATGACAAGTCGGCCATAGTTGAAGAAGTCATTACAATGGTAATACAGATAAACGGCAAGGTACGGTCGAAGATCGAGGTACCTTTCGATATGAATGACGAGGAGCTCAAGAAAAAGGCCTTGTCAGACCCGAAGATAAAAGAATTATCTGCCAATAGGACAATAAAAAGCTTTATCGTAGTTCCTAAGAAACTGGTCAATGTAGTCCTCCAATAAATGTTCAATCTTTCAAAGAGAGAAAGATTCATCATCCTGTTCTTGGTAGCATTCCTTGCGGCCGGGTCGGCCATTGCGCTTTACCAGAAATCCAATTCGATCGTAGATGTCAAGATAAGATCTTTCGATCATGAGGGGCTGTCCGGAAGCGTTAAAAAGATAAATATAAACGATGCCGATGAAGTTGTCCTCATGAGGCTTCCAGGAGTGGGCAAGGCCCTGGCGGGGCGCATAGCGGAATACCGTACCCTGCAGGGAGACTTCAGGTCCATAGAAGAGATCAAGAAGGTAAAAGGGATCAAGGAAGATCTTTTTGTTAAGATAAAAGACAATATTAGCGTCGAATGAAGCGTCCCATACTGTATTGCGCCATATCCTTTGCGGCAGGCATAAGCTTATCCGGTATTTTCTATGTACCCACCGCATATCTTATTACAGCAAGCCTTATACTGATAATTACCGCCGCCGCCCTGTTCAGGAAAAATATCCTGTCCCACGTTTTTTTGTATATAGCCATAATCTTTTTCGGGGCCGCTTATTACCAGAATCACAATATCCTGCCAAAAAACCACATAGTTAATTTCATTTCCGGGGAAGGGGACACTGTCATCGTAAGAGGAGTAGTGGCAGATGATCCTGTGAGAAAAAAAACTTTTTATGGAAAAGAAAGAACAAGCCTTACCTTAAAAAGCGAGCGTCTTTCAGAGAAAGATAAGACCTTTAAGGTGACCGGCCTTGTGAAGGCCGACCTTTGTACTGACGAAGAGGGAGAAAAAATAAAATTTGGAGATGAAATAGATCTATCGGGAAAATTGTCATTCCCCCAGGGATTAAAAAATCCGGGCCTGTTCAATTATCCCGATTATCTTAAGATCAAGGGCATACATGTCCTCATGAGCGCTAATGGCGGCTCTTCCGTCAGGGTGATAAGAGGCGGCCGTGTGAATATTATCGTATCATGGGCGTATTCCCTGAGAAAAAGCATAAACGCATCAATAACGCGTTATGTCGACCGCCGTTATGGCGGATTCCTTAATGCAATATTGACAGGGGAGAGAAGCGGGCTCGACACTTCTGTGATGGATGATTTCATCAAGACAGGCACGGTGCATGTAATAGCCATAAGCGGCCTGAACATAGTCCTGATAGCGGGCATATTCATGTTCGTTTTTAAGATGGCAGGCATAAAAAGAAAATACAGCCTTTTGCTTGCCTCCTTTTTTCTCATATTTTATTGCTTTTTGGCAGGCGCGGCTGCGCCGGTAGTCAGGGCAACGATAATGTTTGTCATAGCTTCATTAGGGTATGTTATCAACAGGGAATCGGATGTCCTGAATTCGCTGGCAATAGCGGCTTTCCTCATCCTCCTTAATAACCCTAATGAGCTTTTTGATCCGGGTTTTCAATTGTCGTTTGCTTCCATCTTCGGCATAGTCCTGTTTTCGCCGCGCATAGAATCTTTGTTCGGCTCCAGGAAAAATTACTTTACCAAAGGTATAGCCGTTTCGATAGCCGCCATTATAGCCGTTTCGCCCATAGTGGCCAGGTATTTCAATGTGATCTCCCCTATATCCATAATAGCGAACCTGGTCATCGTTCCGGCATTGTTCGTCATAACAGTAGTATCATTTTTATTCATCTTCCTTAGTCTGCCAGGCATTGGATTTATCCTGGCGCCTGTCGCCTGTGCCATGTCACTATTATCGCAGGCGACATTTTACATAAACCATCTCTTTGCCCAGGTCCCGTTCGCTTATTTCAGGGTACCAGCGCCCTCCATTTCTTTTTTACTGTTATATTATATTTTTGTCATGTGTTTCTTTTTCCTTAAACAAAAGAAAATATTGCTTATATTACTGTTGATATTCTTTAATTTTACCGTATGGTCAGATCTTTTCGCTTCACAGAGCAAGGAATTAAAAATAACCTTTCTTGATGTAGGGAAGGGAGACGCGATGCTTATAGAGTTTCCCGATAGAAGGACGATGCTTATCGATGCGGGCTCAGGCGGCATGGAAGGTTTTTTCGATACGGGCAGGTCTATCGTAGCGCCTTACCTTTGGAATAAAGGGATAACAAGACTGGACGCCGTATTGGTAACGCATTTTCATTCCGATCATATGGGCGGGATGATCTACGTGCTGAAAAATTTCGGCATAGGTTGCGTTATGGACGGCGGAATGGCCGCCGGTTCGAGCAGATTCCTTTATGACAGTTACAGAAAGATAATTTTGAAAAGGAACCTGCGCCGCCTGAAAGTTACCGCAGGAGATGAGATCACCGGGTTCAATGATGCAAGGCTTTTTGTTATTAATCCCCGGGAAGGCCTTGAAGGCCTGGACACGAACAATAGTTCGGTCGTATTGAAATTACAGTATCAGGATGTTTCCGTGCTTTTCTGCGGTGACATCGCGGATAAGGCCATGGAAGCCATGCTTGACTATGACGGATCGTTAAAATCAGATGTCATTAAAGTCCCGCACCACGGCGGGTCTACAGGGAAAGAGGGTGCCTCCCGGCTGTTCTTTCAGGAAGCAGCGCCAAAAGTTTTAATAATAAGCTCCGGCGCGAAGACAAATAAAAAGCATTTTCATGGAGACAATATACCCTCTGGGCCGGTTATTTATAACACAAAGGAAAATGGGGCCATAGAGTTGACCAGCGACGGTTCGACGTTTAAGGTAAAGGAATATTTCCCGGCTATAAGCTAACTTTTTTATATTTTACCTTGACAATATATTGTTCGTGTGGTATAGTTTACGCAACGATAAATAATAATTAATTAAAAAATAACGGTTTCATAAATAATATAATATTGGAGATGACCTATGGGGACGCAATATAACAGTTCTACAGACAGGCGTCGCTCACCAAGAATAGATTCAAATCTTCCGGTTAAATACAGGAATTTAAAGTTAACCAACCCATCGTTGGGATCTCTTACAAAGGACATCAGCGAAGGAGGGGTTAGTTTTAAGACAAATGAATTTATTTCGCTTGCGTGCAGGCTTGTCGTAGAGATAACAATTCCAACGCTGCAAAGGCCGATAAAGGCAATATCTAAAGTTGCCTGGATCAAGAAAAATCCGTCGGACGATCACTATGAGCTCGGTAACCAGTTCCTCGAGATATCGAAAGAGGACAGGGCTGTGATCTCGGACTACGTAACCCGTGTCTCCGGTACAAATATCCAGTCATTTTAAGTATCTCCGCTGTCAACACCGTAAAAACCTAATTTTTCTTTGACCTTCATTATTCTACGTGGTATAATGCCGACCTACCATATGAAAAGATCAATACCTTATATAGCAGTATTTGTCCTCTTAAGCATTTTTGTTTTACCCGGGGTTTCTCATGCCTATTGGATATGGACCCCGGAAACCAAAAAATTTACCAACCCTAAAAATGCCGTAAAAGATACCCCTAAAGAGCAATTCGAATACGCGATGAGTTTTTACGACGTGAAAGATTACCAGCGCGCCGCGCCGGAATTCGAAAAACTCGCCAAACAGTATGAGTTCTCCGATTATGCCTCAAAGGCACAGTATTATGTCGGCCTTTGTTATGAAAATATGCAAAAGTATTATACTGCTTTTGAAAATTACCAAAAGGCAATAGACAATTTTCCTCATCTATCCAATACCGATGAAGTGCTTGCCAGGGAATATGCCATAGGCAACATATATCTTGAAAAACCAAGCCCTAAAGTCCTGGGTACCGATATAATGGCGCCCCTGGACAGGGCGGTCGAAATATTCAAAAAGGTCGTAGAGAACGCGCCTTACGGAAAATATGCGGAAGACGCGCAGTTTAAGCTGGGGGAGGCCCTCAAGAAGAGCGAAAGGTATGAAGAGGCCATCCAGGCGTATCACAAGCTTGTAGAAGATTATCCTAGATCAAAGTATTCCGCGCAGGCGATGTATGAAGAGTCGTATTGCGCCTACAGGGCTTCGCTGAAACCCGCCTATGATGCAACAGCCACGGACAATGCGATCAAAACGTTTGAAAAATTCGTAAATAAGAACAAGGATACGGAGCTGGCGCAGAAGGCCGACCTGACGATGAAACGGCTTAAAGATAATGTGGCGCAAAAATCATTCGAAACGGCGCAATTTTACGAAGCCCAGGGAAAGAAGGAAGCGGCTATCATATACTACCAGGATGTTATAGATAGTTATCCGGATTCTTTTTTTGCAGGTGAAGCCAGGACAAAAATAGATACTTTGAAAAACCCAAAACCCAAACATCCGGTACTGCCGGTCCTCGATTTTAATAAAAAGAAAGAAACAGTAGTTAAAGAGGCGCCTGTAAAGAAACCCTGGAAACCGTTCAGCTTTGCCGCCAGGAAAGAGGAAGTTGTAAAGCCTGTTGTGGAACCGGCAGTTGAAACCCCGGCCGAGGTTCCTGCCGCTGAAACAGAGATACCGGCAAT
>CAZHPY010000067.1:0-8695 GCA_964534705.1 uncultured Planctomycetia bacterium | reverse complement strand
CGCGATGTTTCCCCTCATAAATGAACTCGAAAAAGCATCAAAGGAATTGCCCAGTGATTTCAATCTCGGGAGGTCCGGCCTGCGCATAAAAGATATAAGGTACGGAGGGCATGATACCAAGGATGAACAGAGTGAATTCCGCGTTGTAGTGGACAGGGTATTCATACCTGAAGAGGGGGAAGAGTTTATCCTTAATAAGGCAAATACGATAGCAAAGACGGTGTATAAGGGAGAACCGGAAATAATGGTCAATACGATCCTGGCGAAAGAAAGGGTAAAGACCTATACCGGTTTAGAGCTTCTTTCCAAAAAGGAGTTTAAGCCGTGGTCGATGGAAGGGCATCACCCATTTGCCCTTAATTCGCTCAAAGGGCTTACTGAAGGCGGCATACGGTCTGATTTCGGGTTCTGGAAGAAGATAATAACGGAAGGCTCGTACACATACGGGGAACTTAAGATACCTACGGTGGGATTCGGAGCGGGATCGGAAGATGATATAACAAGGACGGGCGCCTCTCTAAGCATCGATAAGCTGGGGAGGGCCATGGTGGGACAGGCGCTCATCGTCCATAGGAATATCGGTTTTCCGACATTTGGCTGGAGCTCAGATGAGATCTAAAAAAAGGAAGTACAATATCCTTGTGTTGAATTGCGGAAGCTCATCCCTCAAGTATAAGATAATAAGGATGCCGGATGAGGCCGAGCTGGTGCGCGGAGAAGCCGAGCGGGTCGGTATCAAGACGCAGGGCGTATCTACGATAACGCATTTCGCGCATGATAAAAAGAGGACGGTCGAAGTGCCTCTTGCTGACCATTCCGAGGCGTTGAAGAAGGCGCTTGAGCTCATAGGCGAAGATCCATTCGATGTTTTTGCCCACAGGTATGTCCACCCTGGCAGCCTTTTTGACAGGACTGCAAAGATATCAGCCCCTACCATTAAAAAACTAAAGCAAACGCTTCCACTCGCGCCAATACATAATCCGATCTCTTACCGCCTTATCGAATTTTGCCACAAAGCTTATCCCGATATCGGGCAATTTGCCGTTTTTGACACGGCTTTTCACAAAACCATCCCGAAGGAATATTCCACATATGCGATACCATCCAATATAGCGCGGAAATTCGGGATAAAGAAATACGGGTTCCACGGCATATCGCACCGGTATGTTATGGAGGAGGCGTGTAAATTCCTGAAAAGGGAAAAGAACACGCAGAGGATAATAAGCTGCCACCTCGGGACGGGAGGTTCCAGCGTATGCGCGATCGAGAACGGCAGGTCGATAAATAATTCAATGGGCTTTACTCCGCTGGAAGGGCTTGTAATGAATACCAGGAGCGGCGACCTGGACCTGGCCGTAGTATTTTATATGATGTCCTTGGAAAATCTGTCGCCCGCGGAAGCGGAAAATATCCTGAATAAGAAAAGCGGTATATTGGGTATATTTAATTCATCATCCGACCTGAGGGATGTCCTGAAGGATATCCATACTAACAGCCGGGCAAAAATGGCGTTTGACATGTATGTGCGCAGGGTAAGGTCTTATGTGAGTTTTTATTCATTGATCCTGAAGAAGGCAGATGTCCTGGTCTTTACAGATTCGCTTGGAACGGGCCTGGCGGAATTAAGGGAGAAGATATGCGGGGATATGGGATTTTTAGGGATAGATATCGATAAAGAAAAAAATTACGCATATAAAAAAGGTATTTCCGATATTTCTTCATCTGCCTCGCAGGCCAGGGTGCTTATAATACCGACGGATGAGGAGATCATGATAGCGCGCCAGACGTATAAGGAGTTGATGGAAAATGATAGTGGTAATAGATCATAACTTAAAGGAAATAAAATACTCCTGCTTCCCCGATCCCATGGGGGCAGTAGCGTTCAGGGTATTGTTCGGAGGGGACCTCTTTAAAGGGCCCGTTGTCATAGGCGAGGCATTTTTAAAGCGGTTCGCAAAACTTACGCCTCTTTTTCCATTGTACGTGCCGCCAATGCTGGATCTGCTTAAGACGTCCAGGAAAGTGTTCAAAGACGTTCCATTGGTAGCATTTTTTGAGACATCATTTTTTTCGGACCTTCCCGCCGAAGGAAAATATTATGCGCTGCCATATGAATATCTTAAGGCCAACAGTATAAGAAGGTGGGGTTTTCACGGGACCTTGCACGAAGCGAATATCGAGGATTTTCCTGCCAAAGCCAGGAACATATCCATAGTGCTTGATAAACAAATAACTGTATGCGCGGTAACCGGGAAGAAACCGCTTTCGATAAGCCTGGGCTACACTCCTCTGGAAGGGGTAATGTCCAGGACAGCCTGCGGAGACCTGGATCCCGGGATAGTATTTTATCTAATGAATGAACATAATTTTTCCCTGTATAAAATAGACGAGATGTTAAAGAGCAAAGGCGGGTTTCTTGGTATAACCGGGTATGATATAAGCCTTAATGAACTGATAAAGCTGCGCGGCAAGGACCAGAAGGCAGGCCTGGCCTTTGATATATTCCGCACCCAGGTATTAAAGTATATAGGCCAGGGTATTTCGCTTTTGGGCGGCCTGGATAATTTGGTATTTTCCGGGAGTCTTGCAGGCCCATTCGGTCCCGTGATCCACGATATTGTCAAAAAGCTGTCTTTTCTCGGTATAAATACCGTAGGCCTTCCATGGGGCGAAGATAAAGGGATGACCCGTATATCTTCAGATGGCTCCGGCGTAAAAGTATTCATTAACAGGACAAGCCCGTCAGAAATAATATTCCATAAGACCAGAGCGTTCTTGACAGCAAGGCCCTGATATTTTATAATAGATAGCAATTATATCGTGGTGTAGCGTAAGATATAGAGACCTCGTTTAAACCGCCTCATATCCCCAGCAAAACCAGAAAAAACAAAATGCCATATTTTAACATTGCCAGGTCATTTTCATTTGATCCTTTATCAGTCTTTTTTCTAGCTGTTATAGCGCTGGTGTCCCTGCCCTCCGCCGTATATTCAACTGGTTATCTTAAAGGCCATTATTCTGCAAATAAGATCTTATACGGATGGGTGTTATTTATCGCATTCGTGCTTTCGATGGCCTTCGTGGTCACGGTGAATAACGCGTTTTTATTCATTATCGTCTGGGAACTGATGTCGGTCATCTCATATTTTCTAGTTATATTCGACAGTGAGCACGAAAGATCCATCCGGGCAGGCCTCATATATATAGTGATGACCCATATCGGCACAGCTTTTATAATAAGCGCCATCCTTATAATGTATAAATACGCCGGCTCTTTCGATTTTATCTCCTTAAAAGCCGCATGCGCGGCGATGCCTGCCAGGGTCAAGGATATTACGTTCATATTGCTTTTTATAGGTTTTGGGACAAAAGCCGGGATAGCGCCTATGCATGTATGGCTGCCTTATGCCCATCCGCAGGCGCCAAGCCATATTTCAAGCCTGATGTCGGGCGTAATGATAAAGACGGCTATATACGGGATCATAAGGTTTGCGATAATAATATTAGGTATAAATTCAACCCTCTGGGGTATCATAGTCCTCATAGCGGCCTCAATATCCTGTCTTGTAGGGATCATATATGCTCTTATGGAGCATGACCTGAAAAAACTCCTTGCGTATTCAAGCGTAGAGAACATAGGGATCATACTGCTGGGTGTGGGCGCGTCCATGCTCTTCATAAAATTAAATATGCCGGATATGGCGGTATTCGCGATGGCCGCAGGACTGTATCATCTTGTAAACCATGCTATATTCAAAGGGCTCTTATTCCTGTGCGCAGGCAGTGTATATAAAATAACGGGCAAGCGAAACATGGAAAAATTGGGAGGGCTTATCAGGACCATGCCGTGGACAGCCGCCGCGTTCTTAATAGGGGCAATGGCTATTTCCGCGCTCCCGCCGTTAAACGGGTTTGTAAGCGAATGGCTGACGCTGCAGTCATTCTTTTCAGGGATGCTCGGCGCTTCTGCCGGCATGAAGGTATTCATGGGCATGCTCGCCGCTATCCTTGCGTTAACAGGGGGACTGGCGGCCGCATGTTTCGTAAAGGCGTTCGGCATAACTTTTTTAGCTATGCCGCGCTCTAAAGACGCCGCCGAAGCCAGAGAAGCCCCTTTTTCGATGAAGCTTGCCATGGTATTCCTGTCGTTCCTGGCAATAGGTTTTGGCGTCGGGGCCTCGTTCATCCTTAAGGTCCTTATCGGGGTATCTTCAAACGTAATGTCGATACCTGCCAACCCGGAAAATTTTGTAATAAATAATTTTATTGTCAGCCCGAAACAGGATGCCGGTATCTTTTTATCGACACCTATGACGGCCCTGGCAATATTGGCATTCATGGGGATCGCGGCATTTGCGTTTTATATTATATCAGGACGGGCGAAGGTAAAAGTCCATAAGACGTGGGACTGCGGTTATTATAAGCTGGACCAAAGGACGGAATATACGGCTACCGGTTTTTCCAAGCCGTTCAGGATAGCCTTTGATTTCTTCCTTCTGCCGTACAGGAAAACGGAAAAGATACGCGAATCGTTCTATCACATCAAATCGTTTAAATATGAGACGCACACAACCTATGTTTTTAAGCGGTTTATATACGAACCACTGCTGAGCCTGGTCTTCAGGACGGCAACGGTTTTGCGAAGGATGCAGCCGGGCAGCATCCATTTATATATAGCGTATATTTTTATTACGATACTTGTATTGATAATGTTTATGAACAGGTTTTAACTAAAAGTTATGAAAATATCGATTATCATGGTCCAGGTTGTGCTGATGGCCGCGGTTGCGCCGCTGGTGAGCGGTTTTATCAGGAAGGTCAAAAATAACCTCAGAATGAGGAGGGGCTCGCCCGTATTACAACCCTATTATAACCTGGCAAAATTATTAAAAAAGGACGAGGTCGTTTCGGAGAATACTTCCTGGATATTCAGGATAACGCCTTTTATAGTATTGTCCTCTGTCCTGGTGACGCTACTATTGATACCTTTCCTGGGCCGGCAGGATCCGATCGGTTATATGGGCGATATCCTGCTTGTCATATTCATGTTATCTTTGGGCAGGTTTTTCATGAGCCTTGCAGGCCTTGATGCCGGCAGCTCTTTCGGAGGCATGGGTTCATCAAGGGATATGTTCATATCGAGCCTTGTGGAGCCCGTCATGCTTTTATCTATATTTGTCGTCGGATACAATGCGGGTTCTACGAATCCGGCCGTGATGGCTGGCCAGCATTCACTGCACCTGTCCAACATAATAGCGGCCCTGGCATTTTTCATGGCTATGATAGCGGAGACTTCAAGGATACCGGTAGATAACCAGGAAACCCACCTTGAGCTTACCATGGTGCATGAGGCGATGGTACTTGAATATTCCGGCAGGCGCCTGGCAATGATAGAACTTGCCGCGCACATAAAGCAGATATTGTTCTTTACCATTCTGGCCAATATCGTTATTCCATTCGGCGGAACGGCGTTATATCCCATGAAGATCATCGCTATAGCTGTCATTATAAGCGTGATGGAAGTATTGTTAGCAAAAATGCGCCTGTTCAGGGTAGTTGATTTTGTCACCTTCGCTTTTGCGTTGTCGATAATGGCGATGGTATTTTCGGCGGTGGGGTTATGAGCATAAATCTGGGCATATTCCTTTCAGGCGTCCTGTTAATGGCTTTTCTTATGGTGATTTCCAAAAGGCTCAACGCCATGATTCGCGGTTTTTCTGCCCAGTCGTTCTTCCTTTTCCTGATAACAATAGTCTTCGCCATTAAAGAAAACACTCCCGGGCTTTACGTGGTAGCGGCGCTCTTATTTGTCATAAAAGTGATCGTGATACCGCGCCTTCTTTCCCGTATGGTAAAAAGGATAAAGACGGATGAGACCGCGGGCCTTATAGTGAATCCGGCCCTCTCGCTGTTTGCGGCCATGCTTCTTACGTATCTTTCATACCTGTTTACGTCGAGGTTTTTACCGCTGATGCAGGACAGGATGCAGGAAGGGGCCTTTATTGCCGCTTTAGCCGTCATGCTGATAGGTATGTTCATAATGGTATTCAGGATGAAGGCCATCGCGCAGATAATCGGGCTCCTTGTCATGGAGAACGGCCTGTTCCTGATAGCAAGCGCAGTGTCCGGCGGAATGCCGTTCTTTGTCGAGATAGCGATATTTTTCGACATATTCATCTGCGTGATCATCATGGGCATGTTTGTCTATAAGATCAATAAAGTGTTTACCCATATAAACGTTAATAAATTACAGGAATTAAAAGGTTAACAGATGGAAATATTTTTCATACTGGGGATAACGGCATTTCTTGCGGCTGCGCCGCTATTTATTAAGAACGGCAGGGCGCTGGGCATCGTTAATTCCTTGGGCCATTTGATCTCAGGGGCATTCGCCCTCCAGCTTGCATATTGCATTACATCGTCCAAGCAGCCTGTATCCATAGGTAATATATTTTATATCGACGCCTTAAGCGCGTTTTTTATCTTTACGATCTCTATCCTTAACATAGCCTCTTCTTTATATTCCATACAGTACATTTACGAAGATGCCGTAGAAGGCGTGATATCCGCCAAAAAACTTAAATCATATTATGCGCTCTTCAACATCTTCTCATTATCGATGTTTTTTGTCGTCATGCTGAACAACCTGGGCATGGTATGGGTCGCCATAGAGATGACAACGCTCGCTTCGGCATTTCTGGTCGGATTCCATAATAACAAGGCATCTGTAGAAGCCGCGTGGAAATACATAATGATCTGTTCCGTAGGCATAGTCCTGGCCCTTTTCGGCACTATACTTTTTTATTATGCGATATCAGCCTCATGCGGCATAAGGACTCTCAACTGGACCGGGATAGCCGCCAACGCATCCAGGCTTGATCCGCAGATAGTAAAAATGGCGTTCCTCTTCATATTTGTCGGGTATGGGACAAAAGCCGGGATCGTTCCTATGCATACATGGCTGCCGGACGCGCATAGCCAGGCATTATCGCCCATAAGCGCCCTCCTGTCGGGCGTCCTGCTGAAGACGGCCATATATGCGATATTGCGGTTTGCCATTATTGTAAATAAATGCATCGGCGCTTCATTTACAGGTTCTCTTTTCCTGTTCTTCGGCATATTATCGCTTGCCGTTGCCGCAGGATTCATATTGGTCCAGAAGGACCTGAAAAGGCTGCTTGCTTACAGCAGCATCGAACACATAGGCATAATATGTTTCGGCCTTGGCATAGGAGCGCCGCTGGCCGTTTACGGGGCCCTTTTGCACGTCTTTAATCACGCGGTCACAAAATCTATAATGTTCTTCGGCGCGGGCAGCATTGTAAAAAAATACGGCACGAATAACATGAACGTCATAAAAGGGGTTTTTGGCGTAATGCCTTTTACGGCAACGGCGGTCATCATAGGTGTTTTTGCGCTGGTGGGATCTCCGCCATTCTCAATATTCTTAAGCGAGATCATAATACTCATATCGGCATTCATGAAAGGGTCGTATGTCGCTTTCAGCCTTTTCCTTATATTCATAGCGGCGATCTTCGGAGGGATAATGTACCACCTGAGTGGGATCATTTTCGGCAAAACGCCGCAGAATATAAAAAGAGCCAAAGAACCGCTTAGCGTTAAGCTGGCATTCGTATTTTTGCTGGTATTCGTATGCGTCATGGGATTTAAAATACCTTCTGTTATAGATAAAATGCTGCTCTCTGCGGTAGAAATAATAAAGGGCATATAAATGGACATGTCCAAAGAACTTTATAACGACGAGATACACATAGGCGCTTCACCGGAGAATTTCAACAGCGCCTGCATGGAGCTGCACAGGTCGCTTAAGTCTCCCGTGATGATGATGTTTGCCGAAGATGACAGGGCGGCAAGGGGTGTATTCGTCATAAGGTGCGTTTTTATGGATATCAGGAACAGGAAATGGCATTTTGTAAATATGGATATCGATAAGGACGCCCCGCGTTTTAATTCGCTGGCAAAGGACATATATTCGGCTAGCCTGTTCGAACGGGAAATAAAAGAGATGTTCGGGATAGAGCCGGCAGGCAATCCTGACCTGCGCAGGCTGCATCTTCACGACGAAGTCTGGCCGGACGGTAATTATCCGCTAAGGAAAGATTTTATGTTCTCCGAAGGCGACAATGCGCGAGCTGGTTACAAGTTCAGGAAAATAGAAGGCGAAGGAGTATTTGAGGTGCCGGTAGGGCCGGTGCACGCGGGCATAATAGGGCCGGGCCATTTTCGTTTCAGCGTTGCAGGCGAACCCATCATTAATATGGAAACGCGGCTTGGTTTTACGCACAGGGGAGTTGAGAAACTTTTTGAAGGAAAAAATGCCGCCGAAGGCTTAAGCCTGGCGGAGCACGTAAGCGGTGATTCTGTGGTAGCACACAGCATGGCTTTTTCGAAAGCTGTTGAAAAAATATATGGGGCAGCGGTTCCCGATCACGCCCTTGCGCAAAGGGCAATATTCCTTGAGCTTGAGAGGATGTATAACCACGCAGCGGATATCGGCGGTATCGCAATTGATGCCGGTTTCAGCTTCCCATCGATGTATGCGTCGCTGATCAAGGAATCGATACTGGCGCTGAACCATAAAATAAGCAAAAGCAGGTATGCTAAAGGTTTTAACAGGATAGGCGGTACGGCTCTCATGTTATCCGAGGAGGACAGGGCATGCTTAAAAGCATCT
>CAZHPY010000066.1:5210-8942 GCA_964534705.1 uncultured Planctomycetia bacterium | reverse complement strand
GCCCAACTTCCAGCTTCTCTATCATAAGATCATGTTCACTTGGTTTCATCCACATCCACCGGCAGCTCTTCTTCGTTAAAGGATTTCTTCATAAATTTCTGTATCTTATGATAATAAAATTCCCTTCTCAAAAATCTTTCTTCCCTCTCTATGGAACTGCGTACATAGTCCTTATTAGCCTGCCCAAGGTCCTGCCTTTTTATTATATCCCTTATCTCCGTTAGCCTGCCGATATGTTTATCGAGTTCTTTTGCCTTATCCTGGACAAGGCAATTCTGCATATCCTTTACCTGCGAGAGGGCCTCTTCTATGCAGCGCAGGTCTTTCTTGTTGTTCTGTCCCAGGTCACCGGCCAATTCTGACAGCCAGCTTATACTGTAATTATAATGTTTAGTATACATGGCTTCGGTCGGTGCATCAGGGTACTTCTTCTCCTGCCATATGCGCGGCTTCTTGGCAACAGCCTTTTTCTTTCTTATGAATTTTCTCCGCCATTCTTCGCTGCATCCCGCAGTATTTATTAGTATCGCAAGTATTATAAAAATCGAGACCAGTTTGCGCATCAAGTCACCTCGTAAGCTTTTTGAACTCTTCCTCATCTATTATCTTCACGCCAAGCGCCCTTGCCTTATCCACTTTAGAGCCCGGCTCCGCTCCCACGACCAGAAAATACGTATTTTTACTGACGCTGGATGAGGGGTTGCCCCCCAGCCTGCGTATCATCTCTTCCGCTTCACCGCGGCTGAAATCCTTTAACGTACCGGTAACAACTATTGTCTTGCCTTCAAGTTTCCCGCCCATCTCTTTGGGGCGCTCCGAAGCCATTACGAGATCCGCGTCAGCCAGTTTTTTGATTATCTTCTGGTTTTCCCTGTTGCTGAAAAAATTGTTTATTGATTCGGCCATAACAGGGCCTATCTCGTTAATACTTGTCAGCGCTTCTACGGATGCGCCTGCAAGATTTTCTATAGAGCCAAAATTGTCGGCCAGGACCCATGCAGCATGCTCTCCGACATGCCTTATGCCCAAAGCATAAATGAGACGGTGCAATCCACTGCCTTTGCTTTTTTCTATGGCATTAATAAGATTGGCCGCGCTTTTTTCCGCCATGCGCTCCATATCTTTTATATGTTCCTTCTTCAAACTGTATATGTCCCCGTAATCTTTAACCAGGCCTTTATCGACCAGCTGGTTAACTATGGCCTCCCCCATGCCGTCAATGTCCATTGCATCTCTTGAAGCAAAATGGAGTATCCTTTCCTTGATCTGGGCGGAACATCCGGCGTTTTCGCAGCGTATGGCTACTTCATCGGGGGTCTGGTGAAGCCTGGAACCGCACGCAGGACAAACGCTTGGAACGGCAAAAGGCTTTTCCCTGCCGGTCCTCTTTTCTTTGGCAACACTGAGCACTTTTGGTATTATTTCGCCCGATTTTTCAACATTCACCTTATCGCCTATCCTGACATCAAGCCTGTTTATCTCATCGAAATTATGCAGCGTGGCCCTTGAAACAGTAGTACCTGAAAGATGGACCGGCTTCAGAATGGCAACAGGCGTTATTGTGCCGGTCCTGCCTACCTGTATTATTATATCCTCTACGGCAGTCATCGCCTTCTCCGCCGGAAATTTATAGGCGATCTCCCAGCGCGGGCTCTTTGTCGTGACACCCAGCCTCTCCCTCTGGCGGCGGTCATTTATCTTGATCACCATTCCGTCGATATTAAAATCCAGTTTATACCTTTTAGGCTCCCATGAATTACAGTATTCAACTACCTCTTCTATGTTCGCGCACACCTTACGGTGAGGGTTGACCCTGAAACCGGCTTCTTCAAGATAATCCAGGGCATCCGTATGCGCCTTAAAATCGATACCCTCGCAGTAACCTATTCCCCAAATGTAAATATTCAAATGGCGCCTGGCGACCAGCTTTGGATCAAGCAGCTTCAGAGAACCGGCAGTGGCATTTCTCGGGTTCGCGAACAATTCTTCGCCGGCTTTTTCCTTTTCGCGGTTTATCTCTTCGAATATCTTTTTTGTCATGTAGACTTCACCGCGGACTTCTATGGATTTAGGGCATTTTTTAACACTATCCCTGAACGAAAGCGGTATGGATCGTATCGTCTTCAGGTTACTCGTAACGTCATCGCCCTCTACGCCATCGCCTCTGGTCGCGCCTCTCTTTAAGATGCCGTTTTCGTAAAGCAGGGATGTGCTTACACCGTCAAATTTTAATTCCACAATATACTCGTATTTTTCATCTTTAAGGTTTTTCCTGACACGTTCGTCGAACTGGCGTAGCTCTTCTGCCGAATACGTATTATCCATGCTAAGCATCGGGACAATATGCTTTACCACAGGGAAATCTTCCGTAGGTTTGCCTCCCACGCGTTGTGTAGGGGAATCGGGAGTAATGAGTTCGGGGTGGGCGTCCTCGATGTCCTTCAGCTTCCTGTAAAGTTTATCATACTCCTCATCGGATATCTCGGGCTTATTCTGCACATAATAAAGATTATCGTGACGCTTTATCAGGCCCTTTAAGTTTTCGATATTTTTTTCTACGTCGGATCGTTTCATGTCATCGGCCTTCGGATAATCTATAGGCAAGCTTTGGAGGCAAGCCGGCTTTTAATATCTTTTCCTGGGCTTTTTGGACGTCATAATCCACCCTTTTTATCTGGACAATAAGCTCCTCATCGTCATAAACAGCATATGAGGCCTTATGATCTCCATCCCGCGGCTGCCCGACACTGCCGACGTTCACCAGGTATTTGCGCTGATTGTCTATCCTTGTGCTCATATCCTCTGAATAAGTCACTTTAGAATCATCCGAAATAAATATCCCGGGCACGTGCGAATGGCCTATAAAGCACAGGTAGTTCTTCATCTGGCTCATGGTCACGTAAGCATCTTCCGTATCAAACACGTAGTAAAATTCTTCGGGCGAATTCAGCGTGCCATGGACAAGGGTTACCTTTTCATCCTCATACGTCAGGGGGAAAGACTCGAGATATCTTATTTCATCATCGCTAAGGATTTTTTTTGTCCACAGGACAGCTTTCTGTGCAAGTTCATTAAAATATGACGCCTCCATCTTACCGAGGAGGCCCCATTCGTGATTACCTGCAACCATTGCAACCGGATCCAGGTCCCTTAGCATCCTTATGCACTCCTTAGGATCTGCGCCATAGCCTACCAGGTCGCCGACAAACAGGTAGTTATCTACCATTTCTCCATCCAGGGCGCCTAATACGGCCCTGAACGCCTCCAGGTTACTATGAATATCGGAGATCACGCCATAGCGCATAATATTTAAACCCTTATATCGAAACGGTCAAACTCTCCGGTGGCATTATCCCATTCGATATCCCTGTCGCGTATATATGTGCCAAAGGCCTCTTCGACCTTCGTCAAAAATTCTTTTAAGGACTCTTCTTTCCCCTCACATAATAATTCGACACGGCCGTCCCTGAGATTTTTAGCCCATCCTGTCAGATCAAGTGATACGGCAAGGTGTTGGGCAGTATAACGAAACCCGACCCCCTGGACAGATCCTGAGTAGTATGCGTGGAAACGTTTGTTTACCACTGCCTGTTTTACCATCGTTAGTCCATGGTCGACGGTCCACGGTCCACAGACAGTCCTTTGTGGACCATTGGCTGTGGACTATGGACTAAAACTGGTCGGGGCGAGTGGATTTGAACCACCGACTTCTTGGTCCCGAACCAAGCGCTC
>CAZHPY010000066.1:0-5110 GCA_964534705.1 uncultured Planctomycetia bacterium | reverse complement strand
TGGTCGGGGCGAGTGGATTTGAACCACCGACTTCTTGGTCCCGAACCAAGCGCTCTAGCCGGGCTGAGCCACGCCCCGATTAACGGGTGCAAGTTAACATAATATTCTAACATAAGAGGATTTTACGGGCAAGAAAATTGGAAATTAGTATATTGGATCGGTCAGAAGTTACTGCTTTCCAGGAAATATTCAGGATCGCGCATGATCGCCTTATATCCCTTTGGAAAAGGTAGTATAAAGGTCGCCGTTTCGTACACACCTACGCATACCCTGCCTACTGCCCATCCAAGGCCTTTAAGAACACCGACCGTACTGGCTGCAAAAGGACCATCGGAATTATTTACTCTTGAAACCTGTTCCGGGACCTCAAGAGGAAAGGTAAGCATATTGGCTAACCCTCTTCCTAATTTAGTTGTAGGCGTATCATCGACACAAAATGCCGGCGCTGCTACCATCACGGCAAATAATAATATCAGTGCGGTACAAGATAATTTCTTATACATAAGCTACCTCCCCTTTAAGGATAGAATATATCACGAAATCCTTGTTTTTTCAAATAATTTAGCCACATATTTCCCTATGGTATCAAATTCTATATTTATGTCATCGCCGGCTTTTTTTACGCCAAGCGTGGTCACCTTTAAGGTATGAGGGATGATATAAACCGTCATGCAGTTTTTGGATATCTTGCCTACCGTCAGGCTTATCCCCTCAAGCGTTATTGAGCCTTTCTGTACTACCAAATGGCTGTATTCTTCCGGAAAAACGATATCTATGGATATTTCTCCGGAGGATCGCCTGATATCTTTTATCCTGCCTACGCAATCTATGTGTCCGGCGACAAAATGTCCGCCGATAAATGCGCCTGCCCTCAACGATTCTTCCAGGTTGACCGCATCGTTAATCCTTAATTTTCCCAGGCTTGTTGTACGCAGTGTTTCAGCCATGACATCGAAAGTAAGCACATTTTTATTTTTTTCTACAAGGGTAAGGCATACGCCGTTAACGGCAACGCTGTCCCCTATCCCAAGCCCTTTGGCAATATCTTTAGCTTCGATGGATAACTTATAAATACTTCCCAGCCCGGAAATATTATGGACCCTCCCCAATTCCCGCACAATGCCTGTAAACATTATTTTTCAGCCTCTATTAATATATCTTTCTTAAAATACCTGACGTTTACGATATTGAAATTAACCGCATCTTTGATCCTGGCGCAGCCGGCCCCCTCAACAGCCGTTATCGCGCCCCTGCCGCCTATCACCTTTGGCGCAATGAATATAAGCAGTTTGTCAACCATGCCTTTTTCAATAAGGCCGGCTATCAACTCCCCGCCGCCTTCTACAATAATATTGACGATCCCGCGCTTTGCCAGCGCCTTCATCAACGCTGCCAGGTCGGTTCTTTTGCCGCCGCCGCATATCGACGATGCCAATATTGCCGGATATCGATCGTTTGAAAATATTTTGGCAGCAACAGGTATGCTTCGGCTGCCATCCACTATGACCCTTAGCGGCTGCCGGCATACAGATGCCCTGCTCAGCAGCTCAGGGTCATCCTTCAATACGGTATTAGCCCCTACCATGACAGCATCTGCCCCGGCCCTTAACCTATGCACATAACGCCTCGAATCTTCGGATGATATCCATTTCGAATCGCCCGTCTTTGCGGCTATCTTGCCATCAAGGCTCTGCGCAACTTTAACGGTTATATATGGCATCTTTTTTATTATGAATTTTATGTATGGCTTATTTATAGACTTGGCTTCTTTTTCAAGGATACGGGTAATGACTTTTATACCGCGGCTTTTTAATTTTTTTATGCCCCTGCCGTTATTTAAAGGGTTGGGATCTTTCATGCCTATGATAACTTTTTTTATACCGCTTTTTATTATCGCGTCCGTACATGGCGGGGTCCTCCCGAAATGGTCACATGGCTCCAGATTAACATAGAGCGCTGCGCCCCGGGCGGATTTCCCTGCCGCCTTTAACGCATTCACTTCTGCATGAGGCATGCCTGCTTTCTTATGATACCCCATGCCTATTATCCTGCGGTCCTTCACTATTACCGCGCCTACAATAGGATTAGGGCTGGTCCTTCCTTCTCCCTTTTTGGCCAGGTCTATTGCCAGTTGCATATATTTTTTATCATTACTCATTATCTGGAAATTCTTCCTTAACAGAATCCGCCGCTTTTTTAAGCTCTTCGACCAAAACGTAGGGCACTTTGACCCTTCCCATCAATACCCTGCCCTTGCCAAGTCCATGGCAATCCGACCCGCCTGTCATCACAAGGCCAAACCTCCCGGCGATCTCCTCATATCGCTTTACCGCTTCAGGCTTATGGTCCGTATGATATACCTCTATCCCTTTAAGCCCATATCCCACAAATTCCTCGATATACTTGTCATGTCCCATCAGGCCGGGATGCGCTAAAACCGGGACTCCGCCTGCCTTAAGGATGGTATGAATAGCTTCTTCGGGAGAAAATTTTGTATATGGGACATAGCATGGCTTTAAAAACCCTATATATTTTTCAAAAACCTCCCTCATGCCTTTTACGGCTCCGGAGTTGAGCATTGCCTGGGCTATATGGAGCCGGCCTACAGAGGCATTATTCCCGGCGAGCCTGAACACTTCCTCGGCGTCTATATGTATATTAAAATCCTTTAGCTTACTTATGATCTTGTAGACGCGCTCTATCCTGGACTTGCGTATCTCTTCCAGCCTTTTGCGGAACCATCCCCTTTTCCAGTCGATAAAATAGCCTAGCATGTGTATTTCGGCGTCTACCTTTTCGGCTGACATTTCTATCCCGGGTATTACTTCAATGCCGGCTTTCGAAGCCAGGGCCTGGCACGGCTCTATGCCTTCGACGGAATCATGGTCACATATCGCTATTGCAGCAAGCCCTTTTTCTTTTGCGCAATCAACGACCTGCTCCGGAGAAAATGTGGAATCCGAATATGTTGTATGTATATGCAGGTCTGCATACCTGGTCATTTGCTCTTCCTGCTTTCGGTTTTGTTTATCTTATCCAGTACGCCATTTACGAACTTGCCTGAGTCATTACCGCCAAATTTCTTCGCGATATCGATAGCCTCATTTATCGAGACCTTTGGCGGGATATCTTCCCTGAAAAGAAGTTCATACGTAGCCAGCCTTAGCACATTCCTGTCAATTACTGCCATGCGGTCAAGCTGCCAGTTAGTGGCATGTTTTGAAATGAGCTTATCGATATCATCCCTTTTATCGGAAACACCGGTGACGATCTCTCCTGTAAATTCCTTAACGTCCCCGGAAGGTTCATCTGTGCTATCCCAGAAACGCTCTATGCATGTCACGGGGTCCTCTTTGGTAATATCAATGGCGTATAATATTTGCAGCGCGTATTCCCGCGCCTTCGTCCTCTTTCTCACTATTAACCTCCTGCCGCTATATTTTGGCCGACAGATTGGCCATTTCTATTGCAGACAACGCCGCATCACGGCCTTTATTGCCGTCTTTTGTGCCGGCCCTTTCGATAGCCTGTTCAATGGTATCGGCCGTTATTATCCCAAATATACATGGCGTTGCAGTATCCATCGATATTTTAGCTATGCCTTTAGCGGCTTCGCTCGCTACAAATTCAAAATGCGGAGTTGCGCCCCTTATAACCGTGCCCAGGCATATGACAGCGTCATATTTTTTGGTTTTTGCCAGCCTCTGCGCAACAACCGGGATCTCAAACGCCCCTGGGACCCAAACAGCATCTATCGCGCTATCCTGCGCACCATGCCTTGTCAGAGTGTCTATGCACCCTTCCAGAAGATTTGACGATATGAACTCGTTGAACCGCGAAATAACTATCGCGAACTTCTTGCCCTTTGCTATAAGATCTGCTTTTATTAAATTTGCCATTTCCCCTCCTTTTTATTATAGGCTGATCTGATGCCCCATCTTCTCTTTTTTCGTCGTAAGATATCTCTTATTGCTCTTCGACGGCCTGACGACCAACGGCACCCTCTCTATGACCTCAAGCCCGTACCCTTCCAGGCCCACTATCTTTTTTGGATTATTGGTTAGAAGGCGTATTTTGCTTAACCCCAGATCGGCCAGTATCTGCGCGCCGATCCCGTAATCCCTCAGATCCGCCTTGAATCCCAGGGCTTCATTAGCTTCTACTGTATCCAGACCTTCATCCTGCAGTTGATAGGCTTTCAATTTGTTTACAAGCCCTATCCCCCGCCCCTCCTGCCTCATATAAAGTATTACACCGCTCCCGTTATTACTTATTATTTTCATAGCGCGCTTCAGCTGCTCGCCGCAATCACATCTTTTTGAACCGAATACATCGCCCGTAAGACATTCGGAGTGGACCCTCACCAAAGATCCGTTTTTACCTGGCTTACCTTTGACAAGGGCAAGATGATGATATTTGTCCACGAATGACTCGTAGACAATAACCTTAAAATCCCCGAACGCGGTCGGCATCACGGTCTCCGCCGTTCTTTTGATCAGTTTTTCCGACCTTCTCCTGTATTCTATGAGATTTGCTATTGAGCATATCTTAAGGTTAAATTTTTTGGAGAATTTAGTAAGGTCGTTCAGTCTTGCCATGCTGCCGTCTTCATTCATTATTTCACAGATAACGCCTACGGGGAAAAGGCCGGATAACCTTAAGAGATCGACGCATGCTTCCGTGTGGCCCGCCCTGACCAGGACGCCTCCTTCGTTTGCCCTGAGAGGAAAAACATGTCCTGGCTTGACCAGGTCATCAGGCTTTGCTTTAGGATTAGATAGGACCTTGATCGTTCGCGCCCTGTCATTGGCAGAAATACCTGTAGTTATTCCCTCCCTGGCATCGCACGATATTGCCCAGCCTGTCCGGTATGGGTCCCTTGCATTAGTAGCCATGGGATGCAGGTCAAGCTCGTCAAGATGCCTGCCTTCCATGGGAACACATATCAGGCCACGGCCATGGGTCGCCATGAAATTGATATCAGAGGCCCTTGTATGCACGCCTGCTATTATAAGGTCGCCTTCATTTTCGCGGTCCTCGTCATCTATGACGATCACCTGCCGGCCATTTTTCAGATCTTCCAGTATTTCCGGAATCGTATTCAGTTTCA
>CAZHPY010000065.1:0-8982 GCA_964534705.1 uncultured Planctomycetia bacterium | reverse complement strand
TACGTCTACATCATTTGATACTATCCATGCCCCTGAGGCCGGTATAGAAATAAATCCGCGAGGTGTCGTATCTTTCATACCGGGCGTTACTACATACATAGGCGGAGATATCGTATCCGGTGTGCTTGCGTGCGGCCTGTCAGAAAATGAAAGGATCTCGTTATTGGTCGACATAGGCACTAACGGTGAGATCGTACTGGGTAACCGCGAGTGGATGATAGGCGCAGCAGCCAGCGCCGGCCCGGCATTTGAAGGCAGCGGGCTTACAAGCGGCATGAAGGCGGTCAAAGGGGCCATACAGAGCATTGAAATAGACAAGGACCTGAATGTAAATGCCGTGACGATCGGCGGCGAAAAGCCCAAGGGTATATGCGGGTCAGGATATATAGATCTATTGTGCACCATGCTGAAAAGAGGCATAATAAGCAGGGATGGCAGGATAAACCGCGATCTCAGGTCAAAAAACATCAGAAAAACAGACACAGGCTATGAATTCAGGGTTGCGGGCGATATAGTGATAAACGACGATGACATTGAAAATCTCAAGCGTTCAAAAGGCGCAATATACAGCGCTATAATATCGCTGCTTAATAAAGTAGGTAAGAAGCTGGAAGATATAAAAAATATCTATATCGCAGGCGGGTTTGGAAATTACCTGAACATGGAAAATGCCATTTTTATAGGCCTTTTACCTGACACAGAAAGGGCCAGGTATGAATTTATCGGCAATTCATCCCTTAGCGGCGCAAGGATGTCGATGCTGTCACGCGACGCATTGAAGAAAACATATGAAATATCAAAAGGGATCACTTATATAGACTTGAGCACCGAGCCGAATTATATGGATGAATATGTGGCGTCATTGTTCTTTCCGCACACTGACCTTGGGAGGTTCCCATCGGTACGGTTATAGCTGTAAATGGAAAAGGGGGGACGGGGAAGACGACGGTAGCGGCGCTACTGGTAGATTTTCTTGTGTCAAATAAAAAGGGTTCGATCCTGGCTATTGACGCTGACCCGAATTCTACCCTGCCCGAGGCGTTGGGTGTTTCCGGCCATGATACAATAGCCGGTATATGCGATGAGGTTTCCAAGCAGATCGGCAATATTCCCGCAGGCATGACAAAAGAGCGGTTCATAGAGATGCGGATACAGGAAGCGCTTGTCGAAGAAAAGGGCTTCGATCTGTTGGTCATGGGCAGGCCTGAAGGGCCGGGCTGTTATTGTTATGTCAATAACCTGCTGCGCGACCTGATGGCCCGGGTAATAAAAAATTATGATTTTGTAGTGATCGATAACGCGGCGGGCATGGAACACATATCGCGCCGGACCATGAGGGCTATAGATAAGCTTCTGTTGGTGAGCGACTATTCTATTGTAGGTATACGTTCGGCAAAAAGGATATTTGAATTGGCCAGGGATCTCGGCATAAAGATGGGGTCCAGCGCCCTTGTGATAAATAAGGTGACCGGTTTCCTGGAACCGCTGCAATTAGAGATGCGCGCTGTAGGGACAAAATTCATCGGCGCTATACCTTTTGATAAGAAGGTCGATGAATGGAGCATATCGGCTAAGCCGATCTTTGAGTTTGAGGATGCCGGTATTAAAAATACCATACGTGAGATGTTCACTAAATTAATGGAGAAATAAGATGGCCGTTGAGATAGTTAAGGAAAAGTATGCAGGTGCGATAAATACCGTAGAGGTCGGCGATGAGTCTGCCGGAGCCGTGGTAAAGATAGGCGGCCAGACGACGCTGCCCTTTCTTTTTAAAGAAGGTGATATGCCTAATGCGCCTGTCGTGGCCCTGGAAGTAATGGATTGCGAGCCTGTCGAATGGCCGGAAGATCTCAGTGAGGCGCTAGGGCAGGATGTTAAGGACCCGGTCAGATGGGCAAAGGCCGCGGTTGAAAGATACGGTTCTAAGATACTGTGCGTCAGGCTCCAGAGCGTCCACCCTGATTGGGGGAATAAAAGTTCGGACCATTCCGTTTCTATCCTGAAGGAGATCGCAAAAGAAGTGAAGAAGCCGTTAATAGTGATCGGTTCCGGCGACGATGATAAAGATAATGACCTTCTACCCAAGGCAAGCAGCATATTGAAGGGCACAAAGAGCCTTTTCGGTATTGCAAGCCAGGATAATTACAAGACCCTTGCCGCTACCTGCCTTGCCGACGGCCATTCCCTGATAGCAGAATCGCCGATAGACATAAATATCGCAAAGCAGGTGAACATACTTATAAGCGACATGGGGTTTGATCCAAAAAGAATAGTCATGCACCCTACGACGACTTCTTTGGGCTACGGCATGGAATATGTTTATTCGATAATGGAACGGGCGCGACTGGCCGCATTTATCGGGGACAAGATGCTCTCCATGCCTTTTATATTATTTGCCGGACAAGAGGTTTGGAAGGTCAAGGAAGCAAAAGATTCAAAGGCCCAGGGCGTTAACTGGGAGATCGCGACATCGATATCAATGTTGCAGGCAGGGGCGGATATAGTCGTCGTGAGGCATCCGGAATCCGCAAAGGCCGTTACGGATTATATAAAAACTATGATGGAGGATAAAGCGTGATAGTTATAGGAGAACTGATAAATGGCATGTATAAGGATGTGGGCAGGGCTATAGTAAATAAAGAAGCCGACATAATCCAGCACCTGGCGCAGGACCAGGTCCGGGCCGGCGCATCGGTGCTCGATGTCAATACAGGGCCTTATTCAAAGAATCCCAAAGATGACATGAAGTGGCTTATCGAGTCTATACAATCGGTTGTTGAGGTGCCTCTTGCTCTCGATTCAACGAAGACAGATGTAATAGAGGAAGGGCTGAAGCTGGTAAAGAAAAAAGCCATCATAAATTCTACAAGCGCCGATGAAGAAAAAATGTCTAAGATATTCGACCTTGCAAAGCATTATAATGCGCAGGTCATAGGCCTGGCTATGGATAAGTCAGGCGTCCCTAATTCCAAGGAAAAAAGGCTGGAGCTTGCCGCGGTGATAGTGGCGAAGGCCATGGAATTCGGGGTAAGCAGCGACGACCTGTACCTGGATCCCATAGTGCTGCCGGTAAACGTTGCACAGACCCAGGGGTACGAAGTCCTGGAATCGATACGCGAGTTCCGGCTTTTGTGCGACCCCGCTCCGCAGACAATAGTAGGGCTGTCCAATGTTTCACAGGGTACGAAAGCGCGTAGCCTTATCAACCGCACTTTTCTTACGATGGCGATCGCCAACGGTCTCACGTCAGCGATCCTTGACCCGCTGGACAAGGACCTTATGGACGCGCTCATTACGGCAGAATTAGTACTGAATAAGAATATTTATTGTGATTCGTTTTTAGACGCGTATAGGAAGAAGTGATCTTTTTGAAAGCGAGGAGAGACAAATGGACCGAAAAAAAATAACAATAACGGACTTGCAGAATAAAAAGAGGGACGGCCAAAAGATAACCATGCTTACGGCATATGATTATCCTATGGCACATCTCATTGACGAGGCCGGCGTCGATTCTATTTTGGTGGGCGATTCATTGGGTATGGTAGTGCTTGGTTATGATTCCACGGTACCCGTTACAATGGATGAGATGATACATCATGCGAAAGCGGCGCGCCGCGGCACAAAATATGCATTTTTAGTAGGCGACATGCCGTTCATGTCCTATCAGGTATCCAAAGAAGACGCTATCCGTAATGCCGGAAGATTTATGAAAGAAGCCGGTTGTGATGCGATAAAATTAGAAGGCGGGGATGAAGTATTGGACGTGACTGTTGCTATAGTCAATGCCGGTATCCCCGTGCTTGGCCACCTGGGTCTCACCCCGCAAACCATATCGAAACTTGGAGGATTCAAAGTGCAGGGTAAGGACGCAGGCGCTGCGGAGAAGATACTTGAGCAGGCGCTGAAACTGGAAAAAGCCGGATGTTTTGCCATTGTCCTGGAATGTGTTCCTGATAAAGTGGCGAAGTTGATCACGGAAAAATTGAGGATACCGACCATAGGTATCGGCGCAGGTGCAGATTGCGACGGACAGGTCCTGGTAAGCAATGATATGGTCGGATTGTTTGACAGGTTTGTCCCCAAATTCGTAAAACAATATGTGAAACTTTCAGGGCTTATATCCGATGGGGTAAAAAAATATAAGGATGAGGTAGAAAAAGGGGCGTTCCCGGACGCGGCACACAGTTTTACTATAAAAGAGGAAGAGATAAAAAAACTGAGGACAAAATGAACCCTGAGGTGCGCATATGAAGATAGCGATAATCGGGCCCGGCGCCCTCGGTTGCCTAATAGCCGGATCGCTTAAAGCAAGGACGAAGGAAGAGGTTTGGCTTATTGACGGTTCCCCGGAGAGGGCAAAGCATATACGCCAGGACGGGGTAAAGATAGAAGGCTTAAGTAATCTCGCGCGCTGCCAGGTAAACGTATCTGCCGACCCAAAGGAAGTGGGCCGTTGTGACCTGGTAATATTATGCGTTAAAAGCTATTCCACTGAAGATGCGTGCAAAGACATAAAGGACCTTGTTTCAGATAGTACCTTTGTAATGACCCTGCAGAATGGTATAGGCAATGTCCAGGTACTGAACGATTATTTTGGTACAGAAAAAGTCATTGCCGGGATAACTAACCATGGCGCCACTTTATTGGGAGACGGCCATGTAAGGCATGCCGGTAAGGGTGAAACTATAATAGGGCTGGCAAGCGGTAAGGTGCTGGGGCCTATCAAGGAGATAGCGGGCATCCTGTCCAAGGCTGGCTTTGAGACGAAGGTATCAAAAGACATAGATTCCGTGATATGGAGTAAACTTGTCATAAATGTCGGCATAAACGCATTAACCGCCATAACCAGGCTGAAGAACGGAATGCTGACGGAGCACGGCGGGACTCGGGAGATACTAAGGAGCGCGGTCCAGGAAGCGGTAAAGATAGTAAAAAGAAAAAGGGTCAAGCTTATATATGACGACCCGATACAAAAAGTTGAATCGGTATGCAAGGCGACCGCCGCAAATGTATCAAGCATGCTGCAGGATGTCCTTAACAAGAAAAGGACAGAGATAGATTTTATAAACGGCGCCGTAATACGGCAGGGAAAGGCGCTGGGGATACCCGTTCCGGTTAACGAAGTATTGACGGCTCTTGTCAAGACCATCGAAGCTACTTATGACAAGGTATAGGAGGATGTGACAGTTATGCTTATTATAGGAGAGCGTATAAATTCTACGAGGGCGCAGATCCAGGAAGCTATGAAGAAGAAGGACGCAGCCTTTATATTAAAAGAAGCAAAAAAGCAGCTTGCCGCCGGGGCCACTTATATCGACATTAATTGCGCGATGAGCCTTGGGGACGAGGTCCAGGATATCGACTGGGTCATAAGCGTTATCCAGGCTGAGATCAAAGAAGTCAGTATATCCATAGACAGCCCGAACCATCTTGCGATAGAAAGGGCGCTTAAAGTATATAATGCAGGCGGCGGGATCTTCATAAATTCAATTACAGGGGACGAATCAAGGATCGAACATATAGTGCCTCTTGCCGTCAAATACGATACAAAGCTTATCGCGTTGACAATGGGCTCCGAAGGGATGCCGCATAGCGCCGAAGACAGGATGGGCATTGCCAGGGAGATATTGACAAAAGTCGTTGCAAAAGGTTTCAGGCCGGAAAACCTCTATTTCGATCCTCTTATCAGGCCTATATCGACTGAACCGGAGCAGGTAAAGGAATTCCTCAGGTCTTTATCAATGATAAGGTCTCTGGGCGCAAAGACTATTTGCGGGCTTTCAAATGTGTCATTCGGCCTGCCTAACCGGAGATTGATCAATTCAGCGTTCCTGTCCATGGCGATACAATCGGGATTGGATGCTGCCATACTCGATCCTACGGAAAAATATGTAATGTCAAGCATAGCGGCTTCCAGGGCGCTTCTCTGCGAAGATGAATATTGCGGGGAATATATCAAGGCATTCCGCGAAGGGCAATTAATTTAAATGATGAAGACCATCGCGCTTATAGCCGCCATTATCCTGCCTTTGTGGGACATACCTCTTATTGTCAGGGTCATCAAAAGAAAGTCATCCAAAGATATCAGCATATCGTGGGCATTGGGGATATGGATATGCTTTTTACTGATGGCGCCCGAAGGATTCCGCTCTCCGGATATCGTATGGCGCGTGTTCAACATAGTCAACCTGATCCTGTTTACGGCGGTTGTGGCGGTCGTGCTGTGGTACAGGAAGTTCGGGAAGTAGTCCTATGGCGAAGAAGATATTCGTTGCGGCTACGCAGCAGAATGACGGGAAGACAACGGTCTCTCTCGGCCTTATCGCCGCATTGCAAAAGAAATTTGCGCGGATCGGGTTTATCAAGCCGATAGGCCAGCGCTACCTTATGGAGCAGGGGTATAAGGTAGACGAGGACTCTGTCCTTATAGAAAAGGTATTTGGTATAAAATGTAATATCAAGGATATGTCTCCGATCGCAATAGAGCGCGGATTTACCGAACGCTTTATCGAAAAAGGGGCATCCGAGGATTACGCTCAACTTATCCTGGAGTCCTATGAGAAAGTCGCCAAGGACAACGATCTCGTTATAATAGAGGGCACCGGCCATGCAGGCGTAGGCTCGGTCATGGGTTTTTCAAATGCTGCCGTAGCCCGGCTTCTCGATGCCGACGTCATGATGATATCTTCGGGCGGCGTAGGTAAGCCGATAGACGAAGTGATGCTTAACAAGGCGCTGCTTGACAAGGAAAAAGTGACGCTTGCAGGTGTCATAGTCAATAAGGTCCTTCCTGAAAAGTATGAAAGGATAGCGCGCCTTGTAAGGAAGGGCATGGAACAAAAAGGCCTTACCGTTTTCGGCGTGCTCCCTCACCAGATAATACTGGACATACCTACGATGCGCGAGATAAAGGAAGAATTAAAGATAAAACTGTTGTATGAAGGTGAAAATCTGGACAAGCAGGCCCAGAAGGTCCTCATAGGCGCCATGCGCGTAAAGGACGCTGTCCAGTTCATAGAAGATAACTCATTGATGATAATACCGGGCGACAGGGACGACATGATACATGCCACGTGCGATATACATGCCGGAAGATTGAAAAAAGGCGTGCGTATTTCCGGCGTTGTGTTGTCGGGCGGCCTTTTACCCAGGATAAGGACGCTGGCAATGCTGAAGGACGCCAATATCCCTGTGTTGGTGACGGATGAAGAAACGTATTCAATAGCATCGCGCGTCCATTCCCTGGTGGTAAAATTAAAACCACAGGACTCCCACAAGATAAAGATCATAGTCGACATGGTCGATAAGTATGTCGACATCGAAAGCATCCTCGAGCACATAAAATGAGACCAGGATCCGGCAGGATAGCAGTAGGCATGAGCGGCGGTGTTGATTCATCGCTCGCGGCGGCATTATTGCAAAAAGCCGGGCATGAAGTGATCGGCGTGACTTTTAGGATGTGGCCGAAAGAAGAGTGCGGCTCCAGCGTAGGGCGTACATGCTGTAACCTCGAGGCCATAACCAGGGCGAGGGCCGTAGCGGAGGGTCTCGGTATCCCGTATTACGTATTTGATCTCAGCGCTGAATTCAAGAAGAAGGTGATAGATTACTTTTGTGATGAGTATTTACAGGGGCGCACCCCTAATCCATGTGTCATATGTAATGAGAAGATAAAATTCGGCCTGCTTTATGAAAAAGCGCTGGCGCTGGGAGCGGACAAGATCGCAACCGGCCATTATGCGAGGCTTGAGTATAGCAGGCGCATCGGCCGTTTCATTTTAAGGAGAGGTAAGGGCAAGGACCACGACCAGACATATTTTTTATTCAGCCTTTCCCAGGAACAGCTGGGCCATGCAATGTTCCCTTTAGCGGGCTACACTAAAGAGAAGGCAAGAAAGGCGGCGAAGAAGCTCAAACTGATGACCTTTAATACGTCGTCCAGTCAGGACATATGTTTTGTCCAGGACCGGGATTACGCGGAATATATAAGGAAAAAGACCGGAATAGAGATAGAGGAAGGGGACATAGTCGATAAGGCCGGAAAATATATGGGCAGGCATAAAGGCATACCGTATTACACTATCGGCCAGCGCCGCGGGCTTGGCATTGCCTATAAAGAGCCGCTCTATGTGATAGGGATCGACATGAAAAGCAACCGCGTCATCGTAGGTACAAAGAAAGATGTGCTGAAAAAGAGCCTCATTGCCCATAAGCTTAACTGGGTCGCGGTTGAGTCAATAGATAAATCTATAAGATTAAAAGTAAAAATAAGATATAATCATGAGGCGCAATATGCGCAGGTCACGCCCTTAGATAGCGGCCATGTCCGGGTGGATTTCGACGCCCCTCAGGAAGCGCCAACCCCCGGCCAGGCAGCGGTATTCTATAGTAAGGATATTGTTGTGGGTGGCGGGTGGATTAAGGAAGTGATATAATGAGTCAAATTGAGTAGTTAGTATTGAGTATTGCGTAAAGTATATGGAGCTAAGGTTGATATCAAAAACGAAGGAAGAGGCGCTTAAAGAAAAGATGGCGCGATTTGGCATCAGGGAAAGCGACCTTGAGGAACATTTTATAAGGTCACGGGGCCCCGGCGGGCAAAATGTCAATAAAACCTCTACGGGGGTATATTTAAAGCACATCCCTTCCGGTACAGAAGTAAAGGTCTTCAGCGACCGGTCGCAGGTATTGAACCGCTATACGGCCAGGAAGATACTTGTCGGCAAGATAGAAAATACGATACTTGGAAGAGAGTCGGAAGAGAGAAGAAGAATAGAGAAGATACGAAGGCAGAAAAGAAAAAGGTCCAAGAGGGCAAAAGATAAGATGCTTAAAAATAAGAGGATACATTCTGAAAAAAAAGAGCGGCGAAAGAAAGTAGAGGTTACGGATGTTTAGGGAAAAGATCAAATTGCTGGATTGCACTATAAGGGACGGCGGCCTGATGAATAATCATAATTTCGAGTTTAGTTTTGTCAGGGC
>CAZHPY010000064.1:0-9106 GCA_964534705.1 uncultured Planctomycetia bacterium | reverse complement strand
AGGCGGTACGGCTCTCATGTTATCCGAGGAGGACAGGGCATGCTTAAAAGCATCTCTGGGAAAAATAACGAAAGATCTTAAGGGATTAAAGAAGATGCTTTTTTCAAGCGTCTCGTTCATGGACAGGGTCGATTCGACGGGTATCCTGAAAAAGAAGACAGCAGAAGACATAGGGGTGGTCGGCCTGGCTGCCAGGGCAAGCGGCATAGTCATGGACTTAAGGAAGGATTTTCCCGGTATATACGGTAAGGTGGATTTTAACCTGGTAAAGCAGGCTGCAGGCGACGTATTGGCCAGACTGAATATGAGGGTCGAAGAGTTTGCGGAATCGGCCAGGATAATAGAGCAAATGCTCTTGATCCTCGAACACTGCAGCAGGAAAAAAACGGCTGATAAGATAGAAGTGAAAGGCGGATGCGCTATTGGATATGCGGAAGGGTGGAGAGGGCCGGTCCTGTATTGGGTAAAATTAGGCCCGAAAGGGGCCATAGAAAGGTGCAAGATAGTCGATCCATCGTTCCATAACTGGCAGGCGCTTTCTTTTGCGGTCATCGGGAATATAATACCGGATTTCCCGTTGTGCAATAAAAGTTTCGACCTGTCATATTCAGGGAACGACCTATAAATATATGCTTGATATATTAAAGAACAGGTTATTGAAAGGCGTTGTTACCAGGCCGATGGCCGGGCAACATACAGGCATGCCCGAAGAGATAGAGGCCATGGGCAAAGAGCTTAAGGGCGAAATACATAAAAAATTTGGCAGGTCATTCCACATCAGGGAAGTCGACACCGGTTCATGCGGCGGATGCGAGTCTGAAATAATATCCGCCACCAATCCTATTTACGATATCCAGAGGTTCGGGATAGATTTTGTTGCTTCGCCGCGCCATGCCGATGCCTTATTGGTTACCGGCCCCGTTTCCAAAAATATGGCGTTGGCCCTGAAAAAGACTTATGACGCGATGCCCGAACCAAAATTTGTAATAACCCTCGGTGATTGCGCCCTGGACGGAGGGGTCTTTAAGGGCTCTTACTACGTTAAGGGCGGCGCAAAAAGCATAGTCCCGGTCGCGGCGCATATTCCCGGTTGCCCGCCGGCCCCATCCGAAATTATCAAAGCCATACTCTCGTTCCTGCGGTAGCCATTTACAGATTGCCTATTATTATAATTAGGTGCTATAATTATAAATAATCAACAGAAGGAGGGCGCATGTATTCTGTAGACATAACGAATACCAAAGATTACTTATTTAACGTCAGGTCGAAAGATTACGAATTCAACGTTGACACCAAAGGTAATGGGATCACGCCGCCCGACACTCTCCTGGCAAGCGTAGGGACCTGCCTTGGTGTATATATACGAAAATACGCAGAAGGCGCGAATATTGAGCTCGGGCCTTTTACCATCAAAGTAGAATCGGAGCTCTCAAAAGATCCGGCATGCTTCAGGAAGATAAACGTAAAGATAGATCTCAAAGGTTTTAAGATGGACGAGCGCAGGGTAAAGGCCATGCTTGGCTTTGTAAAAAACTGTCCTGTGCATAATACCTTAAAAGTAAGCCCCGAAGTCGAGATCGAAATTGTTTAAGACCTTATTTTTAATTTCAATGGTGATCATGATGCCGTCATATGCCCACGCGCAGGAAAAACTTGAAAAAGCGACGTTCGCCGGCGGATGTTTCTGGTGCATGGAGCCGGTATTTGAAAAAATGGACGGCGTTAAAAGCGTTATTGCAGGTTACACGGGTGGTGCCACAGTAAATCCTACCTATGAAGAGGTATCGTCCGGCGAGACGGGGCATAAGGAAGCCGTAGAGGTAACCTATGACCCATCAAAGGTAAAATATGAAGATCTTTTGGAAGTTTTCTGGCATAACATAGACCCTACCGATATGGCGGGGCAGTTTGCGGATAAAGGGCCCCAATACAAGACGGCCATTTTTTATCATAATGATGAACAGAAAAGAGTCGCTGAAAAGTCAAAAAGCGGCCTGGAAAAGTCCGGTAAATTCAACAAGCCGATAGCCACCCAGGTGATCAAGGCCTCTGAGTTCTATCCTGCCGAAGAATATCACCAGGAATATTATAAGAAAGATCCCGTAAGATATGAGTCCTACAAAAAAGGCTCGGGCAGGGAAGATTTTGTGAAGAGAACGTGGGGCGATAAAAAAGACCCGAAAGAAGACCTGAAGAAGAAGCTGACGCCCCTTCAATATAACGTTACCCAGGAATGTGGAACAGAGCCGCCGTTCAATAACGAGTACTGGGATAGCCACCGCGAAGGGATCTACGTTGACAGAATCTCAGGCGAAGTCCTTTTTAGTTCGAAGGACAAGTTCGATTCCGGTACAGGCTGGCCGAGTTTTACAAGACCGCTGGAACCCGAAAATATAAAAGAGGGCGCAGATAAGAGCCACGGCATGACAAGGACTGAGGTAAAGAGCAGGTCCGGTTCTCATCTGGGCCACGTTTTTGATGACGGACCGAAACCTACCGGGATGCGTTATTGCGTTAACTCCGCGTCTTTGAGGTTCATACCTAAAGAAGACCTCGATAAAGAGGGATACGGCAAGTATAAGAAATTATTCGAAAAATAAGATGACGAATATCCTTTCTGTAGAAGCGCTTCATAAAAAATACGGCGGAGTTACCGCAGTAGAGAATGTATCTTTTGAAGTAAATCGCAATGAAATAGTAGGGCTGCTGGGCCCTAATGGCGCAGGCAAGACCACTACCATCAATATGATCCTGGGGGTCCTCGAGCCTGATAAAGGTAAGGTGGTCATCGAAGGGCTGGATCTTGGTTTACGGCGGGCACAGGCCCTTGAACAGACAAATTTTGCCGCGGTATATGCCCCACTGCCAGGCAATCTTACAGTTTCCGAGAATCTGCGCATATTTGGCCGCCTATACGGAGTAAAGGACATTTCCCGCCGTATAGATGAGCTGCTTGGTTATTTTGACCTGGAAAAATTCCGGGACCAGAAATGCGGAGTGCTTTCTTCGGGCGAACAAACGCGCGTCAGCCTTGCAAAGGCGCTGCTTAACGACCCGCATCTTCTTTTACTGGACGAGCCTACCGCATCCCTGGACCCGTCCATTGCCCGGGATATCCGTATCAAGATCCGCGAGCTGATATCGCGCGGGACAGGGGGCGTGCTATGGACGTCGCACAACATGTATGAGGTCGAGGACGTGTGTGACCGCGTCCTGTTTTTGTCACACGGCAGGATACTTCTTGAAGGGGACCCGAAAACGCTGCCCGCTGAGCACGGCAAAAAAACGCTCGAAGACCTTTTTGTAACGGTAGCGCGGGAACCTTTAACGCTGGGGGCCAGATAGGCACATGTCCACTAACCGTATATTCGCAATGGTACTGCGCCAGTTATATCTTATCCGCGGGAGTTTTTCGCGGGTATTTCCCATGTTCGCCTGGGTAGGCGTAGATATGATACTCTGGGGCTTCCTTACAAGATACCTGAATACCGTCGCGGCACCGGGTTTTAATTTTGTGCCGGCGCTGCTTGGCGCAGTCCTTTTCTGGGACTTTTTTATCCGTATAATGCAGGGCGTGACCATGGCCTTCTTCGAAGACGTATGGTCGCGTAATTTTTTGAACATATTCGCTACGCCGCTTTCAATATCGGAATATATATATAGCCTTATTTTTACGAGCATAGCGACAAGCATCGTGGGGCTCGGAGTGATGTTGTTCATAGCCGTGGGATTATTCAAGCTGTCATTGCTGATATACGGGCTCATGGCAATACCTTTCATACTGGTCCTGTTCCTTTTCGGGATAGCCTTGGGTATTTTCGGCTGCGCGCTTGTCCTGAACTTCGGCCCGGCGTCGGAATGGTTCATATGGCCGATACCGGCGCTCATATCGCCGTTCGCCGGGGTTTTGTATCCGCTTTCGATGCTTCCCGAATGGATGAGGCTGGTTTCATATGCATTGCCGCCGTCATACGTATTCGAAGAATTGCGGGTGATCATAGCAGGAGGCGTCCCTTCGCCGGTTCCGCTTTTAATAGGGGCCTGCCTCGCAGTCATGTATATATTTATCGCATATTTTTTATTTGTTAAAGTCTATAAACACGCGCTTCGCACCGGCCTGATAGCGCGTTACAGCGCTGAAAGTATCAGTTGAGCGCATTGAAAAAAAATAACCCGGCATCTGTTTGATGCCGTTCAAAAAGGAAGGAAGACATAAAAATGGCAAAGAACATAAAAGACGTCCTTAGCATCGATGGAAAGAGCACAGCTGAAAAAATAGAAGAATATATACGCCGTTCTGTGGCTGAAACCAGGACGAACGGTATAGTAATGGGGATAAGCGGCGGCGTAGATTCTGCGCTTTTGGCCGTTTTGGCGGTGCGTGCGCTTGGAAGAGAGAAAGTCATGACATATTTTTTGCATGACAGGAACAGCGAAAAGGATTCGCTCGATAAGGCGCGGAGGGTTTCCGACTGGCTTGGGTTGAAGCTGAATGTAGAAAGTATTGACAGCGCTATGCGGGAAAAGGAAAAAGAGGCCGCTTTCTTCAAATGGATCTCATCGTTCCCTAAAACCATGCTTCCATTCATCGCGGGTATTTATTACATCGTTGTGGGGGAAACGCCTTACATAACCGTCCTGCGTAAAAATGAGATAAGAAGAAGCGCTTTTAAGAGGTTCATATATGACCGCATAATGAAAGGCATGGAGGAGATGTTCGACGGGCCGTGCAGGGAGCGCAGGGTATTCCTTGAAAAAATAGCCAAAGAAAAGAACCTTCTTCTCATTGGCACCGGCAATAAATCAGAAGACCTTACGGGCTGGTTCACGCCGGACGGAGTGGATAACATGCCTTATTCGCCTATAAAGGGCCTTTACAAGGCACAGGTAAGGATGCTGTCAGAATACCTGGCGGTACCGAAGGAAATATTAAAACGGAAACCTTCGGCAGACGTTTTGAAGGGCGCTGATGATACGCTGGCGCTCGGGATGAATTTTGATAAGATAGATATCATACTTTACGGCATCGAAAATAACCTTTCGGATGAAGATATAGCTAAGTATGGCGTTACTATGTCTGAGATCAGCAGGATGCGCAGGATAAATAAGCTTTCCGAGTGGAGGAGGGATCCGGCCATAGCGCTTATGCCTGCGGATAACAGGAACCCTGCTCCGGCCAAGATGGAATCTGCCTCAGAGGTCGCAAATTATTAATAACGGGTAACGTGATAAAAAAAATTATCCTTATTTTTTTTACGTTGGTCTGTTTATCGGCAGTGGCATATCTCTTTTATCTGAATGAGACGGTGCTGCCTGAGAAGATAAAAGCTGCCCTTATCACAGGCTTGGAACGATCTACCGGTAAGAGTGTTTCCATGAGCTCCGCGAAGATAGACGTTCTCAAAGGGCTGGTTATAAAAGACTTTTCCATCTCGGAAGATAATACCGGGATAATAACGGCAAAAAATATAAGCTGCCGCTTTCTTATAATCCCTCTTTTTAAAAAGGAGGCAGTGATCACTTCCGTAAAGATCGACTCGCCGCAGGTCCTTTTGGAGCGTTTGCCGGACAATTCAATAAATCTGTCAGAGCTGTTCCTCACAAAACCCATTTCATTCATGGATGGAAAATTCACCCTGACCATATCGAGGATAATAATATCGAGGGGAGAGATAGCCTTTAGGGATTATTTCTTCGAAGAGCCTTTTACAAAAGATATCACCAACGCGAATATAGATGTCAGGCTGATGCTCCCCGATAAAGCAGTTTTTAACGCGGAGTTCGGGATATCCTCGCAGGTAATGATGGCCGTTAAGGTTTCGGGAGAGTATGGGATATTAAAAAAAGAGTTATCCATGCGGGCCGAGGCAAAAGACTTTTACCTGAAGGATTTCTTAAAGTACTGCGATGGAACGAAGTTTAATATCCCGGACGGCAGGATCGATGCGGACCTTACGCTTGATCACAGGGATGGCATAATCAATACCGACATGAATATTTCAGGCATGGACATGAAGTTTTCGGAGGGCAATATCACAGCGGACCTCAATGGTACGATCGCCGCTAAGGCAAAATACAACACGCAGAATAAAGAGCTCATATATACCGGTACGGCTATCGTCAAAAACCTGGCTTTGCATAACCTTGATGTACTGGATAATATATACGATATACGGGGACAGGTTTCTTTCAGCGATAAAACGTTCCTTTTTAAAGAGATCACCGCTACGGTATTAGGGCTGCCTGTTAATGCAACGGCCCAGATAAAGGACCTCCAAAATCCCGTCCTTGATATCACCGCGGCCTCGGACGTGAACCTGTATCTTTTAAAAGACCTGCTGAAGAAGAAATTCGAGATCGACCTGCCTTTACAGATGTACGGACAGGGCAGGCTTGATATTGCGCTGCGATACAGCGATTATACAGATAAAGAGCCCCTGGTGGGCGGTTCCCTGGACGTGACAGGAGCGGTTTTCAAATCCCAATACGCTAAACATCCTCTCGAAGACGTTACCGGTAAGATCGATTTTACGCAGAACCAGCTGATCTTTAAAGGCCTCAGGTTAAAATATGATAAGATAGATTATGTAGCATCGGGCACTGTTACGAATTTCCAGAAGCCAGGGGTACAGGTGGAACTAAGCTCAAGCAGCCTTTCCGCCAAAGCGTTGTTTTCCGTTAATGACAAGTCGGTGGTTGTATCCGGCCTGACGGGGCGTTATGATGATTATACGTTTTCCATGCAGGGAGATATAGATACGTCCGATCCTAAAAATATCAGGGCTGACCTGAACGGGTCGCTGGGGTTCGAGCTTTCAGAAAACAAGGAGCCCTATAAAAGCCTTAAAGACAAATTTAAGGACCTGAAGCTTGCCGGCGGGATAAAGGCCGACTTTACGCTAAAAGGGGACCTGAACAATATCCAGGACAGCTTTATAGACGCAAAAATAAGATGCGATGACCTCTCTATAAATAAAATAGAGATGAAAGATTTTGTTTCACATTTTACTTACAGGCACAATGTATATAACATAGAGAATTTCAAGGCCCATATTTACGGCGGTACGATCGACGGCAACGGCCTCATAGATCTAGCCGCGAAGGATACGCCATACCGGATAAACGGGGAATTGAAGGGGATTAAAATAGAGGAACTTAAAAAAGACGCTCCATTTAAGGATAAGGATATATCGGGCATTATACAGTCCAGCTTCGGGATAAAAGGTTTTTCCAGCGATGCTTCGCGGCTGAATGCATGGGGCACTGTGAACATCTCAAAAGGAAAATTATGGCAGCTGGACCTTTTCAAGGGCATAGGTACGCTTTTGTTCAGGAGCGATTTTAGTTCCATCCTATTTGAAGAGGGCTCATGCGGTTTCGTATTCAAGGATAAGAGCTTTTACATAAATGACCTTGTAATGAAAAGTTTGCTGCTCAACCTCCTCGGCACGGTAAGAGTGTCGGAGAACAGGGCCGTAGCCGCTTATTTTAAAGCGGAATTTACGGACGAAGGCGTTGATGCGGCAAGAGCATGCGATATAGCCGGCGCCATAGAACGATATAGCGTGATAGAGGTAAGCGGGACACTTGATGAACCTGTGTATAAGGTAAAACCCGACCTGAGCAATGTAATGAGCGATATTGCGGATAACTTTTTCTCTAAACAATAGAAAGGGCCCAGTATGAAAAGAGTATTTTTTATATTCAGGAGTTTCGGGGCGAAGATCGCGGTCCTTCTTATGCTTGTGATGTTCTTTGCCGGCCTCGTCAGTAATTTTCTCATATATGAATATACGCTCCGGTCGGAGATGGACCATCTGCGCTCCAAGCTCATGATAATCGCCCAGATGATAGCAGGTACCGTAGATACAAGGTCGCTTCTCGAGATCCCCCTTAACGAAAAAGGCGTAGATTCACCGCAGTATAAAAAGATAGAGAAGGAACTGATGAAGATACACGATGTCGCGCCATCGCTGGCATATATCTACATACTCGAGAAGACAGGTAAAGACTGTATGTTCAAATTCATGATAGACCTTCATGCTGGTACATACCATGCCGAGAACGATCCGGCAAGGCCGGGGGAAGAATACGAATGTTCGCGTTTTCCGGAACTGATGAAGGCTTTTGACGGCCCAACGGCAGATAGGGGACTATTGAAAGACAAGTGGGGCGTATTTCTCTCTGGATATGCGCCGATCAGGGATGAACAGGGCAAGGCGGTAGCGGTATTGGGCATAGATGTCACAGCGTCGGACGTATATGATATGCAGAAAGAGGTCCGTAAACGCGCCCTGTTGGTGCTGCTCCTCGGCATCATCATTTCTATCCTGATAGGAAGCCTTGTTTCAGGCATGATCACCAGGCCGATCAATAAGCTGGTCGAAGGGACGCGCCATATTTCGGCCGGTAAACTGGATTACCGGGTGAAGATCAACAGCCGCGATGAAATAAGGGAACTGGCAGATTCTTTTAACCACATGGCTCAAAAATTGTTAGCCGCGCGCCGGGAACTGCTTAATTATTTTTATCGCGTAGTCCAGTCCCTTATACGTTCGCTGGAAGCCAAGGACCCTTATACGAGCGGACATTCCGACAGGGTAGCGAAATATTCCGAAAAGATAGCCCGTAAACTGGGAATAGGCGAAGACAGGATACAGGTGCTAAAAGAAGCGGCGCTACTGCACGATATCGGAAAGGTAGGTATCCAGGATGCCCTTCTCCATAAGAATACGGCCCTGTCCGACGAGGAGCGCGGAGAGCTGCGTAAACATCCTTTGATAGGGGAAGACATACTAAAGCCGGTATCGACAGATAAAGAAATATTATCCATTATCAGGCACCACCATGAGCGTTATGACGGTACGGGATATCCGGATAAATTAAAAGGCAGCCAGATAGATATCCTGGCGGCCATAGTATCCGTGGCCGATGCGTATGACGCCATGATGTCCCACCGCTCTTACATGAAAAGTTTTAATAAGGAGGAGGCGATAGACCAGCTCAGGAGTAATTCCGGCACGCAGTTCAATCCGGAAGTCGTGGATATTTTTATAAAAATACTTGAAAAGGAGAAATAAAATGGCGAAGAAGATAATGCTGGTGG
>CAZHPY010000063.1:0-9692 GCA_964534705.1 uncultured Planctomycetia bacterium | reverse complement strand
TTTTCTTTAAATCCTCTATTTGCTCATCGCTCATGCCCATCAATTTCAATTTGCGGCTCGCCGCTTCAGTCAGGTCCTTTGCCCTGTCTATCACATCTTTAAGCGGCGAATCTTTGACATTGTCCTCATTATTAAGCGCCTGTATGAACTCTTCCTGCGTTACCATTAATTGCGGATCATATGCTATCTTTCCCGATGCGCGGACAACTTTCTCCAATCTGATCTTCTTTACCGGTCCTGTCTTCACGCCGATCAATTGCTGCTTCTCCGGGCTTATCATAACCATTGGGCCGGTCCCGCTAGCCGCAGCCATTGCCGGAGGCTGTTTTATTATTTCTACAACCTTGCCGCTGGCCGTCGATATGACCTCTCCACAGATGGGGCACATGATCCTTTCGCCCGGTTTTATATTGGTCTTTACATCCATCATGCAGTTTTTCATGGTGCATTTATGTTCTATGCATACTTCTTCCAGGGTTTTTTCTTGCGCGGGCGTTACAGCCTGTGCCGGAACTTGTGGGGATCTTTCGATCTTAACCAACTTCATCCCGCATATAGGGCAGTCTCCCGGCTTGTCAGAGAGGTAAGTCGGATGCATCGGACAATGATACGTAATTTTTTCCAGGCCGGGCGCTACATTATTGCTTTGGGAACATCCTGATATTAAAAATGCGGTGGAAGAAAGCAGGAAAAACGTAATCGCGGTTAAAATGATGATTTTATTATTTCTTTTCATTTGCCTTTGCCTCCTCGAGCTCGTCCAAAGTAATACCCGCCGCTTTTTCGAGATCGGCAAGGGCTGTTCTTAATTCTAAGATCGCCTTGTAATGATCGATCTTAAAATCCTCCAGCGTGCGCTGGCTGTCAAGAAGCGTAACAAAATCCGATTTCCCTGAAGCGTAACCTTTTAGCGAGGCCTTCACTGTCGCGTCAGCCTGCGGCAAAAATGCCGTCTCGTATAATTGTACGATTTTTTTATTAGCCTCTACCCTTGCATAAGAATCCCTGATGTCGAACAATATCTTGTTTTCTTTTGCTCTGTAATCCGCTTTTAACATTTCGAGCTCCGCTTTCATCTCCTTGACGCCGAATGCCTGTTTTTCAAAAAACCAAAGCGGAACAGTAACCCCGAGCATGCCGGCCCACATATTGCCGACAGCCTTGTCGCCCTGAACCATCTGCCTGTATTTAATGACAAAATCCGGCATAAATTCATTCAGCGACAGGTCATACGCTACCTTACCCCTCTCTATGCCATAACGATATGCCTTCAGTTCCGGGTTATATTGTTGCGCGGCAGAATAAAATTTTTCGAGTGAACGATCGAACAAAATTGGGTTTTCAGCCGAAGGGATGCCTATTTCTTCCGCGGGGTCTTTATTCATAAGAATATTGAGCCTGGCCTGGGCGGTAAGCCTTTTCTGCTCCATCATTATCAAGCCATTGTCTGTCTTTGCCAATTCTACCTGTGCTCTCAACGCGTCGGCCTGGGTCCCTTCATCCACGGAATATCTTGTGGTTGCGCTCGCTGAAAATTGCTCAAGAAGCCCTCTTTGTTCTCTCATCACATCGATCGATTTATAAACCAGGGAAAGCTCAGCATAAGTACTCTTGACCTGTGAAATTATCTCCCTTTCTTTGGCCTTGTAATTCTCATAGGCCATCTTTGCCAGTTTTGAGGCTATCTTAGCGCGCAGGTATAATTTTGTCGGAAAAGGTATCTCCTGGGATATTGCATAGGTCTTCATCGGGTCGCCTGAAAGCATCCTGTCTGCGGTCATCTTATCATATTCCATTTCAAACATGGGGTCCTGGAGGCTGGCTGCCTGCCAGATCCGCGCGCTTGCAGCTTCATAGGCTCTCTTGGCAACTGATATTTCAGGATTGGACTTCAGGGCCTCGCCGATAGCGCTGTTGAGGGAGAGGATGTTTGATTCTTCTGCGACAACATGCATGGAGACCAACAATGTCGCAAGGCATAATAATACTATTTTTACTTTTTCATTCATAATATATATTATTTTATTTAAAGTGTACCATATAAAGCGCGGTTTTCAAGTTATGGCTTATAATTATCACCTATAGATCATAAAAAAGCCTCCGCCGTTTTGCCGCGAAGGACAAATCGACGGAGGCCTATATCAAACATTTTTACTCTTCCTTTACCGGGCGTTCCTTAAAGGGTTTGAAACTATACCCCGATTCTGCTCCGGGCAATGGCTGGACGAACTCGGTAAGATAAAATTTCTTATCGACTACCCATTTCTTCAGCTCTTCCGCTATATCTCTTGCCTTAGAGTAACTGGAAAGCGGGGACGTAGGGACCTCTTTGCCCTTAATGCTTATCTTGCCGCTTTTCAGCTGCTTATAGTTAACTTCGCCGAGAAATCCTGCTATGCCTTGCGGATAGTCCTGGCTGTAATCGACTATCTGCGTCCAGATATCCTCATCCTTTACAGCAGCCTGTTTCAGTACGTTCTCATCCAGTATCGGGATAGGTATCCCCAACCCCAGCGTTATGGTTACACCATAGCCCTGAAAGGATGTCCCGACGCACCACTTCGGGGACATTCCTTTAAGATCGCCTGTTACGCCAAGCGTCCCTGCAGGCGCTTGAGGGATGCCGTTATCTTTCCTCTTTACGGAAGGATTGTGCTGCGTGCCGGGCCAATATACATAGCCGACTCCTCCACCGAGAAATATCCTTGTTCCTATACCTATCGTCCTGTATAAAGGATCTTTCAAGAGAGGCGATAGCTGGCCGGCTGAACAATAAGTAGCATTGCTGATCCCCGGCTTTAGGGCCCCCATGTATGTATAGATAGTGTCAGGATTTGATACATTAACTGCGCAGTTATAATTCTGGTAGCAATTCCTGGGGTTTAGCATGACCGCTTCATTGATGTCTTTTATGTTTATGTACGTCTTGATATGTTTCCTTGGATAGCAGTCTGTGCCGTAACCTGTCCCTTCCAGGACCACGTCCTTGCCTGCCACAAGTTCTTCTATAACGTGCCCGCCGCCATATTTGAATTCACCAGGATGTATCTTGTTCCTCGGGTCGTCGTCAGGTATGGCAGTCGCTCCTATATAAATATCTACGGCTGCAAAACCCGTATATACAGGGACGCCGTTAAGCGTAACACGGCCTCCGCCTAATTTCATCTTTGGCTTACTGTGTCCTATGTTGAGGTACGCGCCGCTTGAGCACATCGGGCCGAATGTCCCGGTAGTAACGACGTCTACTTTTGCAGCGGTTTCTTTTAAGCCGTTTTTTTCGACAAGGTCTATGACCTCCTCAGCGGTAACGACAACGACCTCACCTTTTCTTATCTTCTCGTTTATTTCTCTTACTGTCTTCGCCATCTAAACACCACTCCTTTCAAAATTCACTTTATTATATAGCATAATCATATGAGGATTTGCACCACTCCTTCTTTTTTTCATACTTCTTTATGAGATCGGCAAAGCTAAGATGGTCCACGATCCTGGCCGTAGAATCTGCGACCTCTTTCCATACTCCACGGAAGATGCAGCTAGTCAAGTCTTTACAGCCTTTATATCGATCTCCCTCCACACAGGATATGGGCTCGAGCGGCCCTTCTATAAATCTTATGACCTCGCCTATAGTGATATTTTCCGCGGGCCTGGCCAAAGAAAAACCGCCATTAATACCGCGCTTGCTCTTTACAAAGCCGCCTTTTCTCAAAGTTAAAAGTATCTGCTCCAGGAACTTTGTAGGCATATCGCCTGATCTTGCTATCTCTGTGATCGACATTACGCCGTCGCCTTCATTCTCATACTTCAATGCAAGCTGAAATAAAGCTTTAAGCGCGTAGTCTCCTTTATAAGTGATCTTCATGTTTCCCTCTATAACCCTATAAATATGATTGAGTTAGTATGGATTATACAGGAAAATCCATTTTTGTCAAGTTTTTTTATTAAGTCAGGAACTCCTGGAAGAGCCATGTAGACAAGTATCTTTCTCCCGTATCAGGCAGCAATACAACTATTGTCTTGCCCTTAGATTCCTTGCGCTTGGCTATTTCAAGCGCCGCATACATCGCAGCGCCGCTTGATATCCCTACAAATATACCCTCTTCGCGGACCAGTCTTTTTGCCACCAGGCCCGAGTCTTCGTTTGAGACTGGGATTACTTCATCTATTGTTTTCATATCCAGGACACTGGGCACAAACCCCGCCCCTATCCCCTGTATCTTGTGGGGGCCCGGCTTCCCACCTGAAAGGACTGCCGAATCCTTAGGCTCTACCGCAACGATCCTTATCGAAGGATTTTTTTCCTTAAGCGCTTCCCCTACTCCCGTGATCGTGCCGCCGGTGCCTACTCCAGCTATAAATATATCGACCTTACCATCCGTATCTTCCCATATCTCTACCGCTGTTGTCTTACGGTGGATCTCGGGATTTGCCGGATTATTGAATTGCTGAGGCATAAAACTGTTCTTTGTTTTTTTCACCAGTTCCTCGGCTTTTTCAACCGCTCCTCTCATCCCTTTTGCGCCGTCAGTAAGGACTATTTCCGCGCCGAGTATTTTCAGTAGCTGCCTTCTTTCAATGCTCATCGTATCAGGCATTGTAAGAAGGAGCTTGTAGCCTTTCGCGGCGGCAACGAACGCAAGCGCGATGCCGGTATTGCCCGATGTCGGCTCAATTATAATGGAATCATTTTTCAATAATCCATTCTTTTCCGCGTCCTCGATCATCGCCACGCCTATCCTGTCCTTGACGCTTGAAAGCGGATTAAAAAACTCCAACTTTGCCAAAATGGTCGCGTCCAAACCAGCGGATAGCTTATTTATCTTTACTAATGGTGTTTTGCCTATTGTTTTTGTTATGTCAGAAAATACCTTAGACATGCCTGCCTCCTTATTTCAACAATTAATTATACCACAACTTCCTTCAAGAACCTATCCTCACCGGTTTCTTCTATTAAAGCGGAGAGCCTTTGCCTTGGCTTTGCGTTATCCTTGTAAAATTTTACAACCCGCCCGACTAAAGATATTACCTCACCTTCCGTAAATATCTTATTGATCTTTATGCCGTTGTGAGGATCCCTGCCTCCGGCGCCGCCCAGGTAAACAGCGTATCCTGTATGCTTATCGGCAGACAGGGTATCTACTGCGCCGTGGATACCTATTTCAGACGCCTGAGGACGCGTACAGGTATTGGGACAACCGGAAATGGCGATCTTGAACTTATGCGGCAGCTCCATGCCGGGTTTTATGCCAAGTTCGCTCGCTATCTTATTTGCCAATGAAAACGTATCTATTATGCCAAACCTGCACCAGCTATTACCGGGGCAGCATGTTATGGCTCTCAGGCGAGGGCCCGACACCCCGCTTTCGATCCCCGCATCTTTCAGTTCCTTTTCCACCGCAGATACGTACTCTACTTTTATAAACGGTATTTCCAGCCCCTGTCTTATCGTCGGATGGACGATCCCTCTCCCATATTTACCGGCTATATCTGCCAATCTTTCAAGATGCTCTTTTTTATAAACACCGTTAGCGGCCCTGGTCCTCAATACGACAAACCCGTCCTGTCTCTGCTTTAAAAAGCCTCTTTTTTTCAGATCTTCGTAGTCAACCATTTTGCGATCTCCTTGGCGTGATAGGTAATTATATAATCGGCTCCCGCGCGATTTATTGCTGCCAGTATTTCCAGCAGCACGCCTTTTTTCTCTTTATTGCCGGCATCTTTCAAGCCGTTTTTTAAAAGCGCGTATTCGCCGCTGACATTATACGCGGCTAAAGGAAAGCCAAATTTCTGTTTAGCCCTATAAATGATATCCAAATACGCAAGGGCCGGTTTTACCATGACTATGTCTGCGCCTTCTTCGATGTCATCCTGTATTTCCCTGAGAGCGGCCTCTGCCGACGCGTAATCCAACTGATAAGATGACCTGTCCCCGAATTTCGGGCTGGAGCCGGCCGCGTTCCTGAAAGGCCAATAAAAATTAGATGCGAATTTCGCGGAATATCCCATGATCTTCGTTTCGCGATACCCATTCTTATCCAGCGCCTTTCTTATGGCCCTGACTTGCCCTTTTGCCATCGCGGACGGCGCCACATAATCCGCGCCCGCCTCAGCATGCGCCACCGCCATTTTAGCCAGCGCCTCCAACGTCGCTTTATTGTCGATGAAGCTTTCTTGTGTCTTGTCTCTTGTGTCTTGTGTCCTTGCGCTCTTCAATACTCCGCAATGCCCGTGATCCGTGTATGCGCACAGGCATATATCTGAAAAAACGGTTACACCCGGGAACCTTTGCTTGATCCTCTTTACGGCAAGGCTCACTACGTTATCCTTTTCATATGCGGCGCTGCCGTATTTATCCTTGCTATCGGGTATACCGAAAAGCAATACCTTATTGATACCCAGCGCTTTCAATGTTCCAATATCGTCTATAAGAGTATCTACGGAAAATCTGTATTGGCCCGGGAAAGACTTTATCTTCTCTTTCCTGTGCTTCCCGCCGATAACAAAGTATGGCTGTATTATATTGCCTGCTTTAATGTTTGTGCTCATATATCCTTTTCCCATATTTAACAACTTCTCCGACGATAAATATTGCCGGGGACCTTATAGAATGCATAGAAGCTTTTTCTTCTATATTCGCAAGATTTCCGGTCACGATCCTTTCATTGCCAAGCGTGCCTCTCTCAATAAAAGCGCATAACGTCTTTTTGCTCCTGCCGGACCTGAGTATGGCCTTTATAACGTTGTTTATGTTGCTCACGGCCATCAGATATACCAGGGTATCGCAATCGGGCGCATCTATACTGCCGCCGCTACTTTTCCTGCCAGTCAAAACGGCTATGGATGAATAACGCCCTTTCCTGGTCAATGGTATGCCGAAGCTTTCAGGCGCAGCGAATGCCGACGTGATGCCTTGTATTATTTCAAGATCCACTCCTTTGTTCCTTAAATACAGTGCTTCTTCGACGCCCCTGCTGAAGACCAGCGGGTCGCCGCCCTTCAAGCGCACAACAATATTACCTTTTTTCGCTTTCTTATAAAGGATCCTGTTTATAGCGCCTTGTTCAAGCAGGTGAAGACCGTCTGTTTTGCCTGCGCATATCTTTTCCGAATCCTTTTTAGCCAATTTAAGCAATTTTGAGTTTGCTAAAAAATCATAGACTATCACATCGGCCTTTTTTATGGCTTTCGCAGCTTTAACCGTTATCAGGTCCGGGTCCCCGGGCCCTGCGCCTACTATATATACTTTACCTTTTTTATTTGTCATTGATCCCCCCGAACAGGTTCAGAAGATCCTGCCTGTCTTTGCGGACCTGAACAACAAGCCTGCCTTGCAAAGGATGAGGCTTGATTATTTCCTCCGGTATGACCTCAAAAAAATGGTCTTCATGACCCAATCTGATCAATGCCGCATGCGCTACTATTATGGCGTCAAATTCCCCTCTATCCAACCGCTCAAGCCTTTCGCCTGTATCTCCCCTGATATCTTTCACTAAAAGATCTTTCCTGTATTTCAATATCGCTTCTTTCCTGTTACGGCTGCTCGTACCTATAATAGAGCGCGCCGGTAATGTCTTTAACCTATAATGGCTTCTTGATATGAGGCAATCGTAAGGGCTGATCGACCTTGTCGTTGCCGCGATAACCAGGCAGTCCGGGACACCATCCTCCATATCCTTGGCGCTGTGGACCGCCGCATCTATCCTGCCTTCTAAAAGCGCGTCTTCTATATCGCGCGTAAAAAAATCGGTGCCTTCCATCCTGTCTAACGGCGTAGTCTTGTTCCTATCGCCTTCCGTATCTATCTTTACTATTTCAAAATGCACTGAAGGCAGCAGGATATTTATCTCCACAACCTGTTTAACGGCTAAAGGACTCGGCCTTGTGCCTATTCTTAAGGTCAACATTTATGAACACCTCGTCTATATTTTTAAGGACGATCCCGTCTATGTCCTTAATACCTGGCGCAACATCACGCGGCAGGGCAAGATCATAAACATACAATTCCTGTTCTCTTGAGGCCGCTATCTTTAGGAAATAATTTTTGTCGAATACCCTGTGCGGACTTGCTGTAGCGCTTATCAAGACATCTACGGCCTTGAGGCGTTCGGGTAACTCTTTTAAAAAGAGCGCCTTACCCTGCGTCTTACAGGCAAGGCCTTCGGCTTTTGAGATGTTCTTGTGCGCCGCAAAATAGAGCCTTACGCCTTGCGGCTTGTATGCCGCGAAAAGTTCGGCTATCTTACCTGTCCCTACCACGGCGATATTCAATAATTTGCTTGGATGTATTTCAGACAATATTTTTTTATACACAAATACCGCTATGTTACTATCGGGTTTATTCAGGCCTTTTTTCATTCTCACGTCATGAGCGGCCAGCAAAGCGTCATAGACTAGTCCTGCGAGTTCGGGCGGGAAATTGTCCTGCCCGGCCCAGGCGCCAAGCTGGCTATATATCTGTAATTCTCCCCTGATCTGGGATTCCAGCCCTGCTCCAAGCCGCACGAGGCGCTTGAACACTTTTTCCTGGCTATATATTGCATAAGTATTATTAAATAATGGCCTGAATTTATCCTTTAACAGGTCCACTATTACGCCTGCGCTGAAAGGATCCCTGGCTGAGCCATATATTTCGAAACGGCTGCATGTAGACAGAATGGTTGCGCGGCCTGCCGTAAGCTTGGCAAGGAACCCTGCGATCTCGGCCCGTTTCCAATACACGGCTTCCCGTATGCCTATCGGCGTATTCTTATGGTCTATTCCTATAAGATAAAAATTCATCCCAGCGCTCCTTTAAATAATCCCTCAGGTCTCTTGAAAGCTCGGGCTCTTTGCCGTCTGTGTAAACAGCTATTATCGCTTGTCCTTTTTTTAATACGGCAGGCGAAATAAAATCACTTAACAGACGGTCGTCAACGACATTTACAAGCGCCCCTGCTTTCCTCGCCCACCTTCTTACGTCCTTATTAACACTCCTATCCGATGTTGCCGCAATGACAATGTCCGCGCCTTTCAGGTCATCCTCCCTGACAGCGTGCTTTACCCAGGCCACTCTTTTGCTTTTCACCAGCTTTTTTAATTCGACTGTGATCGTTAATGAAACAGTTGTTACCCGCGCCTTTGCGCAAAGAAGGCTCAGGATCTTCCTTTGGGCAACCGCTCCTCCGCCCACAACTACGGCGTTCTTATTTTTCAGGTTTACGGCTATCGGATAATACTTCATTTTGAGCCTCGTAACGATTTTAACGGCCTTGTATGTATGCCGCACTCGCCTCCGCATTTGCTCGTACCGATCCAGCGCCCCGCTCTTTCATTATCATCATTTGTTATTTTAGTGCATGGCGCGCATCCGAGAGACCTGTATCCTTCCGCATAAAGCGGGTTAACAGGCACTCCATATAACGCTAAATATTGCCACACCTCGCGCTCTTTCCAAATAAGAATAGGGTTCAGTTTTATCAGGCCCTCATCGCGCTCCTCGACTTCTTTGAAGTCTGTGCGCGTCCTGCCTTCCGTACATCGCAAACCGGTGACCCAACACTTCACGCCCATTTCTTCTATTGCGCGCTTTACCGGCTCGACCTTCAATATGTCGCAACACTTGTCCGGTTCTGTCGCGTATAGAGCTTCGGGTATAGGGCTGTCATTTTTATATACCTTTATCTCGGGATACTTTGCTACAACTTCGTTCATGA
>CAZHPY010000062.1:0-9829 GCA_964534705.1 uncultured Planctomycetia bacterium | reverse complement strand
GTCCATTATTTCCGGAACTTCTATCTCAAATAACTTCTTAACAAAAGCTGTGTCCGAACGGGTCAATATTATTTGCGGGCCATGCGCCGTCTTATTGACTTCAAGCACATAGGCGCGTATCCTGTCTCCCTGTTTATAACGCTCTCCCTGCGACTGTTGGGCCCTTGGGAGCACTGCCTCGGTCTTACCCAGGTCGATTATAATATCGCCTTTTTCGAACCTGTGGACCGAACCATTTACGATCGTTCCGATACGCTTGGTATAATCTTCCAGGACAATGTCCCGTTCAGCTTCGCGGATCTTCTGTATTATGACCTGCTTTGCTGTCTGTGCGGCTATCCTGCCGAATTCGGCGCTCTTTATGGATTTGCCTTCGCTCATTATGCTTATCTCGCCGGTCTGCCTGTCTATAACGGCTTCCACTTCGGCTTCTTTATTGCCGATGATCTTCTTCGCTGCGCTTGCAAGGGCAGATTCGATCGCCTTAAACAGCAATTCCTTGTCTATGCCCTTTTCGCGTTCTATATGGTCCAAAATTGTAAGCAATTCTTCATTCATTTTAAGTCACCTCTATCTAACCTTTCGTACTTCGTACTGCGTTGGGCGTATTGCGTAAAAACTTAAAGCTCAATCTTTAACCGCGCCAGCGCTATCTTGTTCTTCGGGATCACTATGCTTACACCGTCTTTTTCTATGACAATACTCTCTTTATCCATCCCTAAAAGACGGCCTTCATGCGCTTTCCTGTCATCTATCCTTTCATAGGTAGTTATTTCAAGCTCCTTACCCATTGCGCGCTCAAAATCCCTCTCTGTCTTTATGGGCCTGTCAAGGCCCGGCGAAGACACCTCCAGCACATAGCGATCCTGTATAATGTCTTGCTTATCTAGTTCTAGGCTTAAAAAGTTGTTTATCTCTTCGCATTCATCTACTGTTATGCCTTCGGGCTTGTCTACGACCAGCCTCAGGACCATACCCTGCTGTTCACGCCTGTATATTATTTCAACTATCTCGATACCGCGTTCGTCCAGGTATTCTTCCGCTATAAGCGCTACTCTGTCGATTATTTCCATTTTTTACAAAAAAAAATGGGTTTAGACACTGCTTAAACCCAATTCGTTCCCTCCTTTAAGAGAATTTTAAACTTTGCTTATAATACTACATAACTCCTTTATTGTCAAGCGTTTTCTCACGCCCTGCCCAGATACTGGCCTGTCCTTGTATCTACCTTGATTATTTCGCCCTCATCGATGAAAAGAGGAACGTTCACTATGAGGCCGGTTTCCATTTTAGCGGGTTTGGTGACCTTACCTGAGGTATCACCTCGGGCGCCCGGAGCTGATTCAATTACTTTAAGGTCTATGCTGGCGGGAAGCTCTGCCGTAATAGGTTTGTGGCCATGATACAGCAGTGATATTTCCGCATTCTCCTTAAGATAATCCTTGATATCGGTAAGGATCTCGTCTCCAAGGACAATGCTTTCGTAAGTCTCCATATCCATAAAATGGAATCCTGAATGGTCATGGAACAGATATTGCGCCTTCTTTGCTTCTAGATCAACCTTCTCCACCCTGTCTTCAGGGCTATAGCGCATATTTATGAGCCTGCCGTCCAGAACATGCTTTAAGACAGCCTGGTATATGGCTCTTAAATTGCCCGGCGTCTTATGATCCATGGAGATAACGATATACAGCTGTCCGCTGTCTTCGATTATCATTCCTTTTTTTAATTCGGATGCCTTCATAGGGAATGATTATACCACAGTAGTTTTAAAAATCAAGGATTTTTTATCGGTTGGCATTGGCAGGTTCCGAGGGGACCTTAGGGTAGCTTTGGGCTACCCTAAAGGCCAAGCATCCCTAACGGAGTTTCTAGCGTCTAACTATGTTGAGCGACTTACTTTATGCTATTAATAAGTAGGGAAAATAAAATGGCCTTTTTCGCTTCTCAATAGTAAGTTTATCCCAGATTTGAACAAAAACAAGGATGGTTAAGCAGCTTTTTTATTAGTTAACAGCACACTTTCTTATGCTGTTAGGAGAGATTTTATTTAGAAGACATTATTTCTGCCAGGCGCTTCTCCACGTCCGAAGGAGCTACCTCTATTACGCTTTTATCTTTTCGAGACTTTATCTCTACGATATTTTTCTTAGCGTTCTTCTCGCCTACGATAACCTGTAATGGTATGCCTATCAGGTCAGCGTCCTTAAATTTTATTCCCGCGGAAATATCGCGGTCATCGAACAGGACATCGTAACCGGCTTTGGTGAGCAAAGCATAAACCTCTTCGGAAATATCCTTCACCTTCTTAGACGTAAGGTTGAGGGCGATTATCATCACTTTATACGGCGCTATGGAGAGAGGCCAGATTATACCGTCTTTATCATTACTCGTCTCTATCAGGCTTGCGAGGATCCTGTTGACTCCTATGCCGTAACATCCCATGATTATGGTATGGGTCTTGCCTTCGGCGTCCAGGAACTTTGCGCCCAGGGCTTCGGAATATTTTGTCCCCAGCTTGAACGTATGCCCTACTTCTATGGACTTTTTAATGTCGACTGCCTTTCCGCAGGAAGGGCATTTGTCGTCCTTGGTTATATTGCGCAGGTCGGCAAATTCATTGACTACGAAATCCCGGTCCAGATTCACATTGATCAGATGCGCATCGTTCTTGTTTGCGCCTGTAACAAAATTGACCATATTTTGGATACTGCTATCGGCAATGATCCGCGCATTCAACAGCCTTACGGGCCCGGAAAAACCGACCGGGGCGCCTGTTACCGTTTCTATGGTCTTCTCATCGGCAAGTTCGAGGACCGAGCATTTAAGATAATTCTTAACCTTGGTTTCATTCACTTCAAAATCGCCCCTTAAAAGGACGGCGACGATCTTATCATCGGCCTTATAGAGTATGGTCTTTACCAGTTTGAATGGTTCGACTTTTAAGAACTCCGCGACCTTCTCTATTGTCTTGATCCCCGGCGTCTCAACTTCAGCGATCGGCAGTTTTTTCTCTTTACTCCCGACCCCCATCTCCTTACTGAGTTTGCATGCCGCAACCTGGACGCTCGCGGCATATTTGCATTTCTGGCATACCACTATAAGGTCTTCGCCGGCCTCCGAAGGCACCATGAATTCATGCGACAGCGATCCACCCATCATGCCGGGATCCGCCTCTACGGGTAAGTATGGCAGCCCGCATCTTTCGAATATGCGGCAGTATGCATCGTACATCTTTTTGTAGCTCGCTTCCATGCCTTCGACGTCGCGGTCAAAGCTATAAGCGTCCTTCATAATGAATTCTGAAGTGCGCATGACACCGAACCTCGGACGCGGCTCATCCCTGAATTTGGTCTGTATCTGGTATAGTATAAGGGGAAGCTCCTTGTACGATTTAACGTTGTTGGCAACCAGGTCGGTGACTATTTCTTCGTGCGTAGCGCCAAGGACAAGCTCTTTATTGTGCCTGTCCCGGAATTTTATCAATACGGGCCCGAGCGCTTCATAACGCGCCGTGATCTTCCATAGCTCCGGAGGATGTATGGCGGGCATCATCACTTCCTGGGCGCCCTTAGCGTTCATCTCTTCCCTTATTATTGAAGTGACCTTCTGCAGGGCCTTCATGCCTAGAGGCAGGTACGAATAAGCCCCTGATATAAGTTTCCTTACAAGGCCTGCCCTGACCATCAATTTATGGCTTATTACTTCCGCATCCTGCGGATCTTCTTTTAGTGTAGGTATCAGCGATTCAGTCCATCTCATAGATCAGTCCTTTGCTAGTTTAGTATTGCGTATTGGGTATTGCGTTAAAGATTTCTTAATAATTCTTTTACGGCGTTTTTTGAAGAAATTTTTTTTACAACTTTCCCTTTTTTAAATAACATCCCGCTGCCTTTGCCAAATGCGATGCCTATATCCGCTTCTCTTGCTTCGCCCGGACCGTTGACTTCGCAACCCATTATGGCGACGGTAACCGGCTTTGACACTTTGACACTTTGACACTTTGACACTGCCTTATCAAAATCACTGACAATCTTTACCAGGTCCACCTGGCAACGGCCGCATGTCGGGCACGAAAGGATGTTCGGCCCGAGCTTCCTTGATCCAAGGCAGCCCAATATCCTCTTTGCCGCGACAACCTCTTCTTCCGGTTCCGCAGTTAACGACACGCGTATGGTATCGCCTATACCGTCCAAAAGAAGGGCGCCTATACCTATCGACGACTTGACAATGCCTTCGTTATATGGTCCCGACGCTGTAACACCCAGGTGCAGCGGATAATCGCAGATCCCTGCTATCGCCCTATACGCTTCGACCGTCTGGGCGACATCCGATCCTTTCAGGGATATGATTATATCATGAAAATCCAGATCCTCAAATAGTGCAGCATAGTCCATGGCGGACTTGATAAAATTTCCTGACGTCGAACCTGAATTTACTCCTATCCTTATAGGGATCCTCGCCCTTTTCGCAGCATTAATGACCTGCGCTATTTCTACGTGTTTTTTTATATTGCCTGGATTCAACCGTATCTTATCGGCGCCGCTTTTGATGGCTATAAGCGCAAGCCTGTGATCAAAATGTATGTCAGCCACGAGCGGTATATCTATTTTCTTTTTTATCTGCTTTATCGCATGCGCATCTTCCTGCGTCTTTACGGCAACTCTTATTATTTCGCAGCCGCATTTTTCAAGGCTTTTGATCTGGCGGACAACATCCTTAACGCGGGACGTCTCTATTTTTGCCATGGATTGTATGGAGACCGGCGCATTCCCGCCTATCCTTACATCGCCTACCCTTACCTGCCTTGTCTTTCTTCTTTTGATCATTTTTTATTTATGAAAAAATTTGGCCAGTTCTTTGAACAAGCCGAACTTCATTATGTCACTATAAAATATAAAGACTGTCAGGGTGATCAGGAAGACTACTCCTACGTTGGCAATAACTTCCTGGGTCCTTAATGATAGCGGCTTGCCTCTTAGCTTCTCTATAATAAGGAACATTATATGGCCGCCGTCAAGTACGGGCAGCGGAAGCAGGTTGAATATCGCCAATGATGCGCTCAAGAGCCCCATGAGGTGGAACAGGTATATAAGCCCCATCTGCGCGGCCTTGCCTGTTATGATAAAAATGCCGATAGGCCCTGTCATGGATTCCTTAAGGGACAATTTTCCGGTCAATATCGACCAAAGCGCCTTGTATGTTATGGCCGTAAGGTCCACGAGCTTCTTGAAACCCATTCCAAATGACTCAAGAAAACCGTATCTTACGTTCTCTATCTTTTGCGACGGCGCTATGCCCAGAAGGGCTATCTTGGTGCTCTTGCCGAATATGTCCTTCATGTCCCGGATGATAGGCTTAACCTCAAAATCCATGACCGCGTCTTTCCTCTGGACCTTCAGCGTTATGGGCCCTTCCAGATGATTATGTATAAGAACGGTCATGTCCTCCCAATACCGGACATTTTTACCGTCAACCGAGATGACCTTATCTCCTTCCAGGATACCGCTCTTTATAGCAGGATAATCATTCAGCAGGCTTCCTACTTCCGTAGTAAGGGTGGGGCTGCCGAACATGAATATAACGGAGAAAATGAGGAACGCCAGGATGTAATTTAACAGCGGCCCCGCAAATATTATGCCGAAGCGGTCGATGATGTTACGGGAGAGAAATTCCCACTTCTGCCCGGATAAATTTTCGCCGGGCTCATCGCCTGCCATCTTCACATATCCGCCAAGCAGGATAGCGCAAACCTGGTATTCTGTATCGCCCTTCTTCACGGAAAAAAGCTTAGGGCCAAAACCAAAAGAAAATTTTTCTACGCGGACACCGATCTTCTTGGCCACTATAAAATGGCCGAATTCATGGATCAGGACCAATACGCTCAACACTATTAAGAAGTATATTAATGACAAAGTCTTAAGACCTCCTCTCGCGCCCAGTTCTCGGCGTCTATGATGCTATCTAACGTTATTTTTTTCGTTTTAGGGCCTCTGTACCTGCTTAGAACCTTTTCTATTATACAGGGTATGCGGCCAAATTTTATTTTTCCTTCCAGGTATTTTTTTACAACCTCTTCATCTGCGGCATTAAGTACGGCCGGGTGCGCTCCGTCCTTTTTAAGAGCGGCCCTGGCAAGGCCAAGGCACGGGAACTTGCGCAGGTCCGGCCTTTCCAGCGTAAGGTTCCTTATCGTGGAAAAGTCCAGTTTCTTTAATTCGGCGCGGAACCGCGAAGGATATGTTATGGCATATTGTATCGGGATACGCATATCCGGGATGCTCATCTCAGCGAAAAAAGTCCCGTCTATAAGCTCTATTATAGAATGTATTATGGCTTCCGGATGGATAAGCGCTTCTATGTCATCCGAGCCAAGGCCGAAAAGCCACCTGGCCTCGATTATTTCCAGCCCTTTATTCATCATGGTAGCGGAATCCACGGATATCTTCTTTCCCATCTTCCATTTTGGATGTTTGAGGATAAATTCCGGAGGCAGGTCATCAAAATTTTTTCCCGGCAATTTAAGCAGCGGCCCGCCGCTCGCCGTAAGATAGATCTTTTTTAAATACTCTCTTCTGCCTTCCAGGCACTGGAATATCGCGCTATGTTCGCTGTCGATCGGTACTATTGGCACGTTGTTGGCTTCTGCAAGGCCCATCACAATTGAACCGGCGCTTACAAGCGCTTCCTTATTCGCAAGCGCGATCCGCTTCTTATGCTTTATCGCGCATATCAAAGGACGGAGACAGGATGTGCCGCTTATGGCGAATACGACGATATCGATATCCTTTCTGGAAACGATATTCTCAAGTCCGTCGTTGCCGCAAAGCACATCTATGCGGCCGGGTATCATTTTTTTGATCCTGGCGGCAAGTAAACCGTCTCTTATAGAAAGAACGGCCGGCTTAAAAAAAGAGGCCTGCTCGGCAAGAAGGCTTATATTGGTATCAGCCGCAAGGGCAACAACCTCTATCTCTTCCTTGAGAGAAGCGGCCACTTTAAGCGCGTTTACCCCGATGGATCCGGTTGACCCGAGAACGGCGATCCTTTTCCGGCTCATCAGACCAGCACCTTTACGTAAAAATAGAAGATGGGAACCGTAAAGATAAGGCTGTCCATAATATCTAGCATTCCGCCGAATCCCGATATATTGCTGCTGGCATCCTTGACATTGCAATCCCTTTTTATGAGCGACTCGGCAAGGTCTCCTACCTGGGCCAGTATTCCAAGGAGCAGCCCAAGCGTCAGAAGATGGCCCAGCGAAAAGGATGGAAGATAAAATTTACCTGCCAAGGCGCTCCCTACGCTAAAAACGAGCCCGCCTATAGTGCCTTCTACTGTTTTGTTGGGGCTTATCCGCGGGATAAGGCTGTGCTTGCCAAAGGCCTTACCGATAAAATACGCCCCCACATCCCCCATCTTTGTAACGATTATCAGGAACGCTACCAAGAGCGATCCCTGGGGCAGGAATTTCAATTTTACAAAAAATGAAAAGAACCAGGCAATATAAAGAAGGCCGAACATCGTTACCGCGATACTGGCAAGGGCCTGGGAGTTCTCCCTCCTTGTAAACAACAGGACGAATGTGAACAGGCAGGCTATGACTATAAAGAACGGCTCGGTCGTCACATAACCTTCTATGCCCATCTGGAAATACATTATTACAGGTACAAGCATGCCTATCAATATGCCGAAATATTTATAGACAAATATACCTTTCTTTTCCGCCAAGCCAAAAAATTCCCAAAGGGCGCACCCTATCATCGCGGAAGCAAGCAGCGTAAATATCCAATTCGGAAAATAAAAGGTCACAAGTCCGGCCAACGTAAGTATAAGAACGGAGCTTGCCACTCTTTTCTTTAAAGAGCTGTTATCCGCCATATCTTCTCTGCCTTTTCTGGTATTCCTCCATGGCCCTTTTAAAATCATTTTTCTTAAAGTCAGGCCATAGTTTCTTTGTTATGTACAGTTCCGCGTAGGACAACTGCCATAGTAAGAAATTTGAAAGCCTCATCTCCCCGGAAGTCCTGATCAATAAGTCCGGATCCGGCATATCCTTAGTATACAAATACCTGCTTAAGATATTTTCATCTATCTCTTCGGGCCTTAAGCGCTGCGATTGACAGTCGGTTATTATCTTTCGGACCGCGTCAACTATCTCCGCCCTGCTGCCGTAATTTAAAGCAAGGTTCAATGTTAACGTCCTATTATCCTTTGTCATTTCAATGACTTCCCGCAGCTTTTTCTGGACTGTTTCGGGTAATCCTTCGAACTTTCCTATGACGGATAATTTTATGCCGTTTTTAACAAGGCTCTTTGCCTCTTTATCTATGTAATTTTCCAGTAATTTAAAAAGCGCGTTTATCTCGTACTTCGGACGCTTCCAGTTCTCGGTAGAAAACGTATAAAGGGTCAGTATCTTTACCCCGGACTCTTTTGCGGCCTCTATCGCTTCTTTGACAGACTTAGCGCCCGCGCGATGGCCGGCTATCCTGGGCAAGCCTCTTTTCCTGGCCCATCTGCCGTTGCCATCCATTATTATCGCGACATGCTGAGGATTATTCACTTGAAAAGGTTTGCTTCCTGTCTGACCCGACAGAAATAAGCGCTATCTTTGTATCAAGCAGTTTTTTGATCTTATTAAGATAGTTCTTGGCATTCTTGGGAAGCCCCGAGTATGATGTTATGGCTGTGGTATCTGTTTTCCAACCGGGCAGTTCCACATAAACCGGTTCGCATTTAGTGACGGCTGTTAGATCGGAAGGAAAATCATTATAATATTTGCCTTCAAATTTATATGCCGTACATATCCTGATGGTATCAAGACAATCAAGCACATCCAGCTTGGTTATGACTATCTCATCAATACCATTCACCATGACCGCATGCTTTACAATGACGCTGTCAAACCAGCCGCATCTCCTTGGCCTGCCTGTCGTAGCGCCGAACTCCTTACCCTTTTCCCGTATTTTACACATAAGTTCGTCCTGGAATTCCGTCGGGAACGGGCCTTCTCCCACCCTGGTCGTATACGCCTTTACAACTCCTATTACCTTATCTATTTTCGTAGGCCCTACGCCTGTACCTGTAGAAGCTCCTCCTGCAGTAGAGTTTGAAGATGTAACATAAGGATATGTCCCGTGGTCAACATCCAGAAGAGTGCCTTGCGCTCCCTCAAAAAGGACCTTTTTCCTTGCCTTGATCGCCGAGTTCAGGGCAACCGCCGTATCGCAGATATATTTTTTCAGCCTTTCCGCGTACCCGATATATTCGCTGTAAAGCTTTTCGAATGAATAACCTTCGACATTGTAGATCTTCGATAGTATTGCATTTTTTTCGTCGAGATTTGTTTTCAGCTTATCCCGGAAAACCTCGTCGTTTAACAGGTCGACGAACCTTATGCCAAGCCTGGCGACCTTATCTGCATAGCAGGGCCCTATTCCCTTCTTTGTTGTGCCGATGTTTTTCTTCTTTGCTTCACGAAGCTCATCGAGTTTTCTATGATAAGGGAATATTATATGCGCATCCTTGCTGACCATGAGCCTGGAATCTATCTTGATGCCTTTTGATTCCAGCATCTGGATCTCTTCGAGCAGGGCCTTGGGGTCAACAACGACACCATTGCCTATAACGCATATTTTACCTTTGTGGAGTATACCTGAAGGGATCAAATGGAGGATGAAGGATTCCTTGCCTATTACAACGGTATGCCCGGCATTATTTCCGCCCTGATATCTTGCTATGTAATCCGCGTTCCTGGCATAGATATCAATAACCTTGCCCTTACCTTCGTCGCCCCACTGGGCACCTATGATCGCAATATTTTTTG
>CAZHPY010000061.1:0-9846 GCA_964534705.1 uncultured Planctomycetia bacterium | reverse complement strand
CATCAACGCCTAATTTAAACTTTCCCTGTAATATACCGTCTACGCTTCTCCTATTCATTATCAATAACACATAATCCGTTGCCTGTCCGCCTATCTGGAATCCAAGGCTGCCGCCGGCTATTGTAAAAATAGCTGGGGGCGACCATTTGCCGCTTCTTTCATCCCTGACCATAATGATGCCCTGGCCATACTGGCCTCCGATACCAAAAGCCGCGGATATGGTAGATGGGAATACGGCGATAGCGGAGCACTTTTCCAGAAGATCTGACGGTATCCCCTGGTCAGGCATCTGCTGCGTATCCGCCAAAACTTTTCCGGATTCCTCCAAAAGATTTTCCCATTTGCTTTCGGCATTAGCAGTGGAAAAAGAGAAGACCATACAAACTGTCACCAAAATAGCTGTAAACAAATTACGCCCTGTCATCTTTGAACCCTCCTTTTTATTTTTTTGCTTTTATAAGATCGGTTCCCAGCCAAAATATACTTATAATAAAGATCGCCAGATAACCGTACATAGTCTGCCAAAGCCCTTTTCCGATAACTATATCCACCAGTTCATTCGACAGGTTCATGGTGTTTAGCGCATGGAGGCCGCCTATGGATATGGCCCCGCTGAGCATAAGCATCGCCATAATGGATATCTTATGCCGCATGCCCGTGATGGCAAGTATGATACATACAACGGCAAAAAGAGGCATTAGATATACCAGCATGCTTTTTTTATCCAAGTCCTTTACATCGCCAAAAAAGCTTTGTGCAAAAGAAAGGGCGAGCTTTGAAGACTTGCTGTTCACCATTCTCGGTATATTATAACCGCTTACAACTGTGCTTATATCTATATCTGCGCCGAGTTCCCGGATCACACCGCTGGTTTCTTTTATGCCCGCCGCAACCTTTCCGACAAAAGGCAGGGAACCGAATGAACTATCGATCGACCGGTGTACCTGGCCCGATACCCGCCCGACAGATGTGCTTGCCAGCGCCCATGGCAGGAAAAAAGACTTGATTATTACTGCGCCGGCGACAATTACCACTGCCATAAAGGCCAGATTTTTTATTATGGATTTCATAGTTTCACAAACTCCTTTCCGACATTTTGGAATGTAAAAAAGAGCGCCATCGGTAATAATATAGCATATTAATCGTCAAAATTAAAGCCTGCTTATAAATAATCCGGCCGGCGTTTTTGTGGTATAATATATCCATGAATAAAATGATCGTTTTTCTTGCTTTATGCTGTTTTTTATTGGATGCCGGCGTTTTGGACGGGCAGGAAGCTAAGCCGCCTAAAGAGGAAGTGCTGAAAGAATTGGTAGCCGAACTCGACACGGATACCGATGTCATAGCCAATATACCCGGGCTTAAGCTACAAAAGAGCGACGAGGGTAAAGAATACTATTCATATACTGTCGATAATAAGGAGCTGCGGCTGGAAGACCTGGACGTTGATACCCTGGAAGACCTCCTTACCAAGACTTATAATGAAGAGCAGAACATACGGCAGCGCGAGATCATCCAGCAAACCGAAATACTCCGGGAAACCAGGAACGCAATGCAGGAGTCCACGAATATAAGGAACATCCAGAACAAGGCGAGAAATATACCTACGTCGGCTCCCAAAAAATAGCGTAACCCTTAAAAAGTCAGCCCAAACTGGAAACCTATGACGAGCGCATCGTCAATATTACCTGTCCCTCCGGGCTGGATTATATATTGAATGTCCGGCTGGATATTCATCCACTTAGTGATCATTATCTTGTGCGTAAATTCGAGCATCATTTCATATTGCTGCGGGCTGGCGCCTACAGACTGCTGGGATTGCCTTATCTTGTCGCTATATTTTGAATACACTACCTCAAAACCGGTGATATCATTATCCCTGCCGGGAACCAATCCTTTATATACAAGGCCGCCCATTATGAAGAATGGGAACTTATTTGTGTTATCAGGGCCTAATGTCACTACCGCTAACGACGTAAGCCCCTGGTCCTTTGTCCCTTCTTCGCGATAGATCATCTGGTCAGCGTGTATATACACATTGTAGGCGCCGACATGTTTCTTCCTGTCCAGATTGGTCACGGCATACGAGTTATCATTTATGTCGGAATACAGGTCCCTGCGCACAGCGCTGTTATAATATATGCCTGCCTTATAATGGCCGGGCAGTTGAGCGGAGCCGATGCCGTCTTTCGGAGCATACGCAAGTTCCTGGGCAAAAGCGACGCCTTCTTTTAGCCGCAGGGAAAAATCCAGGCCGTACATGCTGTCGCGTTCGACCCCCTTATCCCCGTCATATAATCCCGAAAGGACATAAAAATCATCATTCAGGAAAAATTTTGCCCTTGCTCCCCACGTAGCAGTAGGATAGACTGTAAAAAAAAGATTTATTGGTATGCTTATAGGGACCCCGTCAACGGCATTACTTACGAACGTCCCATAAAGTGGCGACGACGCAAAATCATCTCCGGCGGCTATCCTGCCTATCCTTATAGCGAATCTTTTATCTAAAAAAGCTTTTTCCAAATATAGAAAATAAAACCTGAACTGCTCATGGCCGTATATAGTGCTTACGACTAGATCGTTACCTATTACGGCCTTGGAAAGGTTCTGCCCTTGTCGCCAAAGGGCTGATATGTGGAACTGTGTATCGATCATCCCGACGAATCTCTCCAGGTCGAAGTTAACATCCCAGCCCACTGAGTGGTCATAACGGGCCCCTTGCTTCATACCGCCGGATACGTTACCAAGCACATCGGTAGTATAAGTCTGGCTGAAGGTAACGCCTTTATGGGCCAGTTTTTCACGCTGGCCGTTCCAGTCTCCCATCATATACGCATTTTTTTCCAAAAGGCAGACGTCTGTTCCCGCTTCTTCTAAAAGCTGCTGTTCTGCCATATTTTTTGAATATGAAGGATGGTAACTGCAATATGCCGGGGACGCTAAAAATACGAAGGACAGGACCAGCGCAATATATTTTTCCATATTTACATTCTCCCGAATGCACGTAACCCTTTGTTCTTCTTCAGAAAATCTTCTATATTTTCAAGCGTACGCCCTTTTGTCTCCGGGACATAAAAATAGCAGAATATGATGGCGGCTACGCACACTACCGCATAAAACCAGAACGCGCCTGCCTTGCCCAGTTTTTCTGTCAGCGTAAGGAAGGTGGAAGCTACGATCATGTTAAACAACCAGTTCGACAATGTGGCAAGGCTCATCGCCCTTCCACGGACCTTAAGCGGATATATCTCCGCTATGATGAGCCAGAATATGGGGCCGAGACTTATCGCAAAGGACGCTATATAGAATATAACGCACAATACCGTAAGCATCTTTAACGCGCCCATCATACCGGGCAGATAGAACGCCAGGCCCAACAATCCCAGGCTAAGCGCCATTCCTACAAGCCCTATATATAAAAGCGGCTTTCTTCCCAGCCTGTCCAGGAACCATATTGCCACAATGGTCATAAGGACGTTCACCGTCCCCACGCCTACCGTAGCAAGGATCGAGACCTTATGGGACCCGAACCCGGCAAACTCAAATATGGTAGGGGCATAATATATTATTGTATTTATACCTGTCACTTGCTGGAAAAATGCAAGAGCTATACCGACTACTAATGCCGGCCTTACCCATGGTTCCATCACGTTCTTCCATGAGCCTGTCTTAATAGTAAAGGATTTTTGTATGTCATTTATCTCTTCCTCTACCTTTTGAGCGCTCATTATCTTGCCGAGAGAGGCACGCGCCTCGTCTATACGGTTGCGGCTTACAAGCCATCTGGGGCTTTCGGATAATACCAGCATGCCTATAACAAGTATAATGGCAGGCAACGCTCCGAGACCAAACATCCAGCGCCATTCATTGCCTCCGAGCGTCAATGCCAGGTCTACAAGATACGAAACTACTATACCGCAGGTTATCATAAGCTGGTTCAGGGAGACAAGGGCTCCGCGCATATCAGGCGGAGAGATCTCGGATATATACAGCGGGGCGGTATATGAGGCCACTCCTATCGCCACTCCTATCATCACACGGAACGCTATTATCGCGGGGATGGTCGGGGCCAATGCGGCGCCTATGGCTCCCGCGGCGAACAGCAACGCCGTAACCAATAAAACCCTTTTTCTGCCAAACCGGTCGGCAAGCGCGCCGGAAAGGGCCGCTCCGAACATGGCGCCTAATAAAACCGCGCCTACCACATTCTGCACGGCGCCGGAAGACAACTGGAACTGATCTTTTATGAAAAGGATCGCTCCGGATATTACCCCTGTATCATATCCAAATAAAAGCCCCGCAAGAGCAGCTATTCCTGCGGTTATAAAGATCATCGTTTTTGCCTTCATTAAAAGACCTCCCCTCAAGTATTTATTGAAGCGGATTAAAAACGCTCTACTGCCTTTACAGTCAGCTTGATCGCGGCATTAAGATCATCCATGCTGAAGACGCTTGTGGGCGCATGAATATAGCGAGTAGGTATGCTTAAAACGCCTGTCGGCACGCCTTCCTTATTCATATAGATAATGGCGCCGTCCGTCATTCCGCCTTCTAATACATCGATCTGGTATTTTATCTTATTCTTTTTTGCCGTATCTATCAAAAGGTCCTTTATCTTTTCATTGACTATGACGCCTCTGCCCGACGCTTCTATGATCGTGATAGCGACGCCGTTACCCAGCTTTAAGGATGATTCGCGTTCGGTTATCTGCGGAGTATCGCCGGCTATCGTAGTATCTATGGCTATTGCATAATCCGGGCTTATATTGAATGCGGCTGTACGCGCGCCTTTCAGGCCCACTTCTTCCTGGCCTGTCGCAACAGCATAAATTTCGGCATCTGCCTTTATTTCCTCCATGATCTTGATCAAAGCGTAACATCCTATCCTGTCGTCTATCGCTTTACCATAATATAATTTGCCGTTTAAAACTCCGGAATTTGGTTCAAATATCACGATGTCCCCTATCTCCACCTTCTTGGCAGCCTCTTCTCTGCTGCCGCATCCTATATCTATGAACATATCTTCATATTTAAGAGGGCGTTTCCTGTCTTCTTCCTTCTGAAGGTGCGGCGGTTTTGTGCCTATGATGCCGCAAAAATCGCCTTTCTTGGACTTTATTACCACTCTTTGGGCGGGCAGTATCCTGTCGTCTATACCCCCTACCTTTATGAAATTTATATACCCTTCCTTTGTGATATGTTTTACCATAAGCCCTATCTCGTCCATATGGGCGGCGATCATGATCTTCTTTTTGCCTTTACCCTTTCTTGCCAGGACATTTCCGAAGTTATCTATCTGGACGTCATCGCATGATTTTTTAAGCTCATCGTGCATGATCTTTGCTATCTCTTTTTCATAACCGGAAACACCAGCCGCTACAATTATCTTTTTTAATAACGGGTCCATAACATACTCCTTTTTTGATCTATACTTTAATATCCAGATACGGACAAGGTTTTTTGTCCTTTATCAAGCCGCATTCTTTTGAGCATGGCACCATAGTGACCGTCACCTCACTATCCGGGATACCTGAGGCGATATCTTTTTCGATCTTTGATGTTATCTCATGCGCCTTGGAAAATGACATATCTTTAGGCATTATTATCTTCACCTCTACGAATTTCTTATGCCCGGCTGTCCTTGTCTTCATTTCTTTGAAATTGCAATAATAGTCTGCGTGGCGCGCGAGCCGCATAACGACTTCCATCTTGCTTGGCTCCTCGATAGAGATATCGAGCAGGTTTACAAAAGCTTGTTTTGCTAATTTTATAGATGGAACGGAGATAGCCATGCTGATAAGTATAGTGGTAACAGGGTCCACGTAAGGTTCTATGAGAGAATACCGGCTTTGTCTCAACAATATGGTTATTATGAAAGCGCAGGCGATAGCCGCGGATATGAACCCTTCCAGCGTATAATGGACCCCTTCTGCCTTGACCGCCGGGGAAGAGCTCTTGCGGGCCAATTGAAATATAAAAAACGCGCCTGTAAAATTAAGCGTAAGGCTCAGAACGCTTGAGGCAAAACCTATCCATGGAAAAGTCACATGGCTTGGATGGAATAATGTGCCGATGGACTGGAAAGACATGATGATCGCTATACCTAAAAGGACTATGCCTTCCATCGCTTCGCATACATGTTCGACTTTCCCATAACCGTAATTATGTAACAAGTCGGCAGGCCTCATCGACAGCTTAAGGGAATTGTAAAGGATGGCCGATACTGTAAGCCCTACTATAGTGATCGCAAAATCCGTAACTATAGCCAGTGAGCGGACTATTATAAGCGCGGCGAGTTTGAAGGTAAAAAGAACGACATTGAACCAGAGGCTGATAAGCGCGGCCTGTATCATGTACCGTTCTTTAGCAGTAATTATCTTTTCCATATATTATTATTATACTTCTGCGGATGGGCGCGGACAAGTTTTAACGCCTGCCTTAGGTTTTAGGAATAAAACTGATAACGGAGGCAGCGTCAAATACAGTGTGTGGCTGAAATGCCCATGGAACGGCTCTTCACGCGCGACCGCCCCAGCCGTATTTCCGCACCCGGACCCGCCATATGCAGCGGCATCGCTGTTCAGTTCTTCTGACCAATATCCGCCTTCGGGTACGCCGACCTTGTAATCATACCTCGGCACCGGTGTAAAATTACAGGCTACGAGTATCTTAGCCTTGCCTTTTTTATCCTTTCTTAAAAAAGTGATAACGCTTTGCTGTGCGTCATTAAAATCTACCCATTCAAATCCGGATGGATCAAAATCGTTGGAGAACAATGCCGGGGAATTTTTATAAAATTTGTTCAGGTCCTGAAGCCATAACCATAATCCCTTATGACGTTCCGTTTCCATAAGACCCCACTCAAGGCTCATATCATGGGACCATTCCCGCCATTGTCCGAATTCGCCGCCCATAAAGATCAGTTTCTTGCCGGGGTGTCCATACATATACCCGAATAGCGAGCGCAGATTCGCGAATTTTTGCCAATCATCTCCGGGCATCTTACCCAGGAGCGACCCTTTGCCGTAGACCACTTCGTCATGGGAAAGGGGCAAGATAAAGTTTTCGCTGAACGCATACCACATACTGAAGGTAAGTTCGCCATGGTGGTGCTGCCGGTATAAAGGATCGCGGGAAAAATAAGCGAGTGTGTCATGCATCCATCCCATGTTCCATTTCATCCCGAACCCCAGCCCTCCGTCATAAATAGGCCTTGAGACCTTAGGCCATGCTGTTGATTCTTCGGCTATCACCTGTATATCGGGAAAATTCTCGTAAAGTACGGGATTCAGGCGCTTGAGGAAGTCTATGGCGTCCAGATTCTCTACTCCGCCGAATTTATTCGGCACCCATTCGCCATCTTTACGCGCATAGTTCAGGTACAACATAGAAGCCACAGCATCAACGCGAAGGCCGTCTGCGTGATACTTATCAAGCCAGAACAGCGCGCTTGATATGAGAAAATTACGTACCTCATTCCTTGAATAATTAAATACCGCGCTGCCCCATTCCGGCTGTATGCGCTGGCGCGAATCAGCATGCTCATAGAGATGCGTTCCGTCAAAATAGATAAGGCCGTGTTCGTCTAAAGGAAAATGGGACCCTACCCAGTCAAGTATGACGCCTATACCTTTACCATGCAGATAATCTATAAGGAACATGAAGTCCTGAGGTGTGCCATATCTGGCTGTAGGAGCGAAGTAACCTGTGATCTGGTATCCCCATGACCCGTAAAACGGATGCTCCATCACCGGAAGAAGTTCCACATGCGTAAATCCGGATTTTTTTACATAATCGGCAAGTACCGGCGCAAGCTCCCTATAGGTAAGGCTTCGGTTATTTTCTTCGGGGACCCGGCGCCATGATCCGAGATGGACCTCATATACTGACATCGGGCCTTCGAGAGAATTCTTTTTCCAGCGTTTTTCCATCCAGGACTGGTCGCGCCACTCGTACGAGATGTCCCACACGCGCGAAGCGGTGCCCGGCGGCGTCTGCCAATAGGAAGCAAATGGATCGCCTTTTGCTACGGTATATCCGTTTGTTTTGGAAATTATATGATATTTATAAAGGCTCCCTTTAGCCACCTCCGGTATTACGCCCTCCCAGATACCGGAATCATCACCTCTTCGCTCTAATATGTGTTTATTGGGGTCCCATCCATTAAAGTCGCCTATTACCGATACGCGGCTGGCATTTGGGGCCCAGACAGCGAAATAAACGGCATCCGGACCATATGCAGGAGCGGGATGGGCGCCTAGTTTATTGTAGAGCTTAAAATGACTGCCTTGCTTGAAAAGAAAGATATCATGCTCTGTCAAAAAACCAGGATTAAAAATTACCTTATCCTTTTTACTGGGAATACCTTCCATATGTATATACCAATATACATTATATATCTCTTTTTGACAAAATTTTATTACAATTTGGAGAAAATAAAATCCCGCCTCGGCTTGTGTAAGCCTTGAGGCGGGATCGTTGTGGTGAGCCGCGCAGGACTTGAACCTGCCACACCCACATTAAAAGTGTGGTGCTCTACCAGATGAGCTAGCGGCCCTTTATGATTGGATCTCTTTTTCTTTTGCTGCCAGGAGATTTTCTACTTCCTTGATATACTTATCGGTAAGCTTCTGTATCTCTTCCTGTGATTTGAACTTTTCGTCTTCCGTTATCGCCTTATCTTTATCCAGCTTACGTATATGTTCAATAGCGCTGTGGCGGCAGGTCCTCAGGGAAACCCTCCCGTCCTCGGCTATTTTTTTAACTACCTTATCCAGCTCTGCCTTACGCTCTTCCGTTAACGGCGGCATTGATAACCTTATGGACTTGCCGTCGTTTGTAGGGCTAATGCCTATATCCGATTTCATTATCGCTTTTTCTATCTCTACAAGGGCATTCTTATCCCAGGGCTGTATCATCACAAGCCTTGCATCAGGCGCTGAAACGCTGGCGACCTGCTTCAAAGGCGTAGAGGCGCCGTAATAATCAACGCGAATATTTTCTACCAGGGAAGGTGAAGCGCGGCCTGTTCTTACGACTGAGAATTCGCGCTGCGTCGCTTCGATGGTCTTCTTCATCTTCAGTTCTACATCTTTTATAACATCTCTTGCATTCATATCGTACACCTCACCCTTTTACGGTTGTACCTATCTTCTCTCCCGTTAAAACCCTTTTAATATTGCCTTCTTTTTTCAGGTTAAACACTATTACAGGAAGTTCATTGTCCATGCAAAGGCTTATGGCGGTAGCATCCATCACCTTGAGGCCTTTTTTAAGAACGTCTATATAGCGGAGCGTTTCGAATTTTTTAGCGTTCTTGTTCTTTACCGGGTCCGCTGAATATATCCCATCGACCTTAGTGGCTTTCAATATGACCTGCGCCCCTATTTCTATGGCGCGCAGGGCCGCTGTCGTATCGGTAGTAAAATAGGGGTTGCCTGTACCGCCGGCGAATATTACCACGCGCCCCTTTTCCAGGTGGCGTATAGCGCGTCTTCTGATGTAAGTCTCTGCCAGCTGCTGCATCTCGATCGCGGAAAGGACCCTCGTAAATACACCGGCCTTTTCAAGCGCATCCTGCAGCGCCAGGGCGTTGATGACAGTGGCAAGCATGCCCATGTAATCGGCGCTTGCCCGGTCCATGCCTTTTGTGGAGCCGGCTATCCCCCTGAATATGTTCCCGCCGCCTATAACAATGGCCGTTTCAATGCCCAAGGCCCTTACTTCCTTGATCTGCCTGGCGATCGAGGTAAGCACTCTGACATCTATACCATATCCCAGAGAACCCTGGAGCGCTTCCCCGCTTATTTTAAGGACTACTCTTTTAAAAGCTTTCTTCATTTACTC
>CAZHPY010000060.1:0-10485 GCA_964534705.1 uncultured Planctomycetia bacterium | reverse complement strand
AAGAAGAAAAATTGCTGGGAAGTCATGAAGTGCGGTAGGGAACCGGGCGGCAAGAATGTTAAGGAGTTTGGTGTTTGTCCTGCAACGATCGAAATAAAAGCATCCGGTATACACGAGGGGCATAACGCCGGAAGATGCTGCTGGGCTGTCGCCGGGACCTTTTGTGAAGGGCGCCCACAAGGTACATTTGCCCAAAAATTCGAAACCTGCACTAAGTGTCCTTTTTATAAAAGAGTTACCGAAGAAGAGGACAGATATTTGACTGTTGCTGAAATAAATAAAATAATTAAATAGGGACGGGTTCATTTTTGGCTAAACAGACAATCACAAGAAGGCAGAAGGATATAGCTAGGTTGTTACGGGAAAAGAAGGCGGTATATCCCGCAAAGATAAAAGCTCAATTTAAAGGGAGATTGACAAGTAAGCCATGAATTGCGGAAATAGCAGAAAAAATAATGCGATGTGCAATTGCACATACACCGGATGCGAGAGGCATGGGGTTTGCTGCGAATGTCTTGCATATCATAGAGCCAGTAACGAACTACCGGCGTGCTATTTTGATAAAGATACTGAAAAGACCTATGACCGGTCTATCGAAAATTATTTGAAGCGAAAATAAATTTAAAATTCAGGGGACGTTACCAAAGGGTAATATATGAAATTGATAGGTAATTTGTTGTGCAGGCGAAGATATAAGGTGCAGACGAGGATCAAGAAGTGGTTTTTTAAGCAGTACGAAAAAATAACTAAAAAGGAGGTTAGTATGTGCATGAAGCTGAACGAGAGGCTGAAGAATCTTACTGTCATAGACATAGGCCTTACAAAGATGGCGGCAATGGTGTTTGGGATCACAATAGCTAAGCTGTTCCCGCAGCTATTGAACCTGAACTTTGTTACATTGATCGTTATTATGTTGATACTTGGAGCAAAGCCGCTTTATACATTTTGGCTTAAAAAGTAAATAGGGCGGGTTCATTTTAAGTTGAAAAATATAGCTGTCATTTTACTAAGTTGCGCCATTATCCTGGATATTTCAGGCTGCGCAACGATAATAAACGGCACGTCGCAGAAGATACAGGCTACGTCAAATCCGCCGGGCGCAACGGTCAAGGTCGATGATGCGGATTCTTACGCAACGCCCGTTAAGTTGAGACTTGAAAGAAGGCGCGATCACGTCCTTTTATTTACAAAAGAAGGGTACGAAAGCCAGTCGGTGCGGATGATGCACGTAATAAGCGAGGTTGTTGTCGGTAATACATTATTAGGCGGGCCGTTGGGTTGGGTATTTGATATATTTGCCGGGACACAGTATAAGCTCGTGCCTAACCCGGTACACGTGGAGTTAAAGAAAAATAAATAGGGGGCAATTATGATAATGAGAAAGGCCGCCGTTATCGTTATGATTTTATTGGCTTTTGTTGTTTTTGCAGCTCCTGTTTATGCAGGGGACAGCGAAAGGGATAGGGTGCCGAAGGTCGAGTATTTGTCTCCGGATGACGAAACCACTATAAATCTGGCAGGGAAGCCCGGAATAACGTTCAAGTGGAAGAGCGCGCCGATCCCCGGAGGAGGCAGAGACGCGTATCGCTTCAAGCTGATCAAAGGCTTCAAGTATGATTTTATTGTGTCAGAGGAGCTAGGTCAGGGCGTATTCTCTATAGATGTCCCAGCTGATAAGTTTGAGGATGGGACAACCTACAGCTGGTATGTTGAGCAGCGCGACGCTTCACTGATGGTGTGGAACAGGCATGATATTGTATGGAGTTTTAAAGTAATAAAAAAGTAAAAGGAGGGGTGTATGGATGAGAAACAGATAGGTACTGTCGATCATTTTTTCAGCAATATAAGCGTTGGGATGATAAAGCTAAGCGATGTGCTTAAAGTAGGCGACAGGATACGCATAAAAGGAAGCACATCCGATTTTACGCAGGATATAGCATCTATGCAGATAGACCGGGTTCCCGCCCAGGAAGCAAAGGCAGGAGATCTTATCAGCATAAAAGTAGAGCAAAAAGTACGCAAAGACGACGTAGTCTATAAGGTCTGATACGGAGTTTGAAAAGGAAAAAACTGTATGCTAAAAAAGCTTTCGAGGTCAAAGTTCAGGTCGGGTTTTAAACTGGACCAGAAAGACCTGGAATACATCAATAGGGTCGGCCTGGATATGATCGCCTCTCACGCATCGGACTTCGTTATCAAGAGGCTGGCTCCCGCAGAGCCAAGGAACGATGGAAAACAGACGCCTTTACGCGGCCACCCTGTTTTTAAGGCCCAGCACGCGACTGCCACTTGCTGCAGGACGTGTTTTAAAAAATGGTACCATATACCGAAAGGAACGGAGCTTACCGCCAAGGAGATCGATATGGCGATCGGTATTATCATGGAATGGATCAAAAGTAATACATGAAATGTCGGACATTTTTACGCTTTTCATTTGCCCTTTTAGTTCTATAATATCTACTTGTTGGCCGATAAAGAACTAATAGTGGATTCCAGATTCCCGGCGGAGGTTCAAATGAAAAGGTGTAATAGGTGCGGGGTACCGCTTGATGGGTTTTTATACAATACGATAGCCTCGAAAATATTCGGCATCAGGCCATCGGACCTTGATCCGGATATATGTAATAAATGCATTGATAAACCGGCAAGGAAAGGCCACTGCTACTGCATGGGATCGAAAGACATCGTAGGCAGCCAGAAAAAGATACTGGTGATCTCAGGAAGCCCAAAGAAAGACGGGAATACACGGGCGCTTATAGACGAATTCGTAAAAGGTGTTCGTTCAAATGACGCCGATATAGAAGTGGTACATGCTGCATTCCTGCACTACAAGGCACAAGGGTGTCTATCCTGCAGGCTATGCCAAAAATCCGATAAATTTGAATGCAATATCAATGATGACGCAACGCCGGTACTGAAAAGGATGCTGGAAGTCGACACCATAGTCTTTGCTACACCGCTATATTTTTTCAGCGCCAGCGCGCAGATAAAGATAGTATTAGACCGCATGTTCTCCCTTTATAAATGGGATAATGCGGCCGGTACTATGGTAACTCCGTTGGAAGGAAAAGGGCTTGTGGTTATTGCAAGCGCATTTGGAGACATGGGCCTTGATGCGCTGGAGGCGCCGTTCAGGCTTACCGCTGCCTACACCCGTATGCCTTTCGACTCTTTGCTGGTGCAAAACGCCGGAGTCTCAGGCGAGATCAGGAAAAATCCGGTCTTTTTAAAACGAGCATATGACCTTGGGGTAAAGATAACGAATTAAATAACGTTAAGGGAGGTGCTGTATGGTAAAAGATGCCGGATTGAGAAAAGAAATAGCCGTAACGGAGAAGGACAGGGCTGGAATACTGGCAGACCTTTCCAAGATATTGGCTGAGCATGGTATAAACATAGAAGGCGTAGCGGGATATGCCGTAAATAATGAAGCGAAAATAATGGTCGTAACTGAAGATGATGTCCGCGCAAAGGAAGCATTAAAGAAAGCCGGATACAAACAGGTCAGCGAGAATGAGGTAGTCCAGGTCTACCTGACCAATAAAGCGGGAGCCCTGAAAGCGATGTCTGCCAGGCTGGCGTCTGCCGGCATAGACCTAAAGTATGCCTATGGGACAATATGCTCCGACGGATGTCCCGCAACGATGATACTGGCTACAAGCGATAATAAAAAGGCGCTTGCCGTTTTAAAACAGAAATGAGATGAAAAAGATATTATTTTTAACCCTGTTCGCATTATGCGTAAGCGGTATTTCCTATGCCGACGTCCTGAAGGGGACCATCGAAAAAACGGACGTAACGGCGCATAAAATAACCGTTAACGGCAATATAGTGGATGTTTCAAAAGCCACTGTATTTACCGATAACGACATGCGGATAACAAAAGTTATCATTATGAGGGACCTGAGGGACCACCTCAGGGAACAGGCCGTGTGCTATGGCTCTGTGAACAAGGATGGGGTTTTTGAAGCGTACAAAGTCAAGGTCCTGGAAGGGCATAGATAAACAACCGGGGAGGCCCTGATGCTAATAAGGGAGATAAGGGAAAAACATGGCTAAAGAAAATTTTTCATTCGACATACTATCTGAAGCGGACCTGCAGGAAGTGGACAACGCAGTTAACCAGGCTAAAAAAGAGCTTTCCCAAAGGTTCGATTTCAGGGGAAGCAAGTCGTCCATAGATTATAACCGCACCGATAAGAAGATAACGCTTGTAGGAGATGACGATTTTAAGCTGCGGTCCGTAAATGATATACTGGCATCCAAGCTTGCCAAGAGGGGCGTTTCGATGAAACTTTTGACGTTTGGCGAGCCACAGCAAGTTTTTGGCGGCTGCCTGCAGCAGGTGGCAGATCTTGCAGCCGGCATACCGCATGACAAGGCAAAGGAGCTGGTGAAGATAATAAAAGAACTAGGCCTTAAGGTCCAGCCTCAAATAGAGGGGGAGAAGGTCAGGGTATTTTCACCCAAAAAAGACGACTTGCAGGCCGTTATAGCGCACCTTCGGAAGATCGATTATCCGCTGGCGCTGACCTTTGCTAATTACAGATAGCACAAAATCTTTCATACATAAATTGACATTATACTGATTACAACCTATAATTATATGTTATGAAAGACGAGACCACAGACAGGGAATACCAGCAGGAGCTTTTTGACAAGCTCAGAAGAAGCGCAAGCCTGAAAAGAGAAGAAGAATGCATCGGGGCTTGCCTGAAAAGCGCGTTGTGGTGGCTCATCGAAGAGCCGCATCCCTCATCAGCTTCTATAAAGAAGATCGTCCTCGGCAGCTGCCCATTCCTTAAGAAATCCGGTTTAGGTAAAGATTCCAACTGCGTAGGGATGCTGGCTGATGTGGTAAAAGAGGCCGAGGTAGAGAGAAAAATAATACATTTTGAATGCATTGAAGGCCTGCGAGGGTTTGTCTATCCTATATCTCAAGGCGATAAATTATACGGTTATATCGGCGCATGTTACACGAGGAAAGATGTTTCCACCGAACTTATGGATGTGTTTGCCGCCTATACTGATGCGATCGTAACAGAGATGCAGAAGGAACTGGAGTTATCAAAGCTTTACGAGACCATACGGCCGCGTGCCATAGCCTTGTCGACCGTCCATACTGTCCACAGGCTCATAGGCTCCACCCTTGATATAAACGAACTTCTGCCGCGCGTGGCCCGCCTGTCCCTGCAGGTAATAAGGGCAAACAGGTGCTCAATAAAACTTGTAGATTCGACCAAGAAATTACTGCTTCCAAAAGCAACGGTTGACCTGCGTGAAACCAAATCAAAATTAAAAAAGGTCAGGATAGGGCGATGGTCTCCGGGCAAAGCCGCAAAATTCGGCAGGCCCATACGCGATAAGAATTACCTGGCCACACCTTTAATAGACGAGGACGTCATAGGCGTAATAACGCTTTATGATAAAATAGACGGCAAGCCTTTTACACAATTCGACCAGGAGATCATGTCGACCCTTGCGGAGCAGGCGGTCATAGCCATAAAGAACGCCCATCTTTACAAGGAGCAGGAAAAATTGACCTTCGGCATGATAAAGTCCCTTGCGGCAATAGTAAGCACGCGCACAAGCGGCCAATATATACCAAGGGCTTCGTTCCTCAAGATCACAACACTGGTCAGCCAGAAACTGCATCTTTCAGGGTACGAGCTTAAGAGCATAGAATACGCGATCCTTCTGCATGACGCAGGCCAGCTGATAGTGCCGGAAGACGTCCTTAAGAAACCGGCAAAGCTTACGGAAAAACAGTACAGTCTCGTAAAAGAACATCCTATAATAGGCGCTGAGATACTCAAGCCTATAAAAGCGTTAAGGACCATAATACCCATCATACTTCATCATCATGAAAATTATGACGGCACGGGCTATCCAAAAGGCCTTAAGAAAGACCAGATACCGATAGGGGCAAGGATCATGGCAGTTGTCAGCGCGTTTGAGGCCATGATAACGAAGAGGCCATACAGGACGCCAAAATCGATAGGCGCGGCGATAGATGAGATCCGCAAGGGCTCCGGAAGCCAGTTTGATCCAAGGGTTGTCCAGGCATTTTTAGAAGTCGTGAAGCGGAAAGATATAACAGATATGCTTGCGAGGGAAAGATATGGCAAATGATGGTGATTATGCGTTATCGGATCTACACATAAAAATAATAAAATTCTTCCACGAAAACCAGTCTTCAATAGATACACCGAGAGGCATTTCGACATGGGTGCGGGAGGAACGCTCAAAAGTCAGCAAAGCGCTGGAGGACCTGGTAAAGCTGAAGATATTGTCTGCCCACCGCGCCACATCCACAACGGGCTACAGTTACACGCGGGACCTTAAAATTATTTCAAAAATTGAAAAACTCCTTAAGAAAAAATAATTCGAATACCACCCTGGACCGATCCTACACGGAACTGAACGATAAACAAAGGCAGGCTGTTGATACGATAGACGGCCCGCTCCTTGTCCTCGCAGGGCCGGGCACGGGCAAGACGCAGCTATTGTCGGTAAGAGCCCGCGCCATTCTCACCAGGAAAAAAGGCATCCTTCCCGAGAACATAATGATCCTTACTTATACCAACGCCGCGACAAAAGCCATGAAAGAGCGGCTCGCCAAGGTCATAGGCAGCGAAGGTTATGAAATAGAGGTCGGCACGTTCCACAGCTTCGCTAATTCAATAATACAGGAATCGGAAGAAGCCGCGAATTACGTCGGCGACAAGATACAGATGAACGAGGTCGAACAGGTAAAGGCCGTAGAATATGCCCTTGACCATGCCCAGGGAGTAGAAGAGATAAGGCCGTTTAACGCCCCGTATCTTTATTTAAATGAGGCCCTGCAAAAGATCGGCGAACTTAAAAAAGACGGTATAAAACCTTCCGATCTTGAAAAGTACCTTTCAAAGCATAAGCAGCTGGATCCATACCTGGAAGACAAGCACGCCCAGCGCCTTAAGGCTCTTGCAAGAGTTTACAGGATGTATGAGGAGCTGAAAGAAGGCAATAATAAGGAGATATTCGACGAGCGCGGAAGGTATGATTACGATGACATGATACTCTTCGCCACTGAAGCCCTGAAAAAGGAAAAGACGCTGCGCGAAAAGTACCAAAAACAGTATCTTTATTTCATGGTCGACGAATACCAGGATACCAACGGCGCGCAGCTGGAGCTTCTATTCAGCCTGCTTGATTATGACGACCCTAACATCTGCTGCGTAGGGGATGACGACCAGTCTATTTACAGGTTCCAGGGCGCAAGCGTGGGCAACTTCAAGCTCCTGAAGGAAAAATTTCCCGGCCTCAAACAGATATCCCTGGAGGATAATTACCGTTCGACCAGGGACCTGATCGAGGTCTCGAAAAACATCATAAATCTTATACCGCGCGAAGAAAGGATGGCGGAGAAATCCTTAGAAAGCCTGAGGGATTACAAGGATAAGGAAATGGCCTTCAGGGAATTCACTACGGAGGATGAGGAACTTTTATATATAGTGGATAAGGTAAAGGAACTTAAGGACAGGATAGCGGTATCAAAAGAATTGACCGATGAAGAGCGCAGGCATCCTTACAACAACATAGCCGTGCTTGTAAGAAAGAGAAAAGGCATCCTGAAGATCATAGACGCATTTCTCCAGGCCGGCATACCTTACGCTACCGATGGAAAGGAGAATATAGGCCAGGAAAAAAGGGTCAGGCAACTCCTGGACGTGCTTGAACTTATATCCATTAACGGAGACACTGCCGCTGAAAAGGACCTCGTATTTTATAAGGTCATCACATCCGATTATTTCGAAATACCGCATGCTGAGATACTCAAATTCGTGAATGAAGTGAATAAAAAGAAAGAGAAGAACAGGACAATAACTCTCTTGGCGGAATTTTTCGGCTATTTCGGGTCACACCGCGCCAGCACAGCCATAAAACGTCTTTTTGATGACGCCCAGACGCGTACGGTCCATACAATATTGCTGAACTATATAAAAGACTCCGGGATGTTCAAATACGTCTTACAGGCATATGCCGATAAACAGGTATTAAAGATAAGGGACCTGAGGGCCATAACTTCATTTGTAAATATGGTAAAGAATGCGGATCTGGCGAATCCGGGCATAGGCCTGGGCGACTTTATCCAGGAGATGAAGACCAGGCAGGACCATAATCTCCCGATACAGGGCCAGCTTGTGACAATGACCCAGGACGGTGTGAGGATATTTACGGCGCACGGCTCAAAGGGGCAGGAATTCCATTCTGTCATAATACCATTCTGCCTGCAAAATAAGAACTGGCCGGCGAGGCCGATACCGGAGAAGATCCCGTTACCGGCGACCCTTTTCAAGACCAAGGAAAGGATAAAGGAAAGATCCCTCCTGAAGCAGCTTGCGCTATATGACGAGACGAGATTGTTCTACGTAGCGATCACCAGGGCAAGGTCCACGCTGACCTTTACTGCGAGCCCTACGGAAAATACGATCTCAAGCTCATATCTGAATAATATGGACATACATAAAGAGTCGCCGGAATATGTCAATGAGGAAGAGGTCATGTCAAAGTCGCTGGAGCTCACCGATCTTTCAGACCCTTTTATCGGGACAGAGGCCATCCTGAAAGACATGGTCAATAATCTTTCCCTGAACCCTACGCGAGTTAATAATTACATGACCTGCAGGAGAAAGTTCCTGTATAACGACGTCCTTAAGCTCCCGGGCGCAAAGAAGAAGAGCCTTGTATTCGGTAACTGTGTCCATAAAGCCCTGGAAGAAACTTATAAGGAATTCAAGAGAAGCAAAAAATTCCCTTCATTCAAATTTTTCCTGGGCGAGTTCGACAAGGAGCTTAAGAACCAGGGCGCCGATAAGGCAATGGCGATGGAATGCAGTAAAAAGGCGGAAGGCGACAGTATCAGGAACTGGTACGAAAAAGCCTCGAAAGATCCCATCATGCCGATGGACCTCGAAAAGAAGATACTGACCACCATAGGCGATAACATCATATTTACCGGTAAATATGACAAGGTGGAATGGGTGGACGAAAAAAGATCGCTGGTCCGCATCGTCGACTATAAGACCGGAAAAGGCGATGACCACATAAAGAAGATAAACGAATTCCGTGACCTGGCAAGCGAGGAATGCGATGGCTACCTTAGGCAATTGGTCTGCTACAAGCTGCTTTATGAACGCGATAGGAGCGAATCCCGCGGCAGGAAAGTGACCCATGGGGTACTGGTATTCATAGAGCCGCTCAAAACGGACCTTAGGAAATATGGTTACAAAAAAGGCGACTACGCTGACTTTTGCGTGGAAATATCAGAGGACATGGTCGGGGAGATGGAAAAGGTCATAAAGAGGATATGGTCGGATATCAAAGACCTGAGATTCGAAAAACTGCCGCAAAGAGACGACGATAAATGCGGTAAATGTGATTTTGACTCCATCTGCTGGGGGAGCTAGATGAAAAAGATACTCATTATAACCTGTTGCGTCATCCTGGCGGCCGCGATCGTTTTTACCGTATTTTTCAATAAGGCCCCCATGCTTATACTTTCTAAATTTTACGGCATAAGCATTTCCTACAAGTCCATTGAGAAGGACCCTCTGAATGGCTATTTATTCGAGAACCTCAAGATAATGAACAAGCGCCTGGGCATGGGATTCTATTCAACTAAAGCCTCGCTCAAGCTTAATAAGACCACGTCTCTCTTTAAAAGCCTCGATATAGATTTCAAATTCCGGGACGTCCATTTTATCAGGAGCGCCCCGGAAGAAGCCGCAAGTTCATACGATTCCCTTAACAAGATAGTCTCTATTCCGTTCGAAGGAAAATGGACATATAAAGAGGTTTCGGGGACAGTTGAAATATTTTCTAACGGCTTGACCCTGAAAAATTTTGCGGCAAACGGTAACGAAATAAGGCTATCCGTGTCAGGGGACATATTCTACAATAATACGGTCGATACCGACATTACCATCTATTTTTCAAGGGACGTATTAAAGGATATACCTTCCGAGTTATCGTCTGTGATAATGATGGATGAGCCCAAAGAATGGAAGAGCTTTTCGGTCAAGACAAAGGGCAATATAAACTCACCCGCTCTCCAGATATCGGGAAAATTATTCAAGCTTAACGTAGGGACGGTCACTGTAAGGGATTGATTTTTAGGCATGTCCGTGTTATAATGTCCCGCGCTTGTTGTTAGGATGAGCCGGCTACAGAGTCAGGCGAAATACTGGATCAAGTGTAGTAATACAGTCTATTTATGCAAGTATGGAAAAAGATAATACACAGAAAGAACTATTTGAATTTCAGGCCCCCAAGAAGCAACCGCGTAAATTTGGGCAGCTGTTCCAACAGGCCGATTTTGCGTTCAGCCTGAACGCCGAAAGGCTTGTTTTTGTCGCGATAGGCATAATAATGCTTCTTGTGATATCGTTTGCCCTTGGGGTTGAGAGAGGGAAGGCGGTATCGGGAAAAGCTAGTGAGGCC
>CAZHPY010000059.1:0-10497 GCA_964534705.1 uncultured Planctomycetia bacterium | reverse complement strand
TTGGATCTGCCGTTTCTTTGTGGTCAGCCCAGGTCCCTGACTGGCAGGAATTAAAAAGCGAACATTTTATTATTTATTATACGACAGGCGATGATCGGTTCGTGCGGGAGGTAGCTGATAAGTCTGAGGCCTATTATAGAGAGATCGCTACCAGTCTTGGCTATCCCAGATATAAGGAATTCTGGTTATGGGAAAAGAGGGTGAAGATATATATATATCCCGACCGAAAATCGTTTTTAGCGGGGGCTAATCAGCCGGACTGGTCCGAAGGCGTGGCGGATTATTTGAAAAAAAGCATCTCGACCCATACCGGCAGTGAAGATTTTTTGAGAATGGTGCTTCCTCACGAGATAGCGCATCTTATATTCAGGGATTTTGTCGGATTCAAGGGCGAGGTTCCCCTTTGGCTAGACGAGGGCGTCGCGCAGTGGGCGGAAAAAGGAAAAAAAGAGCGCGTGAGAACGCTGGTCAGGCAATTATACATGGAGGATAAGTTGCTTTCCATGAAGGATATGATGTTGTTAAATATGAGGATATTAAAGGAAAAGGACTCTGTTTTTATCCGTCCGACCCGCACAAGAACGGGCGAGGCGACTACGCTTGTCCTGAGCACAGAACACCTGATAAATATTTATTATATTCAGGCTGTTTCGCTTGTCGATTTTTTGATACAAAAATACGGCTCCGACGCTTTTGCGCGCTTTTGCCGGGAGTTAAGGGATGGAAAAACCACTGAAGGGGCCCTGAAATCCACTTATCCCGATTATATACATAGTCTTGAAGAACTTGATGGCCGATGGAGACGGTATTTGGAAGAAGTATAAAAAGAGGAGTGCGGAGGTGAGAAAATGAAAAGAACGGAAGGCTTTACCTTGATCGAACTTATGCTGGTAGTGATTATAATAGGGGCGCTGGTCGCTATGGTATTGCCCAGGTTTGTGGGCAGGGGCGAACAGGCAAAGGTAGCTGCCGCCAGGGCGGATATACAGGCGAATATCTCCACAGCTCTTAAGCTTTACGAGCTTGATAACGGTAATTTTCCAAGTTCCGAGGAGGGGTTAAATGCCCTTCTAAGCAGGCCATCTTCGGCTTCCAACTGGAATGGACCGTATCTGGAAAAGAAGCCGTTTGACCCATGGGGAAGAGAATATAAGTATAAATGCCCGGGCGAGCACAGAACCGCAGACTACGATCTGTATTCTCTGGGTAAAGACGGTGTGGAAAGCGCTGACGACGTCAAAAATTGGGAATGAGTAAAAGATCCGGCTTTACACTTGTAGAAGCGATGATCGCGGTCGCGGTCTTATCATTAATGGCCTTATTGGTATATGAGGCATTTTTTATATCCCTGGACACATTTAACTATTGTTATGATTATCTGAACGTCCTTTCCATTGCGGATGAAAAGATCTGGCAGGCGCAGGATGACCTGTCGCGTTTCGGAGGATTTGTTAATGTAGGAGGGGTCGGACAACTGGCGGTCAAGGATAAGAAATTTGTATGGAATTTATCGAATAGTTTGATAGTGGATACGCCCACTCAAAATTTATATAAAATAGATCTATCGCTATCCCGGCAGGTAGGTAAAAGACCTGTAAAGATATCACGAACCGCGTTTGCTATTTATGAAAAAAAATAAGCCGGGAGCCGGCTTTACACTCATAGAGATGCTTATAGTTACCGCGATACTTTCCGTCGTTTCGCTGGCTCTTTACGTGACCTTCAATAATGGTATTAAGATCTGGCTGAAGGTAAATCAGGAGATCCCGGTGGAAGAGATGGACATATTGTTCGAAAAATTCGCATCCGACTTGAGAAATACCCTGAAAATGACAGGAATGTATTTTACGGGAGAGAAAGACTCTCTCGAATTCACCACTACCGTTAACAGCATGAGATTGGGGAAAATCAGCATTGGAAAGATCAGGTACATATATAATGATAGCGCGGATATGGTGAAAAGAACGGTGATGGATTACTCTGACATTTATGAGGGCAGGGCGGGGACGGAGCAGGTATTGTTGCGGCATGTCAAATCGCTCACGTTTCAATGCTATGGTTATGACGCCGAAAAAATGGAATACCGCTGGCGCGATGAGTGGTCGAAGGAAGACCCTCCCCTCGCCGTAAGAATGGAAATAGTATTGAAAAACAATGGCCAAACGGATAAATTTACTAAAACGGTCAATATCCCGATATCAAACTAACCGCGGGGGCAGTATCCTGATAATAGCCCTCTGGTCGCTCTGTCTTTTGTCTTCATTTGCCGTGATATTAGGTTATCAGACAAGACAGAAAGTCATGGTCGTCAAGCGGCTTGATGAGAGGGACAAGTTACGTTTCGTAGCCGAAGCGGGGATAAAACGCGCTATCGTCGAATTAGGGACGGCGGAAGAAAAAACATATGAAGCCTTTAACGATACCTGGAGCAGCAATGTCGACCTTTTCAGGGATTTTAAAGTCAATGACGGTATGTCTAACATATGTTATAATTATTTTGACGAAAAGACGGGGGCTTTTGAGACCAGATATGGATTGATCGATGAAGAAAGAAAGATAAATATTAATAAAGCAAATCGCGAGGTTCTAGAACGCCTGTTTCAGATAACCGCCGGTTTGGAGGCTACCGAAGCGCAGGAACTGGCCGCTTCCATCGTGGATTGGCGGGACGCGGATAGCGAACTTTCCATAGCTCTGGGAAGCGCCGAAGATTTTTATTACAGGGGTCTTCCGGCGCCTTATGAAGCAAAGGATTCAAATTTTGAATCGCTTGAAGAGGTCCTGCTGGTTAAGGGCATGACAAAGGATGTATTTGAAAAGACAAGGGATTATATTACTGTCTACGGGGACGGGAGGGTCAATATAAATACCACTTCAGGGGTCGTCCTTCTTGCCCTGGGAGTTACCGGGGACATGGTAAACAAGATCATGGCGCTTCTTTATGGGAAAGATGGCGTCAGGGGGGACGGCGACGATGTCATTTTCACCATGCCCGGCACCATAGTCCCTGCCTTAAGCCAGGCTTATCATTTGACAGATTCCCAGATAGCGCAGCTCAGCGTGATAGCGGACCAAAACCTGGATACAAGATCTAATTTCTTTACGATCAAAGAGAAGTCCCGGTTAGAAATAAGAGAAACCTCGATTGAAACGACCTGTGTTGTCGACAAAACAGGTAAGGTGCTGTATTGGCGGGAAGGATGATGAACATGCTATTGCCCGGAATGGGCGGTCGCGACCTTATTGGATTGGATATAAGCGATACCGACTTAAAGCTTGCGCATGTACGGTGCTCTGGCGAAAAAAAGGAGGTCGCTGCCCTTTATAGCAGGAAAATAGCGGGTCTGCCTAACAATGAGATATCTAAGATCGTATCCGATTTGTTTCGCATGCTCGATATAAAAAATCCGCATATAGTGGCTACGATACCTTCCAATTTAATTATAACCAAGAATATTGAGATACCGTCTGTAAACCCTAAAGAGATAAAGGATATCATTAACCTGCAGGCGGGGAGGCACACGCCTTATTCCCGCGAGGAAGTTGTAGTCGATTATATAAATATCGGTGTTTCAAAACATAACTATACCAGGATACTGCTGGTGATAGTGACGCGGAGTATCATAAAGAGGCAATTCGATATAATAGATAAGGCGGGCTTAAGACTGGAAAAAGTTCTTTTTGCGCCTGAAGGCCTGGCATGGGCCGCCTCGAAAATAATCAAACTGGAAACGGCAGATTTGCCGTCAAGTTTTGTCCACATCGATGAAAACTTCACCGATTTCAGCGTTGTTTTTAAAAACAAGGTAGTCTTTGTCAGGTCTATTCCTATAGGCTCACAGTATCTGGCTGATGAAAAAGAAAAATACAAGACAAGGTTTATTGAAGAGGTGAAGAGTTCTATTGAAGCATACCAGAATGAGAACATAGAAAAGAACCTGCACGCGATGGTTATCACGGGAGCTATTGAAGATTGCCCGGGCCTGGAAGTTCTTTTAGCCAACGATATACATATGCCGGTAAAGGCGGTACCCTATCTTAAAAACCTGGTAACGGCGGGTGAAGCGTTGAAGACGGTATATTCGACTAAACGGATATCATTTCTGAACGTGATTGCGCCCCTCCTTGCCTGGGAAGAGATAAAGGTCGATCTTATACCGGAAGAGATCAAACTAAAAAGACAGCTTGAAGAAAGGGGAAGGGAGTTAATAAAAACAGGTATCTTTATACTTACCATCTTTGTTTTGATATGTATTTCCCTGATCAGCAATATTTATTTTAAAAGTACATATCTCAGGAGCCTGAATAGGAATTTTAATTCCTTGAATAAGGAGGCAGAAAAACTGGAAAGAGATTTTACCCGGGTAAGCCTCATAAGGAATTATCTGCAGGAAAAAGGCCGGGCCCTGGAGGTGCTTTCGGAGTTGCATGGTATTGCTCCCATTGATATATCGATTAACAACATAAGATATGACAGTGAAGGGAAATTAAATATAAGAGGGTCGACTGAATCCATGTCCACGGTATTTTCCTTCGTGACCGAGATGGAAAAATCGAAACATTTCAAGGATGTGAAGACGCGATACACCTCGAAGAGAAAAGAGGGGACGAAAGACATGACCGATTTTGAAATAGTCTGTCTGCTCGAAAAGGAAGGCAGAGAATAGGAATGATAAAATTGCAGGCGTTGCATGCTTTTCTTTCTCATCTATCCAAAAGGGAGAAGGCGATCCTTTATGGGACGGTTTTTGTCGTATCGCTGGTATTGTTGGATCGCCTGATCGTTTCTCCGATCTTTTCCATGATAGGGTCCTTGGGCAAGGAGATCCACGAGAAAGAATCGAATATCAAAAAGAATGTCCGCATGCTTGCCGAGAAAGACCGCATTAAGGCCGAAAGCGCCAAATACAACACTTTTTTGGGTACCGCGGGATCCGAAGAAGAAGAGGCAACGTCCATACTGAAAGAGATCGAAACGATAGCAAGTAAAGATTCAGTTTACCTGAGCGATATGAAACCGGGTGTCACAAAAAATATGGGCCTGTCCAGAAAATACACGATCAATCTGAATTGTGAAGCGCAAATGGAGGACCTTGCCAAATTTATGTTCGACATAGAAAATTCAAGCAAGCTCCTGACGATCGATAAATATGAGATAAGCCCGAAATCAAAAGATCTAAGCATAGCCAGCTGCAGTATGGCCGTTTCGCGGATAGCCGTTTCGCAATGAAGGGCCGATTTGTTCGATATTTTGAAGGGCAAAGCGGAATAAATGGGAGGTGCATATGAAAAAAGTTTTTTTAGCGGCAGTAATCCTTATTGTTTTGAGTTTTAATGCGTATGCCGTGGACTCGCCTCTTCGAGATATCCGCAATAAGATCTTTATGGAATGCCGGGACATCAAACCTCTTATGATGGATTCCAGTGATATCATAGTGGTGAACAGTATGTGGAGCTCGGGTGTTTTAACTGTATCGCAGGTGGATGCATACTTTTACATGATCGGCATTCTTGAGACAACGCATGATAAAAGCCTGACCGAAGCACCCTTAGTTTATCTTACGAAATGGCTTAAGGAGATACGAAATACCAATGATTTGAACCTGAAAAGCTTAAACGGCATTACCTATGAAGTCGCCCCGAAAACAAAAATTCATTTAGAAAAGTTCAAGGGCTATTTCAACGAACTGAATGATGTAGTTGACAGGGAATCGATGAGGATCGCCATGCTGAAGAAATCGTTAACGGCCGGACCGGCGGAGTAGGGGGGGGCGCAACATGCCGTATATATTACTCATCCTGATGCTTGTCTCTATTTTTCCGTTATCTGCCGATGGGTCCGATGTGGAATACTCCGAAGAATATAATAATACCACCGTAGTAAAGACTGTGGATGGGATCCGGTTCCAGGTCCCGGAGGACAGGCCTATTGAGCGGGGAGAGGGCTATATCAGGCCGATGCCGCTTGACGCATATGTATCAATGAAATTCTCGAAATTAGAAAGCCGCCTGCAGGCTATGGAAGGGGCTATAAATACGCTAACAAGCGACGTTTCTTCAATAAAAGAGGATATGAAGGCGCTTAAAAAAGCGTCTGGGGCCAAATAATAGAAGGCTTAACAAATATTTGACAAGGGAGAAATGTGAAAAAAAAGAAGATATTATTGATCGACGACGAACAAGATTTTACGAATTTGGTAACGATGCGACTCGAGCATTACGGATATGAGATCAAAGTATTGTCAACAGCAAAAGATATCCTTGCCAGTGTGCATGAATTTATCCCGGATGTCATACTGCTGGATCTTCTTATGCCGGGACTGGGTGGCATAGAGACATGTCAGATGCTTGACCAAGATCCCATTGGCATGAATGTTCCTATAATAGTCCTCTCGGGTTTAGATAAGGAAAGCGATAAATTAAAAGCCTATCAATGCGGGGTAGTTGATTATATTGTAAAACCTATAGACTGGGATGCGCTTATCAGGTCAATAAAGAAGAGTATAGATGAGAAAAGCGCTAATACCCCCTAGGAAGGTTTTCCATACGCTAACTCGATAGTCCCCCTCCAAATAACAATTGACAAAAAAAGTTAATCAGATAAAATATACACTACGTCTTATATAACAAGGAAAAGGTTGATCAATATGAAAAAGACAATCAAGGATGTAGATTTAAAAGGCAAGCGTGTATTGATAAGAGTGGATTTTAATGTTCCTCTCGACGATAAATTGAACATCACGGATGACATCAGGATACGGGCGGCTTTGCCTACGATAAAGTACGCTATCGATAACGGCGCGAAAGTTATCCTGATGAGCCATTTGGGCAGGCCGGACGGTAAGGTGGTAGATTCTATGCGCCTGACTCCGGTGGCCGAACGCCTCGAAAAGCTTCTGGGCAGGCAAGTGGTTAAGACAGATGATTGCATAGGAGACGCCGTTAAGGCTGCGGTCGATGCCATGAAGCCGGGTGATGTGGTACTCCTGGAAAACCTGAGATTCCATGCGGAGGAAGAGAAGAACGACCTTGCTTTCGCAAAAGAACTGGCAAGCCTTGGCGACCTGTTCGTGAACGATGCTTTTGGGACTGCCCACAGGGCGCATGCTTCAACCGAAGGCGTGACCAAATATCTTCCATCGGTAGCCGGATTCCTGCTGGAAAAAGAGATCCAGTATCTGGGCAGCGCGGTCGATGATCCCAGGCGGCCATTTGTAGCCATATTAGGCGGCGCAAAGGTAAAGGATAAGATAAAGGTAATAGACAATCTCTTAAATAAGGTGGATGCCCTTTTGATAGGCGGAGGCATGGCGTACACTTTTTTGAAAGCCAAAGGCGATTCCATAGGTTCGTCAAAACTTGATAAAGACGGTTTTGAGACAGCAAAAGCCGCATTGGACAAGGCAGCCAAAAAGAATGTGGCGCTGGTCCTTCCCGTCGACCATGTTATAGCGGATAAATTTGACGCCAATGCCAACTCAAAGATAGTGGACGGCAATATCCCGGACGGCTGGATGGCCCTTGATATCGGCCCAAAAACGATAAAATTATTTGAGGATAAGCTGAAGGGTTCAAAAACGGTCATATGGAACGGCCCGCTGGGCGTGTTTGAGATGGATAAATTCGCGAAGGGGACTTCGGATATAGCAAAGTTCCTTGCGGGGTTAAAAGATTGTTCGACTATTATCGGCGGAGGCGATACGGCAGCCGCAATGAAAAAGTTTAAACTTGAAAATAAGATGACGCATATATCTACCGGAGGCGGGGCTTCATTGGAATATCTCGAAGGCACCGGCTTACCAGGTATAGATGCGCTACAGGATAAATAATCATGAGAAAAGTTATCATAGCCGGCAACTGGAAGATGAATAAAAATATCGGAGAATCGATAGACCTGGCCAATTCGATAAAGCGCTCTGTATATGATATTACAGATGTCGAGGTCGTTGTATGTCCGCCATATACTTCGTTAAGCGACGTCAAGGAAGTCACGATGGAGACTAACGTGAAGCTTGGCGCGCAGGACTGCTACTGGGAAAAAGAGGGCGCATTTACGGGTGAAGTCTCAGCGCCGATGTTGAAAGATGTAGGATGCGAATATGTCATAGTAGGCCATTCCGAGCGCAGGCAGTTTTTCAGCGAGACAAATGAAACTGTCAATAAGAAGGCAAAGGCGCTTTTAAAAGAAGGCCTTAAGCCGATCGTGTGTGTCGGCGAGAAGCTTGAGGAAAGAAAAAAAGGGAAGACCTTTGATGTTATAAAAGACCATGTTATTAATTCCCTTGCAGGCCTGACAAAAGAAGAAATGCTTAAAACCGTCATTGCTTATGAACCTGTATGGGCGATCGGGACAGGCGTTAATGCCACAAAGGAACAGGCGCAGGAAGTCCATCAGTATATCAGGAAACTACTCAAGGATATGTTCGGCGAGGAAATAGCGAAGGCCGTAAGGATACAGTACGGCGGAAGCGTGAAGCCGGACAATATCAAGGAATTGATCTCGCAGGAGGATGTAGACGGCGCTCTTGTGGGCGGAGCGAGCCTTAAGGCAGACTCGTTTGTTCAGATAATCAAAAATTGCCTAACCTGAAAGAGGTAAGAAGATGCTTTACGGATTGATCATTACAGTACACATAATCGTTTCTCTTATCCTGATAGCAGTCATACTGCTTCAGGCCGGACGCGGCGGAGGCTTAAGTGAGTCTTTTGGCGGGAGCCAGACGCAGACAATACTCGGTACCAAATCATCAGTGTTCTTAAAGCGCGCCACATCCGTTGCAGCGGTACTTTATATACTGGTATGCCTCCTTCTTGGTGTAATGACAAGCCATAGGGGAAGGTCGCTGGTTGCAAAGGGTGGAGTGATGCCGCCTGCTACGACAAGCGGAGGATATCCGCAGCCTGTGCAGGAGGAATCGCCATTATTTGACTATTGATCATAAAGACGATATCCGCATATAAGAAAGTGCCGCTGTTAATAGCAGCGGCACTTTTTTCTTTTTTTGTTTCAGGCCCGGCCCCTGCCGGTGCTGAAAAAGAAGAGCCGTCATACGGCGACGCGATAGTCGTTGCCGCAAGCGGTGACGCCCGCAGCCTTGTCCCTATCCTTGCCTCTGATTCAGCTTCAAGTGACATATGCGGCATGGTGTTTAACGGCCTTGTAAAATATGACAAGAATATAAATATTATAGGCGATCTTGCCCTGAACTGGGACATACAGGAAGACGGCAAAGTGATAATCTTCCATTTAAGAAAAGGGGTCTTGTGGCATGATGGCTATCCATTGACTGCGCGCGATGTGGAATTCACATATAAGAAACTTATAGATCCCTCGGTGCGCACTCCATACAGCGGCGATTTTGAACGCATCGAGAGCCTGGTTGTCATCGATGACTATACCGTCAGAATAAGATATAAGGAAGTCTTCGCGCCGGCCTTGTCAAGCTGGGGTATGTGGATAATGCCCAAACATTTGTTAAAGAACGAAGACCTTAACAAGACGCCGTTTTCACGCTTGCCCATAGGCACGGGCCCATATAAATTCAGGAAATGGAAGACGGGAGATAAAATAGAGCTGGTATCGAACCACGATTATTTTGAGGGGCGGCCTTATATAGACAGGTATATCTACAGGATCATCCCCGATGAGGCCACTACGTTCCTGGAACTTGAAACTCAGGGCGTGGACATGACGTCTCTTTCGCCCCTGGAATATACAAGGCAGACAAATAATAGTTTTTTTAAGGCCCATTATAATAAATTTAAGTACCCAAGTTTCGGATATACGTATATGGGGTATAATCTTACGGACCCTAAATTCCGGGACCCAAGGGTAAGGCAGGCAATAAATTATGCGGTAAATAAAGAGGAAATAATAGATACTATCTTCTATGGCCTGGCCAGAGTTATAACAGGGCCATTCATGCTCGACTCCTGGGCATACAACAAAGACATAAAACCGGCCCCTTACGATCCCGAAAAGGCAAGACGCCTATTGGAAGAAGCGGGCTGGACGGATGTAGATGGCGACGGATGGATCCAGAAAGGGAATGAGGATTTCGAGTTTACGTTGCTTGTGAACCAGGGTAATGCGGAGCGTCTGCGGTGCGCTGAGCTTATACAGAGGCACCTGAAAGCCGCAGGCATCAGGATGAAGATACGCGTCATAGAATGGTCCAGCATGATAAACGAATTCATAAATAAGAGGCGCTTTGAAGCAGTGCTGATGGGCTGGTTCCTGGCGCGCGACCCCGATTGCTACGACATATGGCATTCGTCAAAGACGCGCGAAGGCGAGTTCAACTTTATAGGGTATAAGAATGAACGGGTCGATGAACTTCTCAAAGAAGGAAGGGCGACCTTTGATCAGGAGAAGCGTACGCAGATCTACCGGGAGATACACGATATCCTTTACGAAGAGCAACCGTATCTTTTCCTGTATTCACCGGACGCGCTTCCGATCGTCAATTCGCGCTTCAGGAACGTCGAGTCGTCACC